>JAEEKA010000006.1 GCA_016282135.1 Oscillospiraceae bacterium
ACTGGTACTACGAGGGGGCCATCTGGGCCTATGAAAAGGGCCTGGAAAAGGGCGAGGACGGCAAGTTCCAAGCCAAGACGCCCTGCACCCGCGGCTACGTGGTGACCTACCTCTACCGCTACTTCACCGGCAACGAGCTGGCGGAGTAAATTCACAAAGAATTTTTTAAAAAAATCGCCTGGCTTCTTTGGAAGTCAGGCGATTTTTAAAACAAATTGTTCATGAAGCGGTTGTCTGAATCGCGCACAGTATTTCTTTAATGTCCGAAAAAAGGTAGCTGGGACAGGGTCCGACCTTGAAATCCTCCACAGTGGCTTCTCCGGACAGAACGCCGATCGTGGTAACCCCGGCATTCACACCGGCGGCAATATCGGTATAGACCCGATCTCCTACCACGACGGTCTGCTCGGGCGTATAGCCAAATCGGTCCATGACTATGCGGATCATGGTGGGCTCCGGCTTACCGATGAAAACCGGATCCCGTCCTGTGGCATTTCGAATCATAACGCTCATGGAGCCGCAGTCCGGAACGTATCCAAAGCTGACTGGACAGACTAAATCGGGATTCGTGGCGTAGTAGGCGACGTTCTTCTGCTCCGTCAGTATCTGACAGGTCCGCCGCAGCTTTTCGGAAGTCAACTCCAAATCAAAGCCCGTCAGCACCACGTCCACCGGCTCTACGTCCAAACGGACGTCGATTCCGCCCTGGCGCAGTTCTTCCACCAGGCTGGCGGTTCCCTGGCAGTAGACCCGGGCCCCGGGGAAACGGGATTGAAGCAACTGAACCGCAGCCTGGGCTGAGGTGAAGAAGTCCTCCTCCCCTGCCGGAATCCCCATATTCCGAACCTTCGTCAAATAATCCTCCACGGACTTGGAAGAATTGTTGGTAATGAACACATAGCGGCCGCCTCGGGCTCGAATCAGAGAAAGGAACTCCAGCGTCCCGTCAAAGATTCGATTCTCCATGTAAATGGTCCCATCCATATCCAGAAGCCAGAGTTTCTTTTCGCTCAGATGGGCTTCCCTGCCAAAATAATCCTTCATCGTTCAGCCCATTTGATTCAGGTCCCGCTTGATCTGCGTGGTGCTGATCTCAGGGGTACGGGGCAGATAGACCACCTCGCAGTAAGGCTTGAGAAAGTCGAATTTTCCGGCCCAATCGTCACCCATAACGAAGGTGTCCACATGGTACTCCTTTACGTCGGAGAGCTTCTGATCCCAGCTCTCTTCAGGGATTACCAGGTCCACATAGCGAATGGCCTCCAGGAGCTGCTTGCGCACCTCGTAGGTGAAATAACACTTCTTCTGCTTTTCATTCCAGTTGAATTCATCGGTGGACAGCACCACAATGAGATAGTCTCCCAGCGCTTTCGCCCTGCGGAGCAGATTGATATGACCGTAATGAAGCAAATCAAACGTGCCATAGGTGATCACGCGTTTCATTGTTTATCCTCCTTTTTAATCTGCTGCAAAATCAGCGCGGCACACCGCACAGAGGCCTGCCCGTCCTCGCAGAACTCGTTTTCTCTGGTAAACTCAGCCCAGGCCTGGCTGGTCCAAAGAGGCTGCAGGTCCGTCAGAATAGCTTCCAGCTCTTCATTGCTCCGGGCCAGAGGGAAAGGCAGCTGATCCAGGGGAAAGTAGAAGTCCCGGCCCTTTTGATAGCTTTCAATATCTGTGGCAAATTGTACCAATGGCTTTCCGGTCAACGCGTAGTCGAACATAGATGAGGAATAGTCGGTAATCAGCAGGCCAGCCGCGCAGAGCAGCTCCTGCATATCGGGATAGGCCGTAGCGTCCACCAGTCGATCCCCGTCGTAGGCAAACAGGCCGGCGGACTGGGCCGCCGCGTTGGGATGGAGCCGGATCAGTACGGTCCACTGCCCGTTGAAGTTTTCCTCGCACTTCCTGCGAACCATATCCGCGTCAAGGCGATAGGCGTCCACGGAATGATCGTCCCGGAAGGTTGGTGCGTAGAGGGCCAGTTTTCGATCCTCCGGCAGGCCCAGAACTTTGCAGACCTTGGCGTGCAAAATCGCGTGATCTGTATAAAAGATGTCGTTTCTGGGGGTGCCGGTGTTCATCACTGCGCCGGAATACCAGAAGGACTCCCGAAAAAGCTTTGTCATAAAGCCGCTGCCGGAGACAATTACGTCGCACTGCGCGGAATCGTGCTTGGCCGCTTCCACATAGGAGTGTTCCAAAACGTGCTCCGCGTCCTGTTCGATTTTTTTCAGCGCAAACCCGTGCCAGGTCTGCATGTAGATCTGGCTCTTTTTCTTATTGGCGTCATACTTTCGGGAGTTGTCCACCCAGACTTTCGCGGAAGCCATAGCCCGTATTTTTTTCAGTCCGGTGCTTGGAACTGCCCGGACGCCCTCGGGAAGCGTTTTGACGGCGTCCTCATCCTTGCAGAGCCAGACCAGGTCCAGGTCCTCCCCGCTTTGGCGCAGAACTTCGCAGATGGCCTTGGGGCTGTCGGAGTAGCCCCGGCCCCCGTAGCTGGAAAAGACGACCCGGTTCTTCCGGATAGGCGTGAGTGCGCCCACAGTCTTCACGGCAAGATTATGAAGCATCGACATGATAATTCTCCTTTAAGCGATCCCGATGGCGCCAGATCACCACAAGGCGGTAGGCGAGAATCAAAATCTGAGTCAAAGACATGGCTGCACCCAAGGTAACCATATTAATGTTTCCAGTAAAGTACAGAATCGCCAGATTTATAATATGGATAACAGAACCAAAAATCGTGGCGTAATTTGCGTGTTTTGCAAGGCCTATTGGTGAAAGAACCGGAAAACCGCATAGATAGCTGGGCAAGATCACAACCGCCGCAGGCAGCATTGCACGAAGGACATCTCCGGCGGGTCTGAACTCTTCATTCCCCTTAAAAAAGAACACCATAAAATCAGGGGCAATGATAAACATTCCAACACTGAATGCAATGATGATCGGCTCTAGAATAAGCAGGACCTTTTTCACCAGTTTATAATCGCGGTTTTTCACCATGTAAGGATAAAGACTGTCCGAGATTGGCATAAGCGCAGTCATGCCTGTATTCATTAACTTATCCGAGGAAGTGTAATAACCGCGGACAGGGTTTTCGATCATCTTTCCACCGCGCAGAATCTTGGCAGGCTCCACGAGATCCAGAATCAAAGTATTCAAGAAGGAGTAAGCGCTGGTGGCAAAGCGGGAGAAGAAAAAGATGGAGGACTGTTTCATGCGAATCAGGACGTCTGCAGCAGTAACGCGGCAAAAATGGACATTCAGTCTTTTTTTTGCATCATGAAAACAGATAAACAGCGCAAAGAAATTTCCAATGGCGGTTAATGTGGGAATGATCCAGATATCCTCCGGCTTTTTTACGAACACAAAAATACCGACAGTGGAAAAAACACGAATGCTGACTGTTCGAATGGTGATAGCAGTCATCTTTTCCATGCCGCGATAGAGATAATCCGGAAGCAGGGTATTGAAGACTGTGAAGAGAAAGAACAACAAGTAAAATCCTAATCTCTCCCGCCAGGCAGGAATCACCTGACAAAGGACAAATAAGACCAACAAAGAAATCACGGAAAGAAAAAGCTTGCTTATTGTCACTGAAGTCATGATCACGTTTAGACGATCATGATCATTCCGGTTGCGGGCAACCTCTTCCGTGGCAGACTGAAGAAATCCAAAGCCGATAAAAAGTTCCACATAGCCTGCAATGGCGGTTGCAACACCAAGCAAGCCAATGCCAGCAGGCTGTAAAATGTTACCCTCCCGCTGATAGACAATCAGGGAAAGAAGTGTGCTGGAGAAGGTCAGGATATACAGCATTAAGGTATTCCACGCAAGAACACCTTCTTTTTTGCCTCTGAGGTTTTTCAGTTTGGAAAACATGAGGTTGCCTCTTTATTTCAGTTTGTTTGCTGCACGGAACAGAGTTCTGGCAAGCTTGTAGTGCTTCCCCTCCAGCAGGCGGAGGAGAATCAGCTTCTTTTTCCCAAGCCGATTCAGCATGGGCTCCTTCCGGTAAGACGGGTAGTTCTTTCTCACATAGTCCAAAAACTCCGGCAGAAATTCCGCCTTGGGGTCCGCCATCAGCACCCGCTGGGCGGCGGCGCAGCAGTCATCCACGGCCAATACCGTGAGCTGGGGTTTGTAGGTTTCCAGAACTCCCTTTTCTGCATAATAGCTCCGCACCGTCTCCAACGCGTTCAGAATCTCCAGATTCCGGCGCAGGTTGGAGTTGCGCATGATGGAGCCCTGGCGCAGATAATAGAAATAGAACGCATCGTCCAGTTGAACGATGGATTTTGCTTCGAGAAACAACTTCGGGGTGGTACACAGGTCCTCATACCAGACCCGGCCCGGGAACCGAATGCCGGTATCCAGAAACAGCCCACGTTTACAAATTCGAATCCAGGCGCCGGGAGGATCCAGAAGCATATCCGGCGTACTTTGCAACGTGCGAACGTCAGACGCACTGCCGGATGGGCGGGATTCAGCGGGCTTTTCACCGGAGTCCGAGACATAACGGAAGGAAAACACGTACATATCAGCATGCGTCTTCCCGATTTCCTCCGTCAGCCGGGAGAGCGTATTGTCCGCGATCCAGTCGTCGCTGTCGATAAAGAACAGGTACTCCCCTTTCGCATCCTCCATTCCGGTGTTCCTGGCGGCGCCAAGGCCGCCGTTGGGCTGATGAATCACCCGTACCAGTTCCGGGTACTTTGCGGCGTATTCATCACAGAGGGCACCGCTCTTTCCGTCTGTGGAGCCGTCGTCCACCAAGATGATCTCCCAGCTTTGGCATTTCTGCCGGAGCAGAGACTCCATACACTTGGGCAGATAATCCGCTACATTATACACGGGAACAATCACGCTGAACAGCATAACAATTTTATCCTTTCAATCGGAACAGATAAGAAAGAAGCCGGAAATGCCCGCCTTGAATCAGCCGCAGTGCCAGGGTCTTGCGCTTGGAAAGACGGCTGCGATAGGGATTCTCCGGCCAGTTCGGAAAAGCGTTGTCGGTATATTCCCGGAAAGCTTTCAGAAGCGGATTACGAGAGTCCGCCTTCGCCACCCGAACCGAAGCTGCCAGGAGCACATGCTCTACCGTCATGGCACAGAGTTCATTTTCATAGAGATCCCGAAGTCCCATGGCCTGAAACCAGCCCAAAATGTCGTCAAAGGCATCCAGAATCTCCCGATTGCGATCCAAGTTCTGATTGCTCATAATGGAACCGGGTCGCTGCAAGTACCGATAGAGCGGATCCGGTAAAACGATAATTCCTTCAGCAAGGCTAAAAAGTTTGGTCGTGGTACGAATATCCTCATACCAAACACGGGCGGGAAAACGAATCCCTGATTCAACAAACAGACTGCGACGCCACAGCCGAAATGCGGCGGAAGGCGGAGAGAGCAGAAACTCCGGACAGTCTTCCAACGCAAAGGGCTGATTTGTCGCCGGGAAGCTATCCTCGCCGGGTGTAAGCTTTCCTTCCCCATCATCGGTACAGAACTGGAAGCCGATAATCTGAACACCGGGTGTTTGCACAGCATCCTTCAGCACGGAAAGCGTTTCGGGGGCAACAGTGTCATCACTGTCCAGAAACAGGAGCCAGTCACCTGCAGCTGCATCAATTCCAGTATTCCGGGCTGCGCCAAGTCCGCCGTTTTCCTGGTGAATCACACGAATCAAATCGGGAAAACGACGCGCATATTCGTCGCAAATCGCGCCGCTTCCGTCGGTCGCACCGTCGTCAATCAGAAGAACCTCACAGTCCGTCGTATCATTTTTCAGAACAGAATCCAGGCAGCCCCGCAAATACTGCTCCACGTTGTATACCGGGATAATGACAGAAATCATCATGGGCTGCGCTCCTTTTTCCTCTTGTTGAAGGACGGCCTGGTACTGAGAAACCAGACACATGCAAGTATCACGGCAAAATAGAATGAAGCGTTGTTCCGGCGAAGCACAGAAACCGTACTCCAGGCATATACCAGCGCAATACCGAATGAAATCAAGAAAGCGGACATGTCCGGCGCCAGAGTGCGCTTCGGATCCCGGAAAAGAGACTTTAGTCCACAGCAGACAAAATAACAGAGGAACAGAAGCAGCAGGCCAAGACCGACAAACCCGCAGAGGTAATAAACGCCATAGAAATCATTCTCGGGGTCGGACGCTTCCGCTTGGATTTCCCATTCATCCGTCTCAAAAACGTAAACCTCGGTCTCATCCACCCGCGTTCTGCCAATCTCAAGTCCAAACAGGCGAGACAAAGGAGAAGCTTCAGCGGACTCTTCCATCAGAAGCTGGCAAAATTTCAGCTTTCGAACGCGGTCATCACAGATCTGTAGCACGTCCAAAGAATTGTGATAGACAGCGGCGACCCGTTCGATCCCAAATCGGTCGATCATGCCCTGCAAATTATAGCGGTAGGCGGCTGTAAGGACACGCAGATCCGGTTGTTCCGACAACTCTGATATGTTCAAACCGTTCTGAGCCGCTGCATCGGCTACCGCAGCGTCAATCCGATCCTGCTTGACTTGGGCGTTTTCCTGGATGGCCGTTTGATTTCGGTTCATGGGCGAAATCGGAAACAATCCGAGAAACAGAACCGCGCAAAGGAAGACAGTCAAAGCCTGGGGCCAACGCTTCCGCTCCGAAAACAGAAGACAGGCGGTCAGGCAGAACCCGGCGGCGGCCAGAGACGCGAAAGCAAGCCTGGTGCCAAAGACAAACAGCGCCCCGAAGCTCAGCAGGCAGGCAGCAGCCAGCGGCGCAAGCTTTCCGGAAAAGCGCTCCATGGTCCAGACAATTACCAGTGGACACAGCAGACTCAGAATCGCGCTTTGGGCACTGGTCCAAAAAAACCACCCGCGAATACCGATCCCTTTCGCCGCGTAGGTATGAGGATCCGTGCCGGTTACCACGCTTAGAATCATAATAAGCAGAATCAGCAAAAAATCGATCATAAGCCCGAGCTTCAAGGCGGAAAAAACCTTCTCATTTGCCTGCAGATAGACAATAAAGCAGAATACGCTGGCGGGGAGCATCAGAAGCCGCGCCTGATCGGCCAGGTCTTCTTTCCAGTTGTACCCAGCGGAAACCTTCAAGCAGGCAAAAACATGACCGACCAGATACAGCAGAATCCCCAGGGAAAGGACGGCAAAGAGCTTCTTTCGCCGCAGGAATGGCAGCGCCGCCAAAAGCATCAGGCCAATCATGCCGATCCGGATTCCGAGCGTGAGGTAATTCGGCACACCAAACTGGATCTGCCAATAGCTCAGCACATCCAACAGAGGCTGAAAAACGCAGATCACAACAGAAAGGACAGGAAGACTGCCCCGGAGCCGTAACACGGCATCCTTTGAGTGTAGCAAGGCTTTCCTCTCCTTTCCGATTTTATCAATTTGATCCGTCCGACCCGTTCAGCGCGCGATCCAATGTGCCCGACTTGTACTTGTAGTTATTCTGTTTCCTGGACAAATACCACAGCCCGGCAAGAACAAGCGCCATATAGACGGAAGCGTTGTTTCTCCGCAGCACGGATACAGTGAAGTAGGCATGCAGCAGGCCAAAGACGTAGGCTGCGGCAAAACCGATCATGTCAACGGTAAAATAGGTTTTGAAATCCCGGATCACCCGGTAAAGGCCCAGCAGGCCAAAGTACAGCAGGAATACGATAAAGAAAACAAGTCCGACGATTCCCAGCAGAAAATAGATTCCGTGGAAGTCGTTTTCTACATCATAATTGATATAGCCACTTTCCCATTCTCCGGTTTCTTCATTCCTGATGCCATATTCCACGTATTCCCGCATGTCCAGCAAATTTATGCCGAAAAGATGACTCATAAAAGAGGCATCTTCCATCAGAAGCTCACAGAAGTACAACTTCTCAATACGCCAGTCACCGAGAACAGAGGGATCCGTGATGTAATTATATTTTACCAACACCCGGGGGTAGCCAAAATGCTGAACCACGCCCGGAATATATCTCTTGTAGTGTTTTTTCAGCTTTTTCCAGTTAATTGATGTCATCTTGGGAGCATCCGGATCCGCCGCTTCCGGCTCTCCGGTCTCATCCGTGGGAAGCTCGGCGTCAGGTGGAAGCGTCTCAATCTGTACTTCAGATAATTCCGCCATGTGTAATGTAGTAATATCAGTCACCGCCTCCATGCGGCGGGCGGTGGGAGAAACCGGGAATGCCCCGGTAAAAATCGCAGTAATCAGGAAAATCACAAGCGACTGCTTCCACCTCTGCCGATCTGCCAGCAGAAGGCAAATACCAATACCGAAGCCGGCAGCCACCATCGCGCCGAAGGTCAGGCGGGTTCCGAAGAAATAAAGCGTAACCTCCGCCGCTATGGTAAACAGCGCAATAGGGATAAGCTTGTCCTTCCAACGCCGCAAAGACCAACAGATCACAATGGGCGCCATCATGGAGAGAATGGCACTCTGGCTGTTGGCCCAGAAGAACCAGCCCAGAACACCGATATGCTCATGCCGATAGGTCTCCCGGTCTGTGCCGGTAATCACGCTGATAATCTCCACGAACACGATGATCAGCACATTGATCATCATGCCCTTTTTCATGGCCAGAAAGCCCTCCTCCCCGGATTGACGAAGGAAGGTGCAGAAGCAAAGCACGGTCATGGGCATCAGGAAGATACGAACCAGATTCACAAGATCCGTCACAGGTTCCGTGTAGCCGCCGGGAAGATTGGCAGCCACATGGAGGGCAGTCAACGCAAAAATGATACCGGCAGTAATAAAATAATAGCGCTTCCGATCTGAGAGAAGGAAGCCAAGCAGGACCGAGCCTGCCAGCAAAAACATGCGGACCGCAAGAGTCAACGTGTTTCCCAAATCCAACATCATCTGCCAATACCCAATCACATCCAGAATCGGCTGTGAGATGCAATAAATCAAAATCAGCGTTGGAAGCCGACGAAGCAAAGCACTTCTCGTGTTTTCCCATTGCTCCAGCAAGGTTCCACTTCCTTTCGTCTTTGAGTGTACAGTTTCATGAATAACAGTATAGCATATCAACGATAATTTGTCCAGAAAAAAAGAGAAGCGGCATCCGGAAACCGGATGCCGCAAAGCTGATAATCAGCCGTTCTCTCTCATCTTTGCAAAGCACTCGCTGCAGTACACAGGACGATCGGTCTTGGGCTCAAAGGGAACACGAGCCTCCTTGCCGCAAGCAGCACAGGTAGCGGTGAAGAACTCTCTGGGGCCACGAACGGCGTTCTTGCGAGCGTCACGGCAGGCCTTGCAGCGCTGGGGCTCATTCTGGAAGCCTCTCTCAGCGTAGAACTCCTGCTCGCCGGCAGTGAACACGAACTCATTGCCGCACTCTTTGCAAACTAAAGTCTTGTCTTCGAACATGGGAAATACCTCTCTTTTGGTTGCCTGTCCAATTCTTTCGCGAACATTGGCAGATTTAGAATATGCTAAACGGCTGAACCGTTTTCGCCAAATTTTGATGCGGCCATGAACCGATATCGCGGAGCATCTCGCTCCCCGGAAGCGGAAGGCCGACGGACACGAAGAAAGAACGCCTGATCGGTATCCCCGCCGGAAACAAAAACCGTGCTCGTGTCTGCTGATAGGTCAACTCTGTTTTCAACTATATTTTGGATGACCCGAAAATTATTATACCACGCAATCATCGTCTGTCAATAAATTTTTTTCAAAAACAGCATGTTTTTTCAAAATATGCAGGTACTTGTGGAGAAACAATGAATAGTGCGTGAATATTTATATGGAATATTTTGTATCAAAGCTTCATGGACTGCTGACCCAGGTACTGAATGCCAAGATGGTCGTATGCCAATTGGGTAACGCAACGCCCACGTGGGGTACGGGAAAGAAAGCCGATTTGCATCAAATAGGGCTCATACACGTCCTCCAGCGTAACCGCTTCTTCGCCGATGGTGGCAGCCAAAGTCTCCAGACCAACCGGACCGCCGCCGTAGTTCTCAATAATGGCCCGGAGCATCCGATGATCGATGCGATCAAGCCCCAGTTCATCTATCTCCAACTTCTCCAGAGCGTGGGAGGCCGCCTCGGCGGTAATCACTCCGTCGTAATAGATTTGTGCGTAGTCTCGGACACGACGAAGGATCCGATTTGCGATACGCGGAGTTCCGCGGCTTCGGGAGGCGATTTCCCGGGCTCCGTCCGGATCGATTTGCATGCCAAAAAGATTGGCGGATCGGGTGACGATCCGGGCAAGTTCTTTCGTCTGATAGAGCTCCAACCGCAGAGAAACACCAAAGCGGTCTCGCAGGGGGGAAGAAAGCTGTCCTGCTCTGGTGGTTGCGCCGATCAGTGTAAAGCGGGGCAGATCCAGACGAATGGAATTGGCGCTGGGACCCTTGCCCACAATGATGTCGATGGCAAAGTCCTCCATGGCAGGATAGAGAATCTCCTCCACCACACGGTTAAGACGGTGAATCTCATCGATAAACAAAATGTCTCCAGGATTCAGGTTGGTCAAAAGAGCAGCCAAATCGCCGGGCTTTTCAATGGCAGGGCCGGAGGTAACGCGAATATTGACGCCCATCTCGTTGGCAATTACGCCTGCCAACGTCGTCTTGCCCAGCCCCGGGGGACCGTAAAGCAGAACGTGGTCCAGAGGCTCATTTCGCCGCCTGGCTGCCTCAATATAGACCGCAAGGTTTTCCTTTGCCTTCTCCTGGCCTGTGTAATCCCGGAGGGTTCTGGGGCGCAGGGACAACTCTCCTTCATCCAGAGGCGTTATGGAAGCCGTTACGACCGGTGCCTCGTAATCCTGCGAAAAGTCGATACTCATTGGCGTTTCCTCACTTCATGACCATTGCCCGCAGCCCGTAACGGACCAGTTCTTCCACACTCATGTTTTCCGCGTCAGCGCCTTTCAGCGCGGATGCGGCCTCAGACTGAGAATAACCCAGCTCTGCCAGAGCAGCCGTAGCGAGCGTCACGCGGCTCCCGTCTCCATAGGCGGCAGGGGCAGGCTGTCCCTCTGCTCCGCCGGAAAAATCCAGGGCTCCGCCGATCTTGTCTTTGAGCTCCAGAATAATCCGCTTGGCACTCTTTGCCCCAACGCCCTTGGCCCGAGTGATAGATTTTTCATCTCCCGTCAGAATGGCAAGCGTAAGCTGATCCGGCGAAAGAACGGAGAGAATTGCCAATGCGGATGCAGGACCGACGCCGGTAACACCGGTGAGCTGCTCAAACAGTCGGAGTTCCTCCCGCCCGGAGAACCCGTAGATATCGAAAGCGTCCTCCTTGACGTTCACGTGGGTGTAGAGGCGGTGTTCCCCCCCAACCCGAAGCTGAGACTGAGTGTAATTGCTGCAATGACATGCATAGCCTACACCGGCACAGTCCACCACGGCCAGGCCGGCCTCCAGGACGGTGATCCTTCCGTTCAGATAGTAGAACATGAACGCTTACTCCTTTTTTTCAGCTTGCAGACGGGCGAGCATAGAGGTCTGGGATCTGGCGTGACAGAGTGCAATGGCGATTGCGTCTGCCGCGTCGTCGGGACGAGCAACCTTTTCCATGTGCAGCAGTCGCCGGGTCATGTCCATAACCTGCCGCTTCTCGGCCTTGCCATAGCCTACCACCGCCTGTTTGACCTGCATGGGGGTGTACTCAAAAATAGGAACACCGGCCTTGGACAAAGCCAGAAGAATCACGCCCCGGCCATGGGAAACACCGATACCGGTGGTAATATTATGCCCCCAAAACAGTTCTTCTACAGCGGCTGCATCCGGATCAGTTACCTCTGTCAGCCGAATCAGGTCGTCATAGAGAATCTCCAGACGTTTTGGAAAGGGCAGGTCTTTTGGCGTCGTCACAACGCCGTATTGCAAAAGCCGCACGCCGGTGTAATCAGTCTGCAGAAGACCGAAGCCGGTGGTAGCATAGCCCGGATCAATGCCTAAAATCCGCATCTTATTCTCGAATGATCCCGGAGATCCAGCCAAGATATAAAATCACGCCAATGATAACAACAACCGCGAGAATCCACGCCAGCACGCGCGCTCCCTTGGAACGCGGCACATATTCCGGATCATCCCGTTCCAAAACCGGTTCGCCCTCGTCGATCCGTTCCGGGTCAACCTCTTCCAGGTTTTCCTTGGTTTCTTCGATCTGCGACATATATATCACCTCAAAGTTATGATACCACAAATTCATGCAGAATGCAAGATGCGGGCAGATATGGAGCATAGAATTTTGACATCAGAGATCAGGTAGACTGTAAAATGCAGCGGAGCCGTTTGCTGACGGCCCCGCTGAACTCCGCCTATTTCTCTTCACATTTCTCCAAGATATCTTCAACGTACTGCTTATCAAAACGGAGGCCATTGACTTCTGAAACTATGATTTCAACAGTATCGTACTTGTTTTCATAATCAATAGAAGAAAGGACATCCCCGCTGTAGTGGAAGCTGAGCTCAAATCCGCTCTGGGTAGATTGGATGGATTTCAATTTTCCGTCTTCGATCTCGATCTGGATTTTGAATACCGTGCTTGACATATTTTTGAGTGAGTTTTTCATTTCGTTATAGGAATTGTCATCGAAGCATTCTTTAATCTCATCCAGAGAATTGGCAAGGAATTTTTGCGGACGGAATTTGATTTCGTAGAAATCTGCTCCGCTTTTTTCAGATTTTTCAATGGTGCAGGACTGATCCATCCACTCCTTGTCGTTCAGCTTCTCCAGCAAAATATCCGCAGCTTTTTCCAAATTTATATTCTGAGCCGATTCATCATCAGAAGATTCCGGGAGAGGGTTTTCACTCTTTACCACGGAAAGATTCACTTCACCGACAGTTTCATCGTACTGAAGAACGACTGCCATGCCAGGGCCAACGTCATCCACTCTGTTTGAATCACGAATGACTCCGATGGTATTGGTCGGCTCGAACTGCCAACCGGGCTGCCTCTGACTCAGTTCTACGGTTGCGGTATAAACATAGGCGCCGGGCCTGTCGCCGGAACGGGTAACCCCGCTGACGTCATCGGCCTGAGTCAGAACGGCAGTCATCACCGAGGCGTATGCGGACCGAATATTGGCAATATCGGTATGCTCACAGCTGCGCTCAAGTCTGGTAGACGCGGATGGAATCAGCGGAGTAACGTATTCGCGAATGACTCTCTTGACGTCCTTATCGCCGCAAAATGCAAATAAAAGCATAGGCATCAAATCGTCGTCTGCGTCGAAATAGCCGCTGGACATTTGGTACTTTCTTCCATCTCCGTCGCCATCGCCGTAATCACGATAACGGAAGAAGTAACCGTCATAGAAACCGTAAACGCTGCGCCCGTTGTCCGTACAATAGTAGTATTGCAGCGAGGAACTGTCATCATTGACGCAAAAGCTCAATTCATCTGATTCATCATAATCCGAAATAACCGCAGTCAATTCTGCGCTGTTCATTTGAAAGGTTTTTTCTAAAGCACGATAAATCTTCTGATAGTCGTTTCCGTCTCCCGGCAGCAGTATGAGCAAAACAAACAGGGCTGCAGCTGCAAGCAGTGCGAAGGAAACCAGCAGAACGACTGTTTTTGACTTTCGCTTCCCCGCCGGCTGCATTGAGACATCGGGTACAGACATTCCCTGCGCCGCGCCGCATTGCGGACAAAAACGCATGTTGTCATTGAGATTGGATCCACAATTATGGCAAAACATAAATACATTCCTCTCTTTTTCACTCGTTTGTGAAACAATTCACTGCCTTCTGTTATCCAACAGTCCCCTGCGGAGAAATGATTTTCTTCGCAGGGGACGAAAAACGAATCAGTAGATTAAAACCGCGGACGCAGGCTTTCGGGCAACAAACCAGTCAACTAGTCTGAATAATCACCTCGCCTGTTCCAGCGCGGCCAGCTTCAGACAAAGGCAGAAGATTTCGATGGCCTGCCGAAGCTCGTCCAGTCCGGGATAGCTGGGGGCGATCCGGATGTTGCTGTCAGCGGGATCCTTGCCGTAGGGATAGGTCGCCCCGGCGGCGGTCATGGTCACACCGGCCTGCGCGCAGAGTTCCAGCGTGCGCTTGGCAAGACCAGGAAGGGTGTTTACAGAGACAAAGTAGCCGCCCTTGGGTGACTCCCAGGTGGCAAGCCCCAGAGGCTTAATCTCTTTTTCCAGCGTATCCAGAACGCAGGAGAATTTGGGCCGCAGAACCTCCGCGTGCTTTGCCATCACCTCGAGAGTATGCGCTTTGTCCTTCAAGAAACGCACATGACGGAGCTGATTAACCTTGTCGTAGGAAATAATCTGATATTTCATGATGCCCTGCAAATAGGCCTGGTTGGCCTCGCTGGCTGCCATCACACTGATACCGGCGCCGGGGAAGGTAATCTTGGAGGTAGAGGCAAACTCATAGACCATGTCCGCGTTTCCTTCAGCGGCGCAGAGGCTCAGAATGTCCGGGAAGGGCAGATAGTCGCCGAAGACCTCGTGGACGCAGTAAGCGTTGTCCCAGACCACCGTAAAGTCAGGTGCGGCGGGACGGAGGGCCGCAATTCGGTCGATAATCTGTTTGGAATAAACAATGCCCTGGGGATTGGAATACTTGGGAACGCACCACATGCCCTTTATGGTGGGGTCCTTCACCAGATCCTCTACCAGGTCCATATCCGGGCCTTCGACGGTCATGGGAACCGTAATCAGCTCCATCCCAAAGCTCTGAGAAATACTGAAATGACGGTCGTAGCCGGGAGCTGGGCAAAGCCACTTGACCACAGGTTCTCTGCACCAGGGGCGAGGGCTGTGCTGCAGACCGTGGGTATAGGCCTTGGCAATCAGGTCATACATCAACTGAAGACTGGCGGAGCCGCCGATGAAGCACTGCTCCGGCTTGCAGCCAAGTACTTCAGCAAAAAGATTCTTCGCCTCGGGCAGACCGGACAGATTGCCATAGTTGCGGACGTCCAGACCGTCGCTGACACAGTCTTCCGGATCAGAAAGAACCGTCAGGATATCGGAAACAAGATCCAACTGTTCCTTCCCAGGCTTTCCACGGGCCATGTTAAGCTTCAGGTTCTTTTCGCAAACGCGGTCAAATTCCTCCTGCAGAGACTTACGGAGGGCTTCCTTTTCGGGAAGCGTCAGATTCGCAAAGGGTTTCAATGCATTCTCCATCCTTTCCCACGTGGCGGCAATTGGGCCACTGAATTGTGACACCTGTATTGTACCCCACAAAGCGACGGAATGCAAGCAGTATTTCCTGAAGCAGGCAGAACGGAAACTTATAGGACCAGGCAGATCAGGCCGTTTGCCCCCTCGTTGACGATGCGTTCCAAAGCGCGGCGGAGCTTCATCCGCGCATCCTCCGGCAGTCCGGTCATCTTGCCACTCATCCGTTCGCTGACCAGCTCATACAGGTTTTTTCCGAAAAGATTGCTCTCCCAGATGCTGTCCGACTCCCCTTCTTCCGCTGCGGTCAAATTCTGAACCAGTTCTCTGGCCTGATCCTCTCCTCCCACGATTGGACTGAGCTCCGCGGCCAGGTCCGCCCGGAGCAGATGAATGGATGGTGCGCTGGCTTGAAGCCGGACACCCCAGGCCCCGCCTTTTTTGATGAGCTCGAGCTTTTGCAGGGTGAGCTCCGAACGAACAGGCATGACAACGCCGTAGCCGGTGCTCTGTACCTGTTCCAGCGCGGAACGCAGCCGCTCATGCTCCTCCCGAATCTCCGCGTACCGGGACAGCGTCCTGAGCAGGTCTCCGTCGTTTTCCAGCTTGACCCCGGAACGCTGGGAGAGAATTTCATAGAACAGCGTATCCGGGAGGGTAAGCGAGAATCGAAGGGTTCCCGTGCCCAAATCGATTTGCGAAAGGCTGCAGCTGGATACAGAGTCCAGCCCTTCCAGCGCCTCGGACAAACGGGCAGCCTGACAGACCCGTCCCAGCTCGGAAGCTGCCTCCCGGATCGTCTGAAAGATTTCTCGTTTGCAGGGATGGTCCTGTTCCAGCACGTCGAACCAGGAGGGAAAGCTGAATTCCATGGAATCCGGCGGAAACTGGCCCAGCAGCTCTGTGAGAATCTTCGAAACATCTCCTTTCCCCAGGGTCAGGAGATCGGCGGCCATGACTGTCGCACCGCTGGAAGCTTCTATCTGACGGACCAGGGCTTCCGTTTCCGCCGACTCCGGCGACGTGGTGTTGAGCAGAACCAGGAACGGCTTTTCTGTGGCCTGCATATCCCGAATGGCCCGTTCCTCAGCCGCCGTATAGTCCTCCCGAGGAATATCTGTGATTGATCCGTCGGTGGTCACCACCAAACCCACGGTACAGTGGTTCTCCATCACCTTTTTCGTGCCCAGCTCCGCGGCGTCCGTCATTGGAATCTCATGGTCAAACCAAGGTGTCGTTACCATCCGAGGCTGTCCGTCTTCCGTTGCCCCTACTGCACCGGGAATCATATACCCAACCGAGTCTATCATTCGAATCGAAAGCTTTGTCTGGCCGTCGGGTGAAATCTCCACGGCCTCCTCCGGCACGAACTTCGGCTCCGCGGTCATGATAGTCTTTCCGGAGCCGCATTGGGGCAGCTCGTCCCTGGCTCGCTCCCGAACGTAATCGTCGCCGATGTTGGGCAGAACCAGTTCCTCCATCACACGCTTGACCAGAGTGGACTTCCCGGCCCGCACGGGTCCTGTCACCCCCACGTAGACATTGCCGCCGGTCCTGCGCCGCATATCTTCATACAAATTCATTCCGAGTCCTCCTCCATGGTCATTACGCCTCGCCCAACAGGGATCAGCAGCAATCGCTTCTCACGCAAGCTGACCCCCTCCAGCTCGTTCGCTGCCTGGATCGCTTGAACCGTACTGCCGTGATCCCGGGCCAGATCCCAAAGATCCCCGGAAGCGGCTCGTACAATCAGAGATGGACCACCGGAGGCCTGCTTCGGGGTAAGTGTCCCACCGCAAAGATTCCGCAGCGCTTTGGTTTGACAATACCGCTGCTTTGCCTTCAGGGAGACTGCAAGCTGTCCGTTCTGCTGTCGGACCTCTATCGGGTACAGATGCCATTTCCAGTCCGTTGAGGGTTCCGCCTGCCGGTCCAGGCGAAGTTCCTGACGAAGAAGCTTGCTTTGAATTTTGCCGTCTCCGTCATAATACAACAGATTTACGCCAAGTTGACCCCGGGCCTCCTCTGTACCTCCCGGCTCTTGATCGGTAAACATGGTCCAATCCAGAAGTTTTACCGTCTCCAGCGGCAGTTCCAGATTTTTCGTCACATCCGCTTCCAATGTGTCCAGACAGGCGGAAAGCTCACAATTTTGCCATTCCGGACAGAATTCGCTGTCCAGAGAATAAGCGTCCTGGGTCAAGGTAACGGGCACATCGCCCCATAGCACCATCTGGGCCGTAAAGCTGACGTTCACCAGCAGGCGTCTGCTGTCAGGCTGTCCGTCGGTGTCGATCTCCACATGGTTAAAAATCGGCTGGATAGCAAGATGCGCGTCTTCCTCCATGCTTCGATCCAGATCAGCGTATTGGGAGAATGGCACGCCGCCGGTCCAGGTGACGATTTCTCCGTCCTCAGTAAGCCCCAGAACCCGAAGCTTCAGCTCGCCATGGAAGATTGCCCTGTCCCCCATCACCCGACGATCCCCCAGCTCCACCCAGCATTGGGCTTTCAGCAGCCGATCCATGCCCTGGCCTTCCTCCGGCATCAGGACCTCATCCGCAATCCGGACCTCCTTTTCTGCGGCGCAAAGAGGCAGCCGCATTGGATAGGTCTCAGTTTTACACATCAGCCCCCGCGGGCATTCGCCCAGCTGCTGCAGCTCCAGCCTTGCAGGGGTAAGAACCGTCAACTCGCTTCCCAGGTCCGCCCGAATCAAAAGCTTCCTGCTGTTGATAAACCTCGCGTCGATGGATCGCAGCCAGCCCCAGTAGTGGACAACGGCTTCCGGCTGGGTTGAAATTTTCTTTGTTACGGTGAATGGGATCCAGAGTTCCAGACACTCAATACCCTCTCCGCTTGCCGGAACATAGATCACACCGGTCTGAATTCCGCCGCTCACCGTAATGCTGCCGCTGTCTACGGAACGGTTCTGCACCAGAACGGTGCCGAAGCAATCCACTACCCGTCCTAACTCCGGAAGCGTTTCCGGGACGCTGATCTCCCCTGTTTGTTCCTGTTTCAGTCCGTCATAGCGTTTTTCCACCAGATACGTGATCGACTGCGCGTGAAAAAGAATGTCCATTTCTGCTTCCTCCTTGTAGATTCTATTCATACTTATGCGCGTAAAGAGCGGAACATGTGCATCAACGCGCAAATAGACCCAGCATAATCAGCAGGCCGCCCAAAAGAAAACTGATCCAAAACGAGCCGATCAGCGCGGATACCAAAAAAGCCGCACCGGCCCATAAAAAGGGTCGGCACAGCACCCGATTGCAAAAAAACATCATCCCACCGCCTTCCGTTGTAGCATACGCAAAAGGCAGCAGGATGATGCCTGCAAAAATCAATATTCAATTCTATGGGGCGGATTTCTGTTCCCAGGGCTTGATCTGCATAGCTGCCTCATACAGGCGCAAATAGCTCTTATGACGGGAGGAGCAAATTCCTCCCCGGGAAACGGCGGCCAGAACACCGCAGTCTGGCTCTTTCCGGTGGGAGCAGTCCGGGAAGCGGCAATGCCCCAAGAAGGGCTGAAAGTCTGGGAAAAGGCCCTCCAATTCTTCTTTGGGAATGGCTTCAACCTGTTCCAGATCGAAGGAGGAAAAACCCGGAGTGTCCACCGCGTAGGTCTTCTCACCCAGGGGGTAGAGCTCCACATGGCGGGTGGTATGTCTGCCGCGGCCCAGCTTTTGGGAGACCTCGCCGGTCTCAATGGTCCGTTCCGGACAAAGCCGGGATAAAATCGCGCTCTTACCCACACCGGAGTTTCCGGTGAAGGCGGCGGTTTTCCCCCGAATCAGCTCCCGCAGCGCCGCAATTCCTTCTCCCGTTTCCGCGCTGGTGCAGACTACAGGAAAACCTGCACAGCGGTATATTTCCGCCAAAGGCTCCGGCGCGCTGAGATCGGTCTTGTTCACACAAATCACGGGTGTGACTCCCTGTCTAATGGCAATCGCGGTCATGCGGTCGATCAGAAAGGGATCCGTCACTGGGATGGAACAGGAAGCCAAAATCACCAGCGTATCCAAGTTCGCCACCGCAGGACGCAGGAAGCTGTTCTTCCGAGGCAGAATATCCGATACAGTGCCCTTTTCCTCCCCTTCAGGAAGTACAGAAACACGATCCCCAACCAGTGGGGACTCCCCTGTTTTCCGGAACTTTCCCCTGGCGCGGCATTCCATAATCCGTTCTCCCGCAGCCACATAGTAGAAGCCGGAAAGCGCTTTGATAATAACGCCTTGTACTTGCTCCATAGCAGAGTACCGCGTCAGGGGTTCCCGCTTTCGGAGGGCTCCGGGGCTTCGTCGGAGGGCTCCGTTGACTCGCTGGAGGGCTCTGTGGGCTCACTGCTGGGAGGCGGCTCCGGCCCAAGAGACACTGTTAGCTGAATCGTGCTGCCGGGCATCACTTCATCCCCACCAACGGGATCCTGAGAAATCACGTGGTCAGCGGGTACAATATCGCTGTATACTTTCGTGCTGTTTGCTTTCAGTCCAAGGCCATCAAGCTCTTCAATGGCTTCCGCCTCGCTCTTTCCGACAACGCTGGTAAGCGTCACCGTCTGCTTGCCCTTGGAGACCACCACAATGACAGTGGTGCCTTCCTCGACCTCTGTACCGGCCTCCGGAGACTGGGAGATCACATAGCCCTCGGCAACCGTGCTGCTGTAATCCTCTTGGATCTGGACCTCCAAATTCCTGCCTTTGATCGCCTCTGTGGCATTAGATTTGGACGTGCCCTCCACAAAGGGAACCTTCTGCATTTTAATTTCCCGACCCTTGCTGATGTAGACCGTTACAATCTGGCCGTTTTTCAGTTCCGTTCCCTCTTCTGGATCCGTACGAACCACGCGGCCTTCCTCAACGTCATCACTGAACTCTTTGTCCGTAAGGATGGTAAGCTGGATAGATAGGGCCTTGAGCAGGATGTTGGCATTTTCGGCGGTATAACCCTTCAGAGGAGGCATTTTGTCAGTCCGTTCTCCCAGAGAAATATAGACAAACACCTCTGTTCCGGGGGCGACCTTTTCTCCGTAGGCTGGTCGCTGATCGCAGATCACACCTACGGGATATTTGTCATCGTCCTCCACGTAAATGTAGGAGCTTTCATTGGCCACAAGCTTAATGTTGGAGTATTCCTTGGGGAGATTTTCGTCATAGATGTAACCGACAAGCTTCGGAACCTCGATTTCGCTGGGAACAGTGTCCATGGAAGCGGTGGAAGAATCTGTAGTCGTCTCATTGCCCGACCCGCCCAGAACCAGGAACAGCAGGCCAATCAGAGCAACCACAGCCAAAGAAATAGCAGCAATCATCCAAATCCGTCTGCGGCGTTCCTCCCGATCCTGGCGCTCATACTCCCGTTCCAACTCCTTCTGCCGGTTAGCAGGGTTTGGCTGCTTCGCAGGCTGAACTCTTGGATTGCCAGCGCCTGTGGAGACGCTTCCCTTGGGCAGGAAGGTAAAGCGGATGGTGGGATTCTTGCGGAATTCCTCCATATCTTTCAGCATATCGGTAACGGAGGAATAGCGGATATTCAGATCAGAGCACATCGCGTGCATGGTGATCTGTTCCAGACCGGTAGGAATATCGCTGTTGAGCAGAGAGGGCGAAAGGGGCGTACCGTTAATGTGCTGAATCGCTACACTGACCGGGGTTTCGCCGTCGTAAGGAGGACGTCCCGTCAGCATCTCGTACATAACAACGCCCAGAGAATAGATATCGGAACGATTATCCACGCGGGCGCCTCTGGCCTGCTCTGGGGATATGTAGTGAACGGAGCCCAATGCCTCCTTGGTAAGTGTGTTCTGGGCGGAGGCGACTCGGGCTATACCAAAGTCGGCCACCTTGACGCTGCCGTCCTTAAGTATCATTACATTGTGCGGCTTAATGTCCCGGTGAATAATGCTCCGGCTATGGGCATGCTCCAACGCCTTGGCAATCTGAATGGAGAAATGAAGGGTTTCCCGCCAGGAAAGCGGGGCACGTTGATCCATATACTGTTTAAGTGTAATCCCATCGATCAATTCCATGACAATATAATCCAGCCCGTCGTTCTTGGATACGTCATAAACGCTGACGATATTGGGATGGGACATCATGGCGACAGCCTGGGATTCCCCGTGAAACCGACGTCGGAAGTCTGCGTCGTTGAGATAGTCGTCCTTGAGGATCTTCACCGCAACCAATCGGTTCAGCCGATGATCGATGGCCTTATACACCACAGCCATGCCGCCAACGCCGATGATCTCCAGAATCTCATATCGTCCATCCAGTACCATGCCGATATATTTTTCCATATCGATTCCCCCTTCCAAGTCAGCAGGCGATGAGAACGACGGTCACGTTATCCGGCGCGCCCCGTTCCTTTGCGATCCCCAGCAGGCGCTGGCAGCAGTCCTGCTTTCTGACTCCGTGAATCACTTCAAACAAAAGCTCCTGATCGGCCAGGTGATTGGTCAGGCCGTCGCTGCAAAGCAAGATACAGTCTCCCTGCCGCAGCGGAGCGGTGTAAAGGTCGCAGGCAACGGACTGCTCCGTGCCGATGGCCCGAGTAATCAGATTCTTGCCCGGGTAGGACTTGGCCTGCTCGGAGGTCAACTCCCCCCGCTGAACCATCAGCTCCACAAGGGAGTGATCCACAGTAACACGCTGAATCCCCTGCCGGTTCATCAGATATCCTCTGCTGTCTCCCACGTTGGCATAATAGGCCCGTTTCCCCAAGGCAAGCACCGCTACCAGCGTTGTGCCCATACCGTTCATGTCCTCATTCAGCTGGGCGTTTTCATACACGGCGGTATTAGCAATGGAGACGGCGGTTCGCAGCAGATAATCCACCTGCTCCTGGCTCATGCCGGAACGATAACCACGTTTGACCTCTTCAGAAAAAACCTCGGCAGCCAAACGGCTTGCCACATTGCCTGAACGGGCACCGCCCATTCCGTCGCAGACGACGGCAAGCAAATCATGATCTCCAAGCTTTTGAAGCAGATAATAGTCCTGATTTTGAGAACGCACCAGACCAGGATCGGTCAGCCCCCAAGCTTCCATGTGGCACAGCTCCTTCCTCTCCCCTGCAGGAATGAAGTCGGGGAGACACATTTATGATAACGAGTTTTTCGCAAATTTCTTCCTCAACTGTCCGCAGGAAGCGTCAATATCGCTGCCGAGGGTTCTGCGGACGGTACATGCCACGCCCTGCTCTTCTAAAAGCTTCTGAAAACGCAGGACGGTTCCGCGTTCGCTGGGCTTCAGAGGGCTCTCCTCCACGTGATTCAGCGGGATCAAATTCACGTGGGCAGGCAGTCCCTTGAGCTTTTTCAGCAGCAGCCGGGCGGACTCCGGGCTGTCGTTGACATCTCGGATCATAGCGTATTCAAAGGATATTCGGCGCCCGGTTTTTTCATAATAGGCCCGGCAGGCAGCCAACAGCTCGTCAACATTCCACCGGCGGTTGACGGGCATGATTTTACTTCGGGTCTCGTCGTCAGGTGCATGAAGGCTGACCGAGAGGGTCAGTTGGAGCTTACTCTCCGCCAGCTCCAGAATTCGCGGCACAATGCCGCAGGTGGAAAGGCTGATATGCCGCATACCGATGTTCCTGCCCTCCCCGCTGTTGACCAGCTCCAGGAAACGGCAAACATTGTCATAGTTATCCAGCGGTTCGCCGATGCCCATCAGCACAATATTGGAAACAGTCTGCCCCGAATCCAACTCAGTGAACATTACCTCGTCCAGCATTTCTCCGGCGGAAAGCCGCCGGACAAGACCGCCAATAGTGGAAGCGCAGAACGCGCAGCCCATAGGGCAGCCCACCTCGGAAGAAATGCAGACAGTATTGCCGTGATGATAGCGCATCAAAACTGTCTCCACGCAGCTTCCATCATGAAGCTGCCAGAGATATTTGATCGTCCCATCCAGTCGTGATTCCTGACGGCGCACAGCAACCGGCGCAGTCAGCAGATAATTCCGGGCCAGGACTTCCCGCAAAGTCTTGGGAAGGTCCGTCATTTCCTCGAAGGAGCGGACGCCGCGATGCAGCCAGGTGAAAACCTGTTTGGCCCGAAATGGCGGTTGGCCAAGCTCTGTCAGAGCGGATTTCAGTTCTGATAAATTCAGCGTTTTGATTTCAGTCATAGTTCAATTCCGAAGGGACAATACATTTTCCACCCCATGGGATAGAATCATCAATCATTCTTTCGCAGCTTTGCAATGAAGAATCCGTCGGTGCCCTCGTCGCAGGGCAGCAGGGTTTTCATTCCATTCTCCACGGAGCTGATACCGGGCAATTCCAAGGAAACCGTGGAAAAATCGGGATGATCTGACAAAAAAGCCTCCACAACGGCCTCATTCTCCCGCCGAAGAATTGTGCAGGTGGAATACACTAGGGTTCCGCCGGGTCTCAGATGGGAAGCCTGAACCTCCAGGATTTGGCGCTGAAGCAGGGGCAACTGCTCCGCAGACCCAAGGTCTTTGTAGCGTATGTCCGGTTTCTTCCGGATCACGCCCAGGCCGGAGCATGGTACGTCGACAATTACGCAATCAAAGCGGTCTTTCCAGCCCGGATTCGAGCGGGTAGCGTCCTGCGCGCAAACAGAAAGGCAGGTAATTCCAAGTCTTTCCGCGCCGGCCTCCAGCAAGGGAAGCTTGTGCGGATGAATGTCGCAGGCGGTAATGGAGCCATGGTTCTTCATAAGGATGGCGGATGCAAAGCTTTTTCCACCGGGCGCTGCGCAGCAATCCAGAATTTGTTCTCCCGATTTCGGCTCCAGGGCCAACACCGCCAGCTTTGCAGCGGGGTCCTGGACATAGAACAGGCCGTCCCGATAGGCAGCGCTTTGTTCAATACCGCCGCCGGAAATAAGCAGGCAGTCAGGCAGCCAAGGATGCGGGACTGCCGCCATGCCCTCCGCTTCCAGGAAAGCAATCAAAGACTTCGTATCAGTCCGAAGCGTATTCACCTGGGCGCAGATTGCCGGTGTATCATTGTGACATTGCAGCAGGGCTTCCAGCTTCTCTTCTCCCACATTCTCCCGCAGGAGATCCAGCAGCACCTTCGGATGACTGTATCGCAGGGACAGATCCTCCGGCATGCTTAGCCGGGCGGGATTCCGGAGCACAGCGCGCAGAAGACCGTTGACCAGTCCGGCCGCTCTGGGATTGGCCAGACGCTTGGTCTGGTTTACCGCCTCATCCACCACAGCGGAGGGCGGGAGCTTATCGAAGAATTGCAGCTGACAGAACGCCAGCCGCAGCACGTCCAGCACCACGGGCTGAAGGGAGGAAAGCTTCCCTTTCAAATAACGGCTGATCCATTCATCCAGCAACAGACGGTTTTGGAATACGGAAGCGCAGAGCCGGGTAGCCAGGGCAGCGTCCCGGCGATCCAACCGGTCTTTGCCAAGCTGTTGTTTCAGCGCCGCGTCCATCCACGCGCCATTCCTGCGGCAGGCAATCAGCACAGATAAAGCGGTATCTCGGGCAGACATAGACAACTCCAATGTAAGGCGCGCTTGATAATGCTTTAGATTCATCGCACGGCGACGCCTCAGTGATTTGTTCGCTATTTCGTTTTACATTAGAATCGGGTGACCCCGGAAATAATCTGCGGCGGCCATTGCTTTTCCGCCGGGAGCCTGGAGCTTGGTAATCATAATCGCACCGTCTCCGCAGCCTACAGCCAGGCCCTGCTTGGTGAGCGCGAAGGGCACGCCGGGCGCGGCAGAGGCTTCCCCGGTCCAGGGACGGGCCTCCCATATTTTAAAATCGGTGCCCCCCAGGTTCGTTGTGGCTGCGGGCCAGGGATTTAAGCCCCGGATCTGCGCCAGAATCGCTCGGGCGGGTCTGTTCCAGTCGATGGGCGAAAGCTCCTTCGTCAGCATGGGGGCGTAGGTAGCCAATGCCGGATCCTGGGGTGTACGGGTGGCGGTGCCAGTTGCAATGGCGTCAAGGGTGTCCCGCAGCAGTTCGGCGCCGAGAATTGCCAGGCGGTCCATCAGTTCCCCTGCCGTTTCGGTTTCTCCGATGGGAGTGATGCGTACATCAATGACGTCCCCCTCATCCATTCCGGCGCTCAGGTACATAGCGGTCACGCCGGTTTCCGGCAAATCATTCAGCACCGCCCACTGGACGGGAGCTGAGCCGCGAAGAGCAGGCAAAACGCTTCCGTGGATGTTGATGCAGCCCAGACGTGGAATGTCCAGCACCCGCTGGGGCAGAATCTTCCCGTAGGCCACAACCACAATCAAATCCGGAGCCAGCGACTTCAGCGTTTCATAGGTCTCATCGTCCTTGAAGGTGGCGGGCTGATATACCGTCAGGCCGTGGGCCTGAGCCAGGACCTTCACCTCGGAGGGAATCATCTTCATACCCCGGTTTTTGGGGGTGTCAGGCTTGGTATAAACGCCGATTACCTGGTGTTCTGTCTTCAGAACGGCCTCCAGACAATCCGCGGCAAAGGCCGGAGTGCCCATGAAGACCAACCTCATGCTTTTTCCTCCTGCTCCTTTTCTTGCCGGACCATGTCCTCATATTCCTCCTGGGTCAGCATCCGATAGGCGCGTTCAGTATAGAGATGACCGTCCAGATGCTCCAGTTCGTGGCAGAAGCAGCGGGCAATCAGTTCTTCGCCTTCATATTCAAACCAGTCGCCGTGGCGGTCCTGGGCCTCTACCTTCACATAGTTGGGACGCTTCACCATACCGAATTTTTCCGGCACGCTGAGGCAGCCCTCCAGGCCATCCTGTTCTCCGGACTGTTCCAGAATTCTGGGGTTCACCAGTTCAATGATCTCTTCACCGAGGTCAACAACCACTACTCTGCGAAGCACACCCACCTGGGGTGCAGCCAAGCCGACCCCGTTGGCCTGCACCAGAGTCTCCTTCATGTCGTCAATCAGGGTGGCAAGGCGTTCGTCAAAGGAAGTCACGGAACGGCTTTTCTTTGCAAGCGTCGGGTTGCCTTCGATGATGATATTTCTGGTTGCCATATTTTTTCTCCTATTCGTATCCGTTGATATCAACAAAAACTCTCACGCCCCGGTTCATTTTTTCTTTGGGAAAGCCGCGAACCAGTTCGCTGAGAAGCTGACGCAGAGGCTTGGAATTTATACAAGCAAGCGTCAGGCGGAATCGGAATTGATTGTTCACCTTTGCCACAGCATAAGGTGCGGGTCCCAGTAGATCCGCCACGCCGGGCAGCAGGCCGGAAGCCTCCAGTCTGTGCCACAAAGTCTGAGCAAACCAGCGGGCTCGATCTTCTACATGACGCTCCGGGAAACCGGAAAAACCGATCTGAATCTGATCAAAAAAGGGCGGGCAGTTTCGCAGTCTGCGCATAGGAAGCTCGGACTGATAAAAGCCTTCGTAATTCTGGGAAGCAGCCTGCAGGAGAACAGGATTTTTGGGGGTCAGCGTCTGGATCAGGGCTGTACCTGGCTTTTCTCCCCGGCCGGAACGCCCCACCACCTGTGTAATCAGAGAAAACGTGGTTTCCGCGGATCGATAATTATCCACATAAAGAGATGCGTCCGCATCCACAACGCCTACGAGAGTTACATCTGGGAAATTCAGTCCCTTTGCCACCATTTGTGTTCCGATCAGCACGGAGATGTCCTCCCGGGCAAACTTCGTCAAAAAAGCCTCATGGGGATTTGTCGGCGTTACGGTGTCAGCATCCATGCGAAGAATCTTCGCCTCGGGGAGCAGCTCCCCCAAATCATATTCCAACTGCTGGGTCCCAATACCCACCCGTTTCAAGTGTCCCCCGCATTCGGGACATTTCTCATAAACCGGCTGAGAATGGCCGCAATAATGGCACATCAGCCGCTCGTTGACCATGTGATAGGTCAGATTGACACTGCACCGGGGACAGGCGGGAACAAATCCACAGTTCACACACAGGATCAAACGATTGCTGCCCCGACGGTTCAGCAGCAAAATAGACTTTTCCTTTCGGCTTAACCGGTCACGGATTGCCTCCAGAAGTCTGCCGCTGACGGCGGTGGAATTACCGTTCATCAGCTCCTGCTTCATATCCACCAACTCTGCCGCAGGCAGCTCTCGTCCGTTGTAACGGTCGGGCAGTCGGTAGAGGGTATAGTCACCACGCCGGGCATGATACATGGTCTCTACGCTTGGTGTAGCGGAACCCATCAGCACGAGCGCACCGGACCTGCCGCCCCGATAAAGGGCAAGCTCGCGGGCGTGGTAACGGGGGCTGTTTTCTGATTTATAAGTGTGCTCCTGCTCCTCATCCACAACAATCAGACCCAGGCCGCGCAGAGGCGCGAAAATCGCTGAACGGGTGCCCACAACAACACGGGCCTCTCCCCTGACTATACGCTTGTATTCGTCATACCGCTCCCCAACCCGCAGTCCGCTGTGCAAAACTGCAATTTCTTCGCCAAAGCAAGCGGAGAAGATACTCAGAAGCTGGGGCGTCAGAGCAATCTCAGGCACAAGAAGCAGCGCACCCTTACCGCCGCTCAGGCAACGTCGGATCAAGTTGATATAGACGGCAGTTTTTCCGGAACCGGTGACACCGAACAGCAGCGCGGCACCGGGAGCAGAGGCGGACATCTGGGCCGAAAGACCATCAAACACCGTCTGCTGTTCCGGAGAAAGTCTGAAGCTGACGTCACCGGTATAGGGGGTAATATTAGAGCGACGCAAAACTTCCTGGGCGGAGATTTGCAGCAACCCAGCACGCTCCAGGGCGCGAACAGTCTGGACAGAGGCCCCGGTAAAGTACTGCATTTCTTTCTGGGAAATCACTCCAACGGTGGACAGCAGCTCCATAACAGCCCGCTGCATAGGCGCCGCCTTGCCACGACGGCGAAGGTGGGATTCAATCTGCTCCGGATCAGCAGCAAGGGTCAAAATCAGTTCGGTTTTGTCGCTGTTCTTGCGGCTGAGCTCTGTTTCAGCCCGAAGCCATCTCCGGCCTCGGAGCTGCTGCAGCGCCTCTTGAATGACTGGACCGCTGCCGCTCTGTCGGTAAAGGGCATCGTCCCGAATTCTGCCGCCTGCTTCCTGAATCAAGCGGATCAAGTTCCCTTGTGCGGGTTCGTCCTTGAGTCGTTCTTCCCAATCCTCTGGCAGTTTGGCCAGGGCAAAGACTTCCCGGGTTCGGAGCCAAAGGCCGGCAGGCAGCATGGCCCGAATGGCCTCATAGAAGGTGCAGAAATAACGTTCGCGCACAAAAGCAGCCAGACGAAGCATCTGTTCAGACAGAACGGGCACGGAATCCAGCAGTTCCTCCACGGTCTTCAGGCCGGCAGAGTCTCCCTCCTCCAACGTCAGGATCATTCCCTCCCGTTGGCGGTTTCCCGCCCCGAAGGGGACGCTGACACGGCAGCCGGGCCGGGCCTGGGTCAAATGCGGCGGCAATGCGTAGCTGTAGGGTTTGTCAATGGCGTAGACAAGGCCGTCAAGAGCGATCTTTGCAATCATGATACGTTCTCCCGGCGCTGCCGGAGGCAGATCACCGCAGGTATTCCTTCTTGACCTCGGCGGACAGCTTGCCGTCTGCCACCTCACGGATGGCCAGGGTCACGGGTTTTTCCGGCAGGGTGATGCCAAAGTCCCGCGCCTCAATGGCGATCTGACGAGCCCGGCGGGCGACCACGTTCACCAGAAGATAGCGGCTGTCGATGTGGGTCAAAAGTTCACTCATGGGGGGATAAAGCATGTTACAGTGCCTCCTTCAAAAGATGCTGTTGATGTTCTGTTTTCAGGGCTTCCGCCCGAAGAATGGATTGCACGTCCGAAACGGCGTCTTCCAGCCGGTCGTTGACGACAATATATTGGTATTGGGGGGCCACAAGATATTCCATCCGGGCCTGCTGCAGACGCATCAGAACCTTTTCCTCATCCGTGTCACCCCGGCCACGGAGCCGCCCGCCCAGAATTTCGAAAGACGGCGCCGCGATGAAGACAGAAATGGCGTCCGGTCGGCGCTGCATCACCTGCAAACCACCCTGGACCTCGATCTCCAAAATCACGTCAAATCCCTGCTCCAGCATTTCATCCACGGGCCCCTCCGGGGTGCCGTAGCGATTGCCCACATACTGGGCATGCTCCAGAAACAGGTCCTTTTGGATCATCTCCTCAAACATCTCATGGGAGATGAAATAATAGTGTACGCCGTCAATCTCCGTCGGGCGAATCGGGCGGGTAGTAGCGGAGACAGAGAGCCGCACCCGGGGATCTCGCTCCATCAATGCCTTGACCACAGTTCCCTTTCCGACGCCCGAGGGGCCGGAGATCACGATCAGTCTACCCTTCTTCATCCGTCTGCTCCTCTTCGTTCTGAAAACGGTTGGCTATGGTCTTCGGCTCCAGCGCCGAAAGAATCACGTGATCCGTATCCATAACCAGAACGGATTTCGTCTTACGGCCAAAGCTGGCGTCAATCAGCATGCCCCGGTCCCGGGCCTCCTGCACCAGACGCTTGACGGGCGCGGAATCCGGGCTGATTACGGAGAGCAATCGCTGTGCCGATACCATATTGCCAAATCCGATATTGACCAGTTTCATAAGCTGCCGCCTTATTCGATGTTCTGAATCTGTTCCCGGATTTTTTCCAGTTCAGCCTTCATGTCTACCACGGTCCGGGCGATTTCCAGATCGGAGCACTTGGAGCCGATGGTGTTGGTCTCCCGATTGATCTCCTGCATCAGGAAATCCAGCTTGCGGCCGATGGGCTCCGCGGCGGAAAGCATGACACGGAGCTGATCCAGATGACTGCGGAGCCGGACCGTCTCCTCGTCCACGGCCACTTTGTCCGCGAAAATGGCGGCCTCGGTGATAATCCGGGCCTCATCCACGGTGGAAGACGCCAGAACCTCCTGCATCTTGGCATAGAGCTTTTCCCGATACTCCGCCACGGAGCGGGGGGAACGCGCTTCCACGAAGGCAACCCTTTCCAGAATCAAATCAGCCTTGGCAGACAGATCCCTGGCCAGCGCCTCGCCCTCAGTGCGACGCATGGCATCATAGCTCTGCAGCGCCTGGGACACCACGCCCAAAAGCTGCTCCTTGAGCAAATCCTCGTCCTGCTCCGCTTTTTCCACCGTAAATACGTCGGGCAGTCTGGATAACGTGCTGACGCTGACGTCATCCCGGACGGGATAGCCCTCCGCAATGGAACGCAGGGCATCCAAATAGCCCTCCAGCACGGGGCGGTTCAGGCCAATACGCACGTCGGCGCTCTGGATGAGATTCACGGTGACGAAAACGTCCACCTTTCCCCGGGTGACAGACTGCTTTACCGCCTGCTTCACGGCGTCTTCGCAAAAAGCGTAGAGCCGGGGCAGCTTCACGGCACAGTCCAGGTAACGGTTATTGACGGAACGGACTTCAACGGTAATTTGCTTGTCTGCAAACGCACCCACAGCCCGACCGTAACCGGTCATGCTTTTAATCACAGTCAATTACTCCTTTGATTTGGAAATCTATGCCAAAGGTCAAAAATCAGCAGTCGATACTGTCGCAAATGCCCTCGCAGAAGCATTCACAACAGCACTCCGTAATGCATGCCGCAGATTCAAAACGAGAACAGAAGGACCCTTTTTCTCCATTCGGTGGGCTAAACGGCTTTGGTTTCGCACAAAACTTCTCCAATGCGTTTTGATATTCCTGATTTGTCGGAACCGCGTCCGCAGCCCGCCGAACAAGCTGGCTGGCCTCATCCATCCATCCGTGCTTCCAGGCCCAGATGCCCTGCAGATACAACAGCTCCGGGTCGCTGTCCCAATCCGGCTGCGCCGTCAGCAGTGCGTGTGCCTCTTCCAAATCACCCCGGTTCAACAGATCACGGACGCGACAGCAGATGGAGGGCGACACAGCCTGTTCCGGCGGAAGCAATTGCGGCTTGGCTTTCTCTGTCACGCCGTTCAAATGCTGATACGCAGATTGAATTTCTTGCCGTTTTTCGGCAGCCATGTCCCAAAGGGGCGAACCAAGGTAGTTTTCTTCGCTGAACCTGGACATCAGCCCTGAATAAGAGGCGTCAATCTCCTCCCGCGAGGCTGTTTCCGGAATATCCAGAATCAAGTACGGGGATCGCGATGCAGCATCCATAGCCTATTCTCAGCTCCCTCTATAACTTCGGCAGGACCTTAATTCGGAACCAGTTAATCAGCCTGGTAAAGGCGATGTCGTAGATAACAAAGGCTGCCAAAAGGGCTCCAATGAGAACTGCAGGGCCAATTGCGTTTTCGGTAAAATCATAGGGAATTGCATTCGCAAAAAGAGTGCCGAAGACAAAATACAGCGCTGTCATGCACGCCGCAAAGCCCAAAAGCTTCAGGGCCATGCCCACGGCAATCTTTTCAAGCCTGGTCTGCAGGTCCTCGATCAGGGCCTTCCAGATGGGATAGTGGCCGAAGAAAAAGGCAAACCACACTCCCGCCGTCTTATCCGGCAGAAGCAGCAGTGCCAAAATAGCCGCTGCGGCAGCAGACACGGCCGCCCAGCCATAACCGCAGGCAATCACCGTCACTGCAGGGAAAATCCCGGCCAAAGCCGCCAGAGAAAGGGTCACCCGGGGCAGCATCGCCGAACCCGCCAGGCAGATTACACACAGGGCGGTCACCATAGCCGAGAGGGTCAGCTTTTTGGTTTTGCTCATCGGCAGCCTCCGCACAGGCAGTTCAAACAAAGCAGGGTATTGCAAAGATTACATGCGTCGTCCATATCGCTGCGCTGATAGCTGGTCTGCCGGTAGGGTGTGTAGCCGCCCTGAACAGAGCGCAGAGCGTTCTGATACTCATAGTTGGATGGCACCATAGCGCAGGCAGTCTGATAATGCTGACGAGCCTCATCCAGCCAGCCACGGCGATACGCGATCGTTCCCTTCAGAAAGTACCACTCCCCATCCCGGTTCGGTGCGGTGTTCAGAAGCGCATCCGCGGCGTCCAGCTGATTGGCGTTGATATAGGCACGGACTTGGGCATAGGAGCTGTTGGAGCCTCCGCCGTAGCTGTAGCTGCCGCTGCTCTGCTGACCGCCGCCCTGGTACCCTCCCTGGTAGGACCCGCTTGTCCCACGGGAGCGAGTGATGGCGTCGTACGCCTCGTTAATCTCCTTCATTTTTTCGGATGCCAGATCGGCCAGCGGATTGTTTGCGTAGTTGTCGGGGTGGTATTTCTTTACCAACTCCCGGTATGCGGCCTTGATCTCACTGTCTGAGGCGGTGCGGGATACCCCCAGCACCTCGTAGGGATCCTTCATTTTGTATCTCCTGTTGTTTCAGATTTTGGTTTCTTCTTCCATAAACTTGCCTTTGCTTGAAATTTTCCTGCTTTCACCGCGAAGAATACAGCGGGAAATCCGAGATAAATAATGTTTTCCAGCAGCTTCCCATAGGCCTTCCCAGGCATCAGCTCCAGCGCTGCCCCGGCCAAATTGACAGAGCTGTCGATCAATTGGGTCATATAATCCAGGTCCTCGGCGGAAAGCGCGCCGTCAATCACCTGGAAGCGATAACGCAGGGGGTTATAGGTATCCTTATCGCAGTCCTGCTTTAAATCATCCAAGGCGTCGGCCAGATAGAGAAATCTGCCCGTATGATACAGAATCTGCTCCATGGGCCGACGCAGACCGGTATCCTGAATATCCGCCGCGCAGCCGGAGACAATCCGGGCAAAGCTGTCCGCAGTGGCGTCGATGGAAGGACTTCTTGCAGCCTCCAGCTCATGCAGCGCCGAAAGCTGCCCGGCACACAGGGCTGCAAAATCCGGCAATCGGCGGGAAGCCTTCCGGTAAGCCCGCCGAAACAGCACACTCAAACACCGGTATGGAAGACTTTTAAATAAACCCTCGTCCCGAACGTTGTCCCGAAGCTTTTCATAGCTCAGAATAACAGTGCAGGCTGCCACCGTCCCGAAGCTCTCAGGGTCCAGCGTGCAGCGCTTTCGCCCGCAAACACGGGCGGGACACCAGCAGAGGGCAGTCTCGCAGGGAGCGGCAGCGGAGGCACGAAGCAGGTAGAGAAAGGTCATATCGTAGTTGACCAGAAATCTGGCCCGGAAGCCGTATTGCTTCCCCAATGCCCTGCAGAGCCCGCAATATGCGGCGCGATAGGCAGCAAACTCTTCCTTCTCCAGCAGATCTCCCCGTGGTCTGACATATCCGAACATGGACGCCGTCCTTTACTGCTCTTCCGGAGTCACATCAGGTTCGGTGGGCGGAGCAATCACGACATCAATGTTCACAGTCTTTTCGACCAAACTGATACCGGGATGGGACTCGTTGACCACCTGACCGGGCAGCGTGATATTGACAGGCTGGGTGTAGTCCCTCAGATCCACCAGCACATAGATGCCGCTGGGGTCTGACTTGATCTGTCTGATTTCCTCCGTGCTGCCTCGTACGGTCACTTCCACATTTTTGGTGTGCACCGTATCAAAGCCGGTGGGGATGTTGAGCAGGCGGATATCCGAAATTGTAATCTTTTCCGTGCTGACGCCGGTCAGATGGATTGTGGCGCCGATCTCCGTCTCCGCGCTGATACTGAACACACCCGCAGGCAGTTCCAGCGGGAAGGTCTTTTCCAGCTCGTTGGAATCGGGAATCTCAGAAAGATCCACTGTTCCAAGCTCAAGATACCCATCCTTGAGAATGCTGTCCAGCGCTTCAATCTTGTCGGCAGGGCCTTTGACCCGGATGGACGGCGTGGATAATTCGAAGCTCGCGTTCTCGCGCTTGACGCCGCCGCCTTCCGTAAACAGAATCGTCAGCGGAATTTCCCGGGTGAGATAAACCGGCAGAGTCAGTCTGATCTGGGGCTTTCCTTCCTCGGAAAAGCTGTCCTCGGGTAGCATAATGCTGGTAAGTTCGGATAATTCAATCTCCTCTCCATTCTCATCCAGGAACTGAATCGTCGCCCTGTCTATAATCGTCTCGGTCAGAGTGGACACGTCGTAATCAAAAACGACTCTGGAGATTTTTTCGACCTCCTCTTGAGGACCGTAGACCTCGATCTGTTCGGGTTCCTGGACAACGTTCTCCCGGTCAAAGAGATAATCCTTTCCCATAGATTCAAGTCCAATCCAGTTCGGAACAATCTGGAAGTTTTTACGCTGTAATTGAGATACAGTGATGGTCACATAGTCCACGCTCTTGCCCTTGATGTCCACCTCGCTGGACCGAACTGTGTCCGGGAAGGTCACCTCGCAGGGCAGCTTGTAGGTACCGGGTTCCCGAACCTTGCTGGCGTCTGCGTTGATGCGAATGGTATCCCGGTTCAGCTTGGACTTGTTCACACGGGCCGTACTGAGCTCCAGATCTACGGTCGTCACGTCTCGGTTGGTAATGACCAACTCCCGTTCCTGCAAAACAAAGTTACCATCAATGCTGATGGGGATATCGTCTACGCCGAAGGACAGCTCCGGTGCAATAATGGTGACAACGTAGAGCCAGAGCAGTATCGCAGCCAGAAGCGAAATCAGCATGGTAACGAGTTTACGACCCTGAAACATCTCAGTTGCCTCCCTTCCTGCGAGTCTTTCCCTTGATGATGTCCAGCACGCCGTTTCGGGACTTTTCCTCTCCGATCAGCTCCTGGATCAAAAGCTTTCTCAGCGTCTCAGTGGCAAGATGGCGCTTGAGCATGCCGCCGATGGCAACGGAAATCGCACCGGTCTCCTCGGACACAATGATGACAACGGCGTCGCAGCTCTCGCTTATACCCACGCCTGCGCGATGACGGGTGCCCAAGTCGGTAGATAAGGAGCGGTTATCGGAAAGAGGCAGCACGCATCCTGCCGCTTCAATCCGGGAATCGTGAATAATCATAGCACCGTCGTGCAAAGACGCCTTCGGGAAAAAGATATTGCGAATCAACTCCTGGGAAACAGCAGCGTCCACAACCGTACCTGTGGCGACAATCTGCTCCAAAGAGATTTCCCGTTCAAAGACAATCAGCGCGCCGACCCGTTCCCGGGACATGGCGTCGCAGGCCTGAATCACCTGCTCAATGGCTTCGGGGCTGTCCTCCTGAACCTGGGCGCTGGCCAGGCCGATCAGGCCCTTCACAGAACCCTTGCCGCCCAGTCGTTCCAGAAGCCTGCGCAGCTCCGGCTGGAAGACGATAACAAGAGCTACAAATCCCAACTGAAGCACACGGTCCAACAGATAGTTCACCGTATGCAGATTAAGCAGATCCGTCAACAGAGTGGCCAGCATCAGGAAAATAATCGCCTTGGCAATTCGGCTTGCGCTGGTGGAACGAATCAGATTGATGACACAGTAAAGCATCACGGCCACGACAAGGATATCAATAATATCCGTAATCGACACCGTTGTGCTTGGCAAATTCGCAAAAAATTCTTTAATTTCTTCCATATAAAGCTCCTGTATACGCAGCGGAGGATAATCTCCCCACAGTAATCCTATTTTATCTTTAGAATTATACTCGATTTACAAAAAAAACGCAAGGATTTTCTTTTGAATTATTTCAATAAGCTTTTCGTAACTGACAGGAATCTCTCTATCTCCTTCGGTTCCGTCAGCACGGACAGGGAAAGCCGGACGGTCCCCTCCGGCAGTGTTCCACCCGTCCGGTGGGCAAGCGGAGCGCAGTGAAGTCCCGCCCGGAGGGCCACCCCTGCCCTGGCGTAGCGTGCGGCGGTCTCCTCCGGGTCACGGTTCGGCAGGCGGAACGACAGGACGCCGATCTGGTCCGGCCCGGTCCACAGTTCTGCCCCCAAGGCCCGCAGCCGAAGGACAGCATGGAGAAGCTTTTTCTCTCTTTTCAGCAGCTCCGCACGGTTTTGCAGCCTCAGCCAGCCCAGCGCAGCTCCAAGACCCGCGATTCCGGGCACGTTGAGGGTTCCGGCCTCCAGACAGTCCGGCAACTCCCGGGGCATTTTCTGATCCATGGACAGACTTCCCGTGCCGCCGAAACGCAGAGGAAGAGGCTGCTCCCGGCAGAGCAGAATACCAGTCCCCTGAGGCCCCAAAAGACCCTTGTGGCCCGGCATTGCGGTGAAGGCTGCCTGCCACCGCTCCGGGGTTACCGGCAGCAGCCCTGCAGACTGAGAGGCGTCTACCACAAATGGTATCCGCCGCTCTGCACAAAGAGCGCCGATCTGATCCACCGGCAGCAGTGCGCCGAATACGTTGGATGCATGCAGGCACACACAACAGGAAGCACCAGCGCTTAGGGCGGCTGCAAATGCCTCGGCCCAACGATCAGCGTCAAAAATCGGAGCAGTGACCGGCACGAGCTTTGCTCCAAGCCCCGTCAAGGTCCGGGTTACGGCGTTGTGTTCCAGACCCGAAAGAACCACCCGGTCCCCAGGTCGGACCAGCGTACGCAGGGCAATGTTCAGTCCTTCGGTAGCATTGGCCGTGAAACAAATCTGCTCCGGCTCCAGGCCGAAGAATTCCGATGCCAGCTTACGGGTACGGTAGACGGTTTCCTCGGCCCTAGCTGCGGCGGCGTGACCACCCCGACCCGGATTGGCACAGCTTCGCAGGGCCTCCAGCACTGCTGCGGAAACCTGGGGCGGCTTTCGAAGCGTGGTGGCCGCGTTGTCCAGATAGATCATCGCTCCAGCCTCACGTAGCTTCCGTCGGGGCGGCGGATCCAACTCCCCGCCACCGGGACCCCGGCTCGGTCCAGGACCGCCTCGGCCCGGATTCCATCCCGCTGCGGCAGCGACAGAGCGTAAGCACATCCCCCTGGAGCGATCTCCCGGGGCGCACGAAGCAGCCTGCAGCGCAGCCCGGCCCGGTCCAGGACGTCTCTCCCCTTCTGGCCCCATGTGACAGAGCGCACAGTCAAATAGCAATCATACATTTTGATCCCTCCCGACTATTCTATGCAGAAGAGTGAAAAAAAGACTCTTCTGCCGATTCGCAGCGGATTCGGCAGAAGAGTATCTTATCAGCTTTGATTGCAAAAAATCAAAACTCCATCATCTGGCTGGCCCGCATGGACAGGAAGCTGCCGTCGCAGAGGATCACATGATCAGTCAGCACCACGTCCACCATCGCCAAGGCCCGCCTGGCGTCCCGGGTGTATTCCACGTCCTCCAAAGAAGGGATCATGGTGCCGGTGGTGTGATTATGGGCAAGTACCACGCTGGAGGCATTGGCCAGCAAGGCAGCCTCCACAAGCTTCCGAAAGGGCAGATTCACCGCGTTGACGGAGCCGCGGCAGAGCTCCCGGCACTCTATCACCTTGCATTTTGCATCCAGCGAAAGAAGCCAGGCCCGTTCCTCACGAAGCCCAACAGAGCGCAGCGCAAGATAGCTGCCCAGTTCCTGTGTATTACGCAGAAAGACGTTTTTCCCAAAGCGAATGCTCTCGCTCTTTGTCCAAAGCTCCCCAACCAGATGAATCAGCACGGCGCTGCGTTCCCCAACGCCGGAAACCTTGACCAATTGTTGGATGGGTGCGTTCAGAACCCGATGCAGGTCGCCGAATTCGTCCAGCAGGGCGTGGGCAATGGGATTGACATCCCGCCGGGAGATAGCGTAGCCCAGCAGCAGCTCCAGAGTCTCCACATCAGAAAAGCCCTCCAGTCCGGTCCGGAGATAGGAAGCCAGCATACGCTGCCGATGACCGGCATGCAGGCTCTCTGCTTTCTTTTCAGAAAGCTCCATTGCTTCTTCTCCCCTTTCTCTGACGCAACAAAATGCAAAGACCCTCCGCTGCCGCGGCCCCTGCGGTATCCAGCAGGACGTCCCGAAGCTCTCCGCTTCGTCCGGCGGTGTTAGCCTGGATCAGCAATTCATCCACACAGGCAATCCCGGCAGCCAGACCCGGGATCAACAGAACGGATCCTCGACCCAAAAGCCGCAAGTCCAGATACAACAGACCGCCGAGAATGAAGTATTCAGTGAAATGAGCCAGTTTACGAACAACAATATCTGTCATGGATGGAATTGCCCGCTGCAGGAGTTCCAGGATCACGGCGCTCTCCGCGCTGGATTCCTCCGCCGTCAGAGCCGACCTGGCAAAAATGAACAAGACCCAAAGTCCGGTCACCGTCAACCCCAGCAATCGCTTCCATCGCACCGACAAAGTCGTTTCCTCCCGTTGCTTAGTAATTGTTTGCATCACTTTACCACACGGAACAGGAAAATGCAACGGTTTTTGTCTGATTACAGCCCATCGCTCAGAGCGAAAGTTAGCCTATATGTATTTTCATACTATCACAAAAAGGCGTTTTATGCAACGGATTTTCAATTTACAATCGAACCATCCTGTGATATGATAAGGAAAACGGCGGGCGGCAGATTGCTGTCTCATCGTATTATGAACAATGAACTATGTGTTCAAGATGGAGGTGCTCTTATGCCCGGACCCGGCGGCGGACTCGGTCCGCGAGGCTTCCTCACCGATGAGGAAAAGCAAAACAAGCCAAAGGTTACAAAGGCGCTCCTGCTTCGCATTCTCTCCTATCTCAAGCCCTATTGGCCCCAGTTTGTACTGGTCTTCCTGGCTATCCTGCTCTCGGCCACAGTGGGCCTGCTGCCCTCCATCATCACGGGCCGCATCGTAGACGAAGCCCTGGTGGGCAAGGACATGAAGCTGCTGGTTCAGCTTCTGCTGGCTGCCTTTGGGACTCTGACGGTCTCCCAAGTGATCGGCGTGCTGGAAAGCTACATCAACGCCTGGATCTCCCAGCGGATTATCTTCGACATGAAGAACCAGATGTACGACCATCTGCAGCACATGCCCCACGCCTTTTTCACCTCGGAAAAGCAGGGCGACATCATTACCCGGATGAACACCGATATCTCCGGAGTCAGCTCTGTGATCTCCGGAACCCTGTCCAGCATCGTCAGCAACGTGGCAACGGTGGTGACTTCCCTGATCGCTCTGTTTACCATGAACTGGCAGCTTGCCCTGGTGGGCATGGTGGTAATTCCGCTGCTGATTCTCCCCACCCGCAGCGTGGGTCAGACCCGCTGGAAGCTGTTGACCCAGAGCCAGGCAAAAAACGACGAAATGAACCAGATGATCAACGAGACCCTGTCTGTCAGCGGATCTCTGCTGGTGAAGCTCTTTGCTCGGGAGGAGCGGGAGTACGAGCGCTTTGTAGGGCTGAATGAAGAAGTCACCAAGCTCCACCTGAAAGAGCAGCGCAGCGGCAAGTGGTTCGGCGTCATCATGGGCATGTTCACTCAGCTTGGGCCCCTGCTGATCTATTTTGCAGGCGGCTGGCTCATTATCGCCAAGTCCGACTCCACCCTGACCGTGGGCACCATCACTGCCACGGTGGCCCTGATAAATCGGCTTTACCGTCCAGTCCAAAGCCTCCTGAACATTCAGGTTGACTTCACCCGATCTCTGGCGCTCTTCACCCGAATTTTTGACTATTTTGATATGCAGAATCCCATCGTTTCCAAGGACAACGGCAAAAAACCTGATATGAAGCAGGCAGACATCCGCTATGAACACGTGGCCTTCTCCTACGACCCGGAAAAGCCTTTGCTGACAGACATCGACTTTACCGTCCCCGCCGGGAAGATGTACGCCATCGTGGGTCCCTCCGGCTCCGGCAAATCCACGGTCGTCAACCTGCTGCCCCGGCTCTATGACGTGCTGGGAGGAAGCGTCACGGTGGGCGGCGTGGACGTGCGGGATATGGATCTGAAATACCTGCGCTCCAACATTGGCGTAGTGACCCAGGAGAGCTACCTCTTCAACGGCACCATTCGGGAGAACCTGCTCTACGCCAAGCCTGACGCCACCGCCCGGGAGCTGGAAGAGGCCTGCCGCATCGCCAACATTCACGGCTACATTGAAAGTCAGCCTGAAGGCTACGAGACTATCGTAGGCAACCGGGGGCTGAAGCTCTCCGGCGGCGAAAAGCAGCGGCTTTCAATTGCCCGGGTAATTTTGAAAGACCCGAAGATTCTCATTCTGGACGAGGCCACCTCTGCCCTGGACTCCATTTCGGAAAACGCCATTCAGGAGGCCCTGGAGCATCTGATGGAGGGCAGAACCAGCATCGTCATTGCCCACCGGCTCTCCACCATCCTGAAGGCGGACCGCATCCTGGTGGTCAAAAACGGCTCCATCGCCGAATCCGGCGACCACGAAAGCCTGCTGGCGCAAAACGGCGTCTACCGGGAACTCTATGAGACCCAATTCCGGACCATTTTGGAATTGGAAGGCGCGAAATAATCGCAGCGTGCGAGTTGCGCGCTCCTCCCCACGATACAAAAAATTCACAAAACAACAGTTGACAAACGAAACAAACATGTTATAATAGGTTAGCACTCAGAAATACAGAGTGCTAACCTATTTTGTTTCTCCCCATGGCGCACAGCATGCGCCGGTACATCAATCTTGTAAATCTTTTAAGGAGGCATTCCTATGAAGTTAAAGCCCTTGGCTGACCGTGTGCTGCTGAAAGCAACGGAGGCCGAAGAAACCACCAAGTCCGGCATTATTCTCTCCACCGCCAACAAGGAAAAGCCCGTCGTCTCTGAGGTTGTGGCTGTTGGCCCAGGCGGCATCGTGGACGGCAAAGAGATCGTCATGACCGTCAAACCCGGTGACAAGGTCATCGTGGCCAAGTACGCCGGCACCGAGGTCAAGCTGGACGGCGCTGAATACTCCATCGTCCGCCAGAACGACATTCTGGCTATCGTAGAATAAGCAGGAGGCTGAACAATTATGGCAAAGCAGATCATTTACGGCGAAGAAGCCAGAAAAAAGATTCAGGCTGGTCTTGACCAGCTTGCCAATACCGTCAAGGTCACCCTGGGCCCCAAGGGCCGCAACGTGGTGCTTGGCAAGAAGTACGGCGCGCCCCTCATCACCAATGACGGCGTGACCATCGCCAAGGACGTGGAACTGGAGGACGCCTTCGAAAACATGGGCGCACAGCTCATCCGGGAAGTTGCCACCAAGACCAACGACGTGGCCGGCGACGGCACCACCACCGCTACCCTGCTGGCCCAGGCTATCACCCGGGAGGGCCTGAAGAACGTCACCGCCGGGGCCAACCCCATGGTGATGCGCAAGGGCATCAACAAGGCCGTCGAGGTGGCCGTGGAAGCCATCAAGGCCAACAGCCAGGAGATTTCCGGCTCTGAGGACATTGCCCGCGTGGGCGCCATCTCCTCCGGCGACGAGGAAGTGGGCAAGCTGATTGCCGAGGCCATGGAAAAGGTCACCTCCTCCGGCGTCATCACCATTGAGGAATCCAAGACCGCCGAAACCGGCCTGGAGGTCGTAGAAGGCATGCAGTTCGACCGGGGTTATATCTCCCCCTACATGGTCACCGACACCGACAAGATGGAAGCCGTCATTGACGATCCTTACATTCTGATTACCGACAAGAAGATCTCCGTCATCCAGGAAATCCTGCCCGTGCTGGAGAAGATCGTTCAGGCTGGCAAGAAGATGGTCATCATTGCCGAGGATGTGGAGGGCGATGCCCTGGCTACCCTGCTGGTGAACCGGCTCCGCGGTACCTTCACCTGCCTGTGCGTCAAAGCCCCCGGCTTCGGCGACCGCAGAAAGGAAATGCTCCGTGACATCGCCATTCTTACCGGCGGCACCTATATTGCCTCCGATCTGAACATGGACCTAAAGGATGTTGACGTGTCCGATCTGGGCCGCGCCCGTCAGATCAAGTCCACCAAGGACAACACCACCATCGTGGACGGCATGGGCGATCCCGAAGAGATCAAGAACCGTGTCCATGAGATTCGGGCCGCCATCGAGGTAACTACCTCCGATTACGACCGTGAGAAGCTCCAGGAACGGCTGGCCAAGCTGTCCGGCGGCGTGGCCGTCATCCGGGTGGGCGCTCCCACTGAGGTCGCCATGAAGGAGCAGAAGCTCCGTGTGGAGGATGCTTTGAACGCCACTCGTGCCGCCGTGGAGGAAGGCATCGTGGCCGGCGGCGGTACCGCCTATGTCAACGCCATCCCCGCTGTGGAGCATCTGGTTGCCCGCCTGAGCGGCGACGAGAAGACCGGCGCCGCCATCATCGCCCGTGCCCTCCAGGCCCCCATCCGTCAGATCGCCGAGAACGCCGGTGTGGACGGCTCCGTGGTCTTTGAGAAGATCAAGAACAGCCGCAAGCAGGGTTACGGCTACGACGCCGCCAAGGATTCCTACGTGGATATGATCCCCGCCGGTATCGTAGACCCCACCAAGGTCACCCGTTCCGCCTTGGAAAACGCTGCCTCCATCGCCGCTTCCGTCCTCACCACCGAGTCTCTGGTGGTGGACAAGCCCGATCCGCAGGCCGACGCTGCCATGGCTGCCGCTGCAGCCGGCGGCGGCATGGGCGGCGGAATGTACTAAGCAATTGAAAATTTTCAATTGACTTTTAAACGAGAAACGTTTCGCAGAAATACACACCGTCGAATCGGCGGTGTGTATTTCTGTTTGAGGTTAAGGTATCCTTAAGGTTTTTCCGATATTATAACGGCAAAACAATGAAAGCGGTGAGCTTTATGAGACAGCTTTTTCAGCAGCTTGCAGTTTTTACGCTGGTTTTCGCTCTTCTTTTATCTCTGGCGGCCTGCGGGGAGAAGGACAGCCCGAAAGACACCGGCGCGGAACACGCGGCGGGCAGTACAGATGAACCCGGACAGCAGACCGAGACGGAAGCCTCAGCCCGAAACGAGTTCCGGACTGAGGCGGAAACCGTTTACAATGGGCTGTTTGACGACAAAGTGGTTCACGCCGTAGACGTGACCATTTCGGAGGATGATTGGGCGGATCTGTTGGAACATCCCCTGGAAAAGACAAAATACAAAACCACCGTGATCATTGACGGAGAAACCATGGAGCAGGTATCCTTCGCCACCAAGGGAAACACCAGCCTGAGCTCTGTCGCAAGCGATCCGGACTCCGACCGATACAGCTTCAAGCTGAACTTCGGAAAATTCAACAAAGGACAGAGCTATCACGGCCTGGACAAGCTCAACCTGAACAATCTCTACGCAGACGCCACTTGCCTCAAGGACTGGCTCTGCTATCGTATCTTTCGGCAGGCAGGGGTGGACGCTCCCCTGGCCAGCTATGTCTGGCTGCGGATCAACGGCCAGGATCAGGGCCTCTATCTGGCCATCGAGGAAATCAGTGAATCCTGGCTGAATCGGACTCAGGAAGGCGAGGGCGTGCTTTACAAGCCCGAAACAGAGGAACAGAATCCACCTGATGGCTTGGGGATCGGGGAGCATGGAGCAAATAGCAAGCATCCGGGATCAGAGAATCCACCGACGGCCGAGGACAGTGACCGTCAAGGCGAGGAAAACGGCGAAAATTACGGCCAGAGCTGCTTCACGGGTAATCCGCCGCAAGGCTTCCCCGGAAACGGAGAAGGTCAGGGCGGTTTCCACGGTGGGCCCGGCGGCATGGGCTTCGGAGCCACTGCCAAGGGCGCCGATCTGCGGTACACAGACGACGATCCGGACAGCTACTCCGACATCTTCGACAATGACGAAACAGTCATGGACGAAGGAGCCGAAGGCAGAGTCATCACCGCTCTGAAAGCGCTCTCCGAGGGCAAGCCCTCGGAAGCTCTGGACACGGATGAGGTCATTCGCTACTTTGCGGCACACAACTTCGTGCTGAATTACGACAGCTACACCGGCACCATGCTCCACAACTACTACCTGTACGAAAACGACGGCAAGCTTTCCATGCTGCCCTGGGACTACAACCTGGCCTTCGGCGGTTTTGGCGGTGGCTTCGGCAGCTTCGGCGGCATGGGCGGAAAAACTGGCATGGATTTCGCCAACGGGGAAGGAAATGATTCTCCCCAGCGGCCCAACGGCATGCGCGATGAAATCCCCGTCCCCGACAATATGCCAAACTCTAGCGAGATGCCTATCTCCGGTAAAATACCTAATTCCGGTGAAACAGTCGAAGGAATGCCTGATTTTGGGCAAATGGGCGGCAGTGACGCAACATCTTTGGTGAACGTTGGCATTGACAGTCCCCTTTCCGGCGCCACGGAGGAAAGCCGTCCCATGTGGGCCTGGATTACCGCGGACGAAACATATCTTGCCCGGTATTACGCGGTTTTCGAAGAGCTGCTCAGCGGCTATTTTGAAAACGGGAGCTTTGAGGCTGAGCTGGATCAAATGATTGCCCTGCTCCGGCCCTACGTAGAAAAGGATCCTACCGCTTTCTACTCCTTGGAGGAGTTTGACGCCGGGGTCAAGACTCTGCGGCAGTTCTGTGTCCTCCGGGCGGAGAGCATTCGCAAGCAGTTGGAGGGTGCGCTTGCTGCCCGTACCAAGGAACAGAACCAGGCCGCCCGGGTGGACGCCTCCGACATTGAGCTGCACGCCATGGGCGGCATGGGCGGCGGAAAAGACTCCATCCAGACGGACAGGCCGGACCGCGGCAGGGATCAGCGTCCATAGGGCTGGCAATCAGAATTTTGGTCTTTTGAGAATTGTCAAACCCGGCAAATCAGAATATCTTCTTAAACATGATAAACGGCCTCAAGCGCAGCAGCTTGAGGCCGTTATGCTCTTTCATCAGGCGGTATGCAGGCATGGCACCACATCCGTTCCGGGAAGAAGGCTTTGGTTGGATACGGGGACACGGGCGACGTGTCGTCCCGGCAAGGCACGGGCCATAAGCTATGAGCCTATAAGTCATGCGCCGCAATCGTCAGTTGTACAAGCCATACCGATCCCGCAGGGAGTGAATCATATCTGTATAAATCTCCCGGCAGGCAGCGTTGTCTTCCGCCTGGAGAGCCTTATAGCAGGGGTTCAGCCAGTCCCGGCGGAGCTCGGCGCAGACCTTGGCTTCATCGTCGCCGTAGCGCATAGCAGCCACGATGGCAGGGGCGATTTCATAGTATTCGCAGATCAGGGCGCTCCCCTGCTCTGTCTGCGACAACCAGCCGTCCCGAAATGCCCGGAAGGCCGTCAGCTCTGGGCAGTCATCCGGCTTGCCCTCGGCCTCGCAGACCGCGGTAGTGACGAAGCAAAAGCCGTGCTTCCGGAAGCCGGACTGAATCTCTTCATAAGTGCCCAGTTCAAAACGGTTGTCCGGATACTTTTCGTTGAAACGGTCCCGCAGCAGGGCAGGAAACTCCTCGCTGACGGAAAGGCCGAGGCCTCGGATGGCAGGAACCGTAAACCAGGCCAGGGTCAGCTTGTCGGAAAAAGCAAGCCGTTCCCGGGCTGCCTTGGTTTTCGCCTTGGGAGGATTCCGATGGATGTCTTCCCACTGGGCGATGAATTCTTCCACGAAGCCGGAAAGCAGGGCCTGCCGCTGGGTTGGCTGAGCGCAAATGTAGCGATCCATGGCCTCAAAAACGGGGCTCACGTCCTCTTTATAGTTCCGGTAGGCGGATTCATACAGCTTGCGGTTGAACTGCTTGAATGCATTGGGATAGTCTCGGACGCAGTCCAGAAGATGCTCCTTCACGTAGGCCAGGTCAGACTCGTCAGAAGGCTGTGTGCTGACCGCATAGTACGACGCTGACAGCTTTGCGCCGCAGTAGACGCAGGAAAACGCGGAAAGCTCCGCCGGAACCTGGATCTCCTGACCGCAGCTCTTGCAGATTCGCGAAATCATTTCCGTTGCCATATCATCACCTACCTTACTTGGCCTCACAGGCGGCAAGAATCTCCCGCAGAAGCAGGTCCCGCCCGTCTCCCTTCTCCGCGGAGAAGGGGATCAGAACGGTGGACTCAGAAAGAGACAGCGTCTGCCGGATCAGGGCCAGATTGGGCTCAATCTCAGTTTTTTTCAGCTTGTCCAGCTTGTTGGCCACCACCAGGAAGGGGCGGCCGGAGTTCTGAAAGTAGGACGCCATGGTGACGTCATTTTCCGTAGGCTTATGCCGGGCGTCCACAATCAAGACGCCCAAGGCGATCCGCTCCGGCACGGAGAAGTACTGCTCCATCAGCTTGCCCCAGCGTTCCTTCTCCGACAGGGGAACCTTGGCATAACCGTAGCCCGGCAGGTCTACGAAATAGGCCCGGTCGTCAATGCGAAAAAAGTTGATGTGGACAGTCTTGCCGGGGGTCTCCCCTACCCGGGCAAAGTTTTTCCGGTTCAGAACCCGGTTGATCACCGAGGATTTGCCCACGTTGGACTTGCCTGAAAAGGCAATCTGAGGCAGACCGTCTTTGGGGAGCTTGGCAATATCGGTGATTGAAGTGAGAAATTCAGCTTTTTGCAGGTTCATGACGGCCTCCTTTCGGCAATGGGTACGCGCCACTGATGACTGGTAACTGATGAGTGGTGGCTATCCCCTACTGCCGGATATCCGGCTTGCGTTTCCGGGGAATGGGAGGGGTAGCCAACGGCAGATTCTTGGGATCGGCGGTCACGACCAGGGGAGCATCAGGCTGGGGGAAGCGCAGAGCGGTTTCCAGCACCGTATCGGCGGTGCGCACGGTCACAAAATTCAAAGCCTTGCGAACGGTCTGATCAATCTCCTCCAGGTCCTTCCGGTTCTCCTCGGGAATAATGACGGTCTTAATCCCGTGGCGCAGGGCGGCCATTGTCTTTTCCTTCAGACCACCGATGGGGAGCACCCTGCCACGGATGGAAATTTCACCGGTCATAGCCACGTCCCGGCGGACTTTAGCGCCGGTCAGTGCGGAGACCAACGCCGTGCAGACGGTAACGCCTGCGCTGGGTCCGTCTTTGGGCACGGCCCCCTCGGGGAAGTGGACGTGAATATCCTTCGTCTTATAGAAGTCCTCGGCTATACCCAGACTCTTGGCCCGGGAGCGGATAAAGCTCATAGCAGCTTGGACGGATTCCTGCATGACCTTGCCCAGGTTGCCCGTCAGCTCCAGCTTGCCGGTGCCCTCGACCACATTGCATTCTACCTCCAGCATCTCGCCGCCCACGGAGGTCCAAGCCAAACCGTTTACCAGGCCCACAGGGTCCTCCTCCGGAAGACGGTCCGGCAGGAAGCGGCGGACGCCCAGGTACTTCTCCAAATTAGCGGAGGTGACAGTGATCCGGGACGTCTCGGGGTGTTCCAGCAGCTCCATATCCGCCCGGCGACAGATCTTTGCCAGTTCCTGCTCCAGGCGGCGCACGCCGGATTCTCGGGTGTAACAGGCGATAATCTCCCTCAGGGTGCTGTCCGGCACCCGGAGCTGGGATTTCTTCAGACCGTGACGCTCCTTCTGCTTGGGCAGCAGGTGGTTCTTGGCGATCATCACCTTTTCTTCATCCGTGTAGGAATCCAGATGGATAACCTCCATCCGGTCCAGCAGGGGCCGGGGAATGGTATCGTCCGTGTTGGCAGTGGTGATAAACATGCATCTGCTCAGGTCGAAGGGCAGCTCCAGGAAGTTATCCCGGAAAGCGCTGTTCTGCTCCGGGTCCAGGACCTCCAGCAGAGCCGCGGAGGGGTCCCCCCGGTAGTCGGAGCCCAGCTTGTCGATCTCATCGAAGAGAATCAGCGGGTTGTTGCTCTTCACCTGGGTCAGGGCAGCCAGGATCCGCCCCGGCATGGCGCCGATATAGGTCTTCCGATGGCCACGGATCTCGGCCTCGTCATGGACGCCGCCCAGAGAGATTCGGGCCAGTTTTCGATTCAGGCAGGCGGCAATCGAGGATGCGATAGAGGTCTTGCCCACACCAGGAGGGCCTACCAGACAGAGGATCTGGCCCCGATTCTCGGGGGCCATCTGCCGGACTGCCAGAAACTCCAGGATTCGGGTCTTGACCTGCTGAAGGCCGAAGTGATCTTGATCCAGCAGCTTCCGGGCCTGTTCTACGTTCAGCCGCTCCTTGGTGGATTCATTCCAAGGCAACTCCAGGGCCACGTCAAGATAATTGCGAATAACAGAGGCTTCGGAGGAACCGAAGGGCTGCTTCCGAAGACGCCTGACCTCCTTCAGCAGCTTCTCTTCGGATTCGGCAGGCAGGTGGAGGGCTTTGATCTTCTCATCGTAATCGTCGGCGTCGTCGTCCTCTTCCCCCAGCTCCTGGCGAATGGCCTTCATCTGCTCCCGCAGATAATAGTCTCGCTGGTCCTTGTTCATACTCTCCTGGGCCTTGTCCTGCATCTCTTCCTCAATGGAGAGGATGTCAAGCTCATGGTTCATCAGGTGATTGCATCGGAACAGCCGCTTGCCGGGATGCGTCTGATTCAGAAGCTGCAGCTTGTCTTCAAAACGGAAGGATGCTGCCTGGGCGGTAATATCGCTGACCTCGCCGGGGTCCTTGCTGGCCAGCATCCGGAGCATTTCCTCGTGGAGGGGCCGCTGGCTCACCTCCATATACTCCTCAAAGAGCCGATAGGCGGTTCGCATCATGGCCTCCAGCTTAGGGCCAACATTCAGCGGCTCGTCCGGCAAGGTGGCAATTCTAGCGCATAGGTAGGGCTCGGTTTTCAGTGCCGCGACAACCCGGGCACGGTTCAGACCGGTCACCAGCAGACGTGCAGCCTCCCCGGGCACCCGAACGATCTGCTTGATCTGGGCCACAGTGCCAACGGCATTCAGCGCATCAAAGTCGGGATCGTTGTCCAGCACAGAATGCTGGGGCAACAGCAGAACGCGCTGATCCGCCTTCATGGACTTCTCAATGGCCCGCAGAGATTTTTCCCGGCCCGCCTCAAAGTGCATAGTGGCATGGGGAAAGGCCACAAGTCCTCGCAGGGCAATCACGGGAAGCTGTTCGTATTCGATTCGTTCTTCCATGGATAAAACCTCCTTTCAGGAGAAAAAAGACGCAAAAAGGGAGAGACGCCCCCCTTTTCGCGTCATGCAGTGTTGATTTCAGGATGCGGGAATTCGCTTGGGCTCTCCCCGTTCCAGCAAGGGCCGATCTCCGCCACGGACCGAGGCCTCAGTAACGGTGACCTTGTTGATGGTCTTGTCGGAGGGGATTTCGTACATCACAGGGGTCAGAATGCCCTCCATGACAGCCCGCAGACCCCGGGCGCCGATCTTCCGCTCTACAGCCAGTTCTGCCACCGCCGTCAAGGCCTCAGGCGTGAACTCCAGCTCCACGCCGTCATAGGACAGCATCTGCTTGTACTGCTTGCACAAAGCGTTCTTGGGCTCTGTAAGGATACGGACCAGGTCCTCGGGGGACAGGTCGTGGAGACTGGTAATCACAGGCAGACGGCCCACCAGCTCGGGGATGATGCCGAATTTCAGCAGATCGTGCGGCTGGACCTGGCGGAAGAGCTCGCCGACCTTCCGGTCCTTCTTGCTGGACAGCTCGGAGCCGAAGCCCAGAGAGCTGCGATCCACCCGGCGCTCGATGATCTTGTCCAGGCCATCGAAAGCGCCGCCGCAGATAAAGAGAATCTTGGAGGTGTCGATCTGGATGAACTCCTGTTGGGGGTGCTTCCGGCCGCCCTGGGGCGGCACGTTGGCTACCGTGCCCTCCACGATCTTCAGCAGCGCCTGCTGGACGCCCTCGCCGGAAACGTCACGGGTGATGGAGGTGTTTTCGCTCTTCCGGGCGATCTTATCCATTTCATCGATATAAATGATGCCCTGTTCCGCCCGTTCGACGTCAAAGTCAGCCGCTTGAATCAGCCGGAGCAGGATGTTTTCCACATCCTCGCCCACGTAACCGGCTTCGGTGAGGGTGGTAGCGTCTGCAATTGCAAAGGGCACATCCAGAATCTTTGCTAGAGTCTGGGCGAAGAGCGTTTTGCCGGAACCAGTGGGACCAATCAGCAGGATATTGCTCTTCTGCATCTCCACGTCGGATTCCTCGCCGAAGTAGATGCGCTTGTAGTGGTTGTAAACCGCCACGGAGAGGGCAATCTTGGCCTCCTCCTGACCGATGATATAGTTGTCCATGTACTCCTTGATCTCCCGGGGGGTGGGGAGCTTCTCGGGGTCATGCTCGAAGCGGTTATCCGTCTCATAGAGGTCTTCGCGGATCAGGCTGTTGCACAAATCCACGCACTCATTACAAATATAGACGTTGTTGGGCCCGGACATCATTCGCTTGACCTGTTCTTGCCGCTTACCGCAGAAGGAACAGCGGACGCCTTTTTCATTTGCCAACAGAGTCACTCCTTTCGGGCTTGCAGGCGCAAACGCTGCGCCGCTGCCGGGGAATTAACGGTGGTCGATCACCTTATCGATGATGCCGTAGGCCAGGGCCTCCTGAGCGGTCATAAAGTTGTCACGCTCGGTATCGGCAGCGATCTGCTCCAAGGGCTTGCCGGTATTGGCAGCCAGAATCTGATTCAACTTCTGCTTCATGCTCTGGATGCGGCGGGCCTGGATCTGAATGTCCGTGGCCTGGCCCTGGGCGCCGCCGGAGGGCTGGTGGATCATGATCTCCGCGTTGGGCAGCGCCATACGCTTGCCCTTGGTGCCGGCGGAGAGCAGGAAAGCACCCATGGAGGCCGCCATGCCGATGCAGATGGTGGACACGTCGCACTTGATATACTGCATGGTGTCGTAAATGGCAAGGCCGGAGGTGATGACGCCGCCGGGGCTGTTGATATAGAACTGAATGTCCTTATCCGGGTCCTGGGCCTCCAAATACAGCAGCTGAGCCACGATCAGAGAGGCGGTAGTGTCGTTGACCTCCTCGGAAAGCATCACGATCCGGTCGTTCAGAAGGCGGGAGAAGATGTCATAGGACCGCTCGCCGCGGCTGGTCTGCTCGACCACGTAGGGGACTAAGCTCATGGTCATTCTCCTTTCAAAAGTCGGGGCCGATGGAACGCATCGGCCCCGCCAAACTGATTGCTAATGCATTGTAACCTTGTGAGAGGCGAATTATTCCTCCACAGGGGCGGTGGCTACGGCCTGAGCCACAATCAGATCCCGGGCCTTGCGGACCTTGAGGTCGGTGGTGATGTCCTCAGCAGGAACAGCGGCCTTGATCTTCTCGATCTCCATGCCGTACTGCTCGGCCAACTTCTGGTACTCGGCGTTCAGATCCTCCTCGGTTGCTTCGATCTTCTCGGCCTCGGCAATGGCGTTCAGCACAACGCGCAGACGGACCTGCTTCTCGGCAGAGGGACGAATGCTGTTCTTGAAACCGGACAGGTCGCCGCCCAGCATCTTGCTGTACTGCTCCAGGCTCATGCCCTGAGAGCGGAGCTGGTAGTCGAAGTTCTGAAGCTCGGTGTTGACCTCGTCTTCCACCATGGCGGCGGGAAGCTCCACCTTGGCGGCCTCGGAAACCTTCTCCATCAGAGCGGACTCAAAGGCCCGATCGGCATCCTCATGCTGCTTCTGCTCCAGATTCTTGCGGATGTCGGCCCGGAGCTCCTCCAGGGTGTCGAACTCGGAAACGTCCTTGGCCAGCTCGTCGTCCTTGGCGGGAACCTGAGTCTCCTTGACCTCATGAACCTTTACCTGGAAGACCACGGGAGCGCCGGCCAGTTCCTTGGCATGGTAGTCCTCGGGGAAGCTGATGTTCAGATCCTTCTCCTCGCCGGCGGAAACACCGATGATCTGGTCCTCAAAACCGGGGATGAAGGTATGGCTGCCCAGACGCAGCTCATAGCCTTCCGCGGAGCCGCCGTCAAAGGCGACGCCGTCTTTCAGACCCTTGTAGTCGATGACAACCGTGTCGCCCTCCTGGGCGGGACGCTCCACGGTGACGATCCGGGCGACCTCATTGGCCTTCCGGTCCAGCTCAGCCTCCACCTGCTCGTCGGTAACGGCAACGGCGGTCTTGGGGGCCTCAACGCCCTTGTACTGGCCAAGCTCAACCTCGGGGTAGAGTTCGGTCTCGATGGTCAGTTCCAGAACGCCGTCCTCCCGGACGTTCATATCGGTAACAGAGGGCTGACCCACGGTCTTCCAACCCTGGTCCAGGACAGCTTCCCGGAACACGTCGGGGAATATCTCTTCCACGGCGTCGGAGTGGAAAACCTGAGCGCCGTAGAGGTTCTCGATCATCTTCCGGGGCGCCTTGCCCTTGCGGAAGCCGGGAACTGCAATATACTTGCGGTTCTTCAAATAGGCCTTGGAAATACCTGCCTCGAAGACTTCCTTTTCAACCTCGACGTGGACGGTCAGCTTGTTGTTCTCTCTGTTTGCGCTTTTGACATTCATAGTATTTTTTCCTCCTGTGTGGCGACGTTCAGAGTTCAGGGTTCAAGGTTCAGAGCCCGCATCTCTCGTCTCCTGTTGCCTATTGCCTGTTCCCTATTGCCTAATCCCATATATAGTAGCAGAAAAGCAGGAAAATGCAAGTATAATTTTATGAATTTTATCAGGTTTTCACGGGAATCGGCGTAAAATTGACGTAATCCGCGGAAACCAGGCGAAAGTCAATGCCCTCAAAGTCTCCAATGACTGCCAGGCGGTGGCTTTCCGCGTGCAGATGGCCGTACCAGCACTGCTTCACGTCGTAGCGGTGGAGCAGATCCAAAATGGGCTGACAGCGATAGCCCCGGTAGATGGGCGGGTAATGGAGAAAACAGATCTTCTCCCGGTCCCCTGCCGCCCGCAGAGAGCTTTCCAGCCGGATAAGCTCACGGTTCATAATCCTTTCGTCGTGGGCGGTGCCCTTCTCCTCCTCGAAAAACCAGCCCCGGGTGCCGCAGATGGCAGCATCGCCGTACTCGTAGCAGTTATTGTTGAGGATCCAGAGATCAGAGAAAGACTGTTCGGCGCAGAATTTATAAAATTTGGAGGCGGTGGTCCACCAGTAATCGTGGTTTCCCTTCAGGATGATCTTCCGGCCGGGGATGGCGCTGATAAACGCAAAATCATCTCTGGCCCGCTCCAGGTCCATGGACCAGCTCAGATCTCCCAGAAGCACGGTGGTATCTTCCGGGCAGATGCAGGAAAGCCCCGTCCGAAGTCGGTCCACGTAGCCCGCCCAGAGGGGCCCGAACACATCCATAGGCTTGTTCGCCTCAAAGGACAGATGCAGGTCGCCGATGGCGTAGAGCATGGAAATCTCCTTTCCGTGGATTCGCTATCTCCCAACCCGGGATCTTTGCAGATGCTTCAAAGCAAAATGGACCGCGTTGTTATTGAACACGTTATTGACAGTCTCTTCCTCTTCCCCCTGCTGGAGTAGCCATCGGCCCAGATCGTTCCAACTCTCCACACCGGTAAAGCCCGTGGGTAGCCGGTCGCAGCCGTCCAGATCGCCGCCGACAGCCAAGTGATGAAAGCCGCCCAGGTCCAGGAAGTGATCCATGTGCCGCTTGAAATCAGAGAAGTCCGCAATCCCCTTCTCATTCAGGAAGGGGGCGTAGAGATTCAGACCTACCAAGCCTCCCAGGTTGCAGATCACCTTGAACTGCTCGTCGGTGAGATTACGGCTGTGGGCGCAAATGGCACGGCTGTTGGAATGGCTGGCGACAATCGGGGCGGTGGTTACGTCAATCAGATCCCAGAAGGCCTTCTCAGACAGGTGGCTCACGTCAATGACGATTCCCAACTCCTGCGCCCGGCGGACGAAGGCCTTGCCCAGGTCTGTAAGCCCCTGATCCGTGCCTTGAGGGCCAGCCAGCGCGTTGGGATAATTCCAAGTCAGGGTGGTCATCAGGAAGCCCAGCTCCTTCAGTTCCTCCAGCCGATCCGGGTCGCAGCCGATAGCCTCCGGGCCCTCCAGGGATAGAAACACCCCCTGCTTGTTCTCCTTCGCCGCGACGATCAGGTCTTCCACGTTCCGACAGAGCTTCGCAGTGGTATTGTTCTGCCCCAAATGGGAATAGAAGTCGGAAACAGCGTTCAAAAACCGTGCCTCCGCCAGGGGCGCCGGCAGGGGGAGCCCTTCTCTATCATAGACGCAGCAGAAGGCGTAAAACTGGTGGTGGGTCAGCAGTCTGCCCGCCCGTTCAAGATCGATGTGCAGATCGTTGGAAGCCCAGTCCTTATGCTGAAGGCTGAGCTCCACGGCAGTATCGCAGTGAAGGTCAAACACGGGAAACTGTTCTCTCATTGAAACGCGTCCTCCAAATGATGAATGATTGGATTTTTTGTCTGCTCCCCCGCGGGGGCGTAAATCTCTACCACGTCAAAACGGGGCTGGAGCTCCGTTTCACGCTGACTCAGCCAGAGCTCGGCCGTGGTGCGAAGCCGGCTTTGCTTGCGAAAGTCCACAAACTCCGCGGCACGGGCCACAGCGGCGGACTTTCGGAGCTTCACCTCCACAAAAATCAGATAAGTCCGGTCGGCGACGATCAGATCAATCTCTCCAAAACGACAGGAAAAGTTCCGTTCCAGGATACGATAGCCCTGCTTTTTTAAATATTTCGCGGCCTGGTTCTCACCCCAGGCGCCAATCCCGTTACGCCGATCCATGGTTTTTCAGGAAGGTCCGCCGGTGGATGGGGCAGAGCCCCAGCCGGTCGATGGCCGCATAATGGGCCTTCGTGCCGTAACCCTTGTGGATGGCAAAGCCGTAGCCCGGATAGAGATCGTCATATTGAATCATAAGTCGATCCCGGGTGACCTTGGCCAGAACGGAGGCCGCGGCCACAGAAGCGCAGCTTGCATCCCCCTTCACAACGGTCCTGGTTGGCAGACCCAAACCGGGGTCCCGATTTCCGTCCACCAGGCAGAGATCCGGCCGCAGTCCAAGCTGCTCCACAGCCCCCCGCATGGTCCGATAGGTAGCCTGGAGGATATTAATCTCGTCGATGGTCTTCTCGTCCACAAGACAGACCGCCCAAGCAAACGCCTCGGCAGCAATCACGTCATAGAGCGCTTCTCTCCGCTTTTCTGAAAGCTTTTTGGAATCATTCAGCCCATCGATCACCAGGCCTGCCGGCAGAACGCAGGCCGCCGCGCAAACCGGCCCAGCCAGAGGCCCACGCCCCGCCTCGTCGATGCCGCAGAGAACGGCAAAGCCTTCCCTGCGAAGCTCAGCTTCATAATGGTACAAATCTGTCATAGTACTCTCCGAGTGCGCGTGCAGAATGCAGAACGCATCATGCACGTTGATTTACACGGGATGTTCCAAGGTAAAACGCCCCAGCTTGGAGCTTCTGTACTCTTCCAGCAGGACGTTTGCCATTCGATCCATGTCCAACTGGCTGCCGGGAAGCAGGAAGCCCCGCTTTCTCGCCGCCTGTTCCATCAGGGCAAAGCCCCGGGCGGCGGGGGTCAACTCCGGGAAGTCCGCCGGGAACAGGCTGTCGTCCAGCTTGTAACGATCCCGCAGGGCCTGAGGATAGTCCTGCCAGAGCTGCGCCATAAGCCGGGCGGCGAGGGTTTCGGTATCCAGAATGTCATCCTTGACCGCTCCGGTCCAAGCCAGGCGAAGTCCCACCTCCGGGTCCTCGAACTTGGGCCAGAGGATGCCAGGCGTGTCCAACAGCAAAAGGCCCTGGTCCACTGTGACCCACTGCTTGCCCCGGGTGACGCCGGGACGGTTTTCCGCCTTGGCGCCCTTCCGTCCCGCCACCTGGTTGATAAAGGTGGACTTTCCTACGTTGGGAATGCCCACAATCATGGCCTTGAGGGGCTTGCCCGCCATGCCCTTTTCCGCGTAGCGTCGGCGCTTCTCCGCCAGCAGCCGGTTCAGAGCGGGGGAAAAATCCGTAATCCCCTTGCGGGCTTTGCAGTCCGTCTGGATTACGGAAAAGCCCCGGGCTTTGAAATGGTCGGCCCAGGCTTTTGTCCGCGCCGGGTCGGCCATGTCGATTCGATTCAAAATGATCATGCGGGGCTTTGACCCACAGATGGCGTCAATATCCGGGTTGCGGGAGGAAATCGGGATCCGGGCGTCAATGATCTCGCATACCGCGTCTACCAGCTTCAACTCGGCTTCCATCATCCGCCGGGTTTTGGTCATGTGCCCGGGATACCATTGGATGTTCATTTCATCAGTCATAGATGTCCCCTATTCTCTTCCAGTTCCTGGCGTTGCCCTGCTGGGTATCCTGCCCTGGGAAAAGCAGCCACAGTGCCTTGCCTGCGATAAAACGGCCATCCACCATGCCCACTTCCGGGGAACGGCTGTCCTTTGAGTCGTTGCGGTTGTCGCCCATGAGGAAATAACAGCCTTCCGGGACCTGGACGGAATACCCATCCGAAGGAATGCCCCAGGGAAGCATGGGCTCGTTGATATAATCCTCCGGCTGCTTCTCACCGTCCACATAGACATGCATGCACAGATCGTCCACCCCAATCCGAAAGGAAACGGTCTGTCCTCCTGTTGCAATCACTCGCTTCACAATCGGTTTCCCGTTTTCATAGCTGGGCACACAGGCCACCACAATATCACCCTGCTCATAGGAAGAGCAGAGGAAATTGCTTCGGAGGATCAAATAATCTCCAAAATTGCCCACCATTTCATTCTCTCCTACCAGGGTGGGATACATGGAACTGCCGGACACGCCTACCAATCGCACCGCCAGCACGAAGGTAACAACAATCACAGAGAGCATGCATACCACATCGTGAACCACGGAATACACCGTCCCCGTGAAGCCCTTGGCTTCAAAGGGGTCCGGCGCTTTTTTTGATTTTTTGCGCTTCGGAACCTTCAGCGCAAAGGATTCCGCTTCGCTCATTTCGAGTTCATTGGATTCTGGTTCGCTCATAGCAGCCTCCAGGGTGGTCGGGCAAAATGCCTGCCTGTTTGAGATGGCGATTCACTCGTCAGTCGTAAATATTTCCGATCCTGCTCCAATCCCGGGCGTTCTCCTCCCATATGTTCTGCCCAGGGATAGTAAGCAGCAATGCTTTTCCCACGATGTAGCGCCCGTCAACCATACCCACGTCGTCATATCGACTGTCCCAGGAATGGTTCCGATTGTCGCCCATCAGGTAATAGCAGTTCTCCGGCACCGTGACGGTATAGCCGTCACGAGCGTTTCCCACAGCGTGCATGGGTTCGTTAATGCGATCCTCGCTCTGGCGCACATCATCCACATAAACATGGAGAAAGCCGTCTTCCTCCTGCCGGAAGCTGACAGTCTGGCCGCCGCTCGCAATCACCCGCTTAACAATGGGCTCTCCCTCCTGAAAATAGGGAATGCAGGCAACAACGATATCCCCCTGCTCATAGTCGGAGCAGAGAAAATTGCTGCGGAGAATCAGATAGTCGCCCCCCGTGCCCAGATCCTTATCCTCTCCAACCAGAGTAGGATTCATGGAAATCCCGCTGACCCCAACCAACCGGGCGACAAACACAAATGCAACCACAATTATGGACAGAATGCAGATTACGTCGTGGACCACGGAATAAATGGATCCGGCAAAGCCCTGTGGTTCATAGGGATTGGGCTTTTTCTCTTTTTTCTTCGGGGTCTTCGATTCTACAGTTTCGTTGATGTTCAGATCGTCCAAAGCAGCCTCCTGATTATTCGGGCATTCAGCCCGCACTTATTTATTTTATATTATAAATCTTTTTGGCGCAAATGCCAAGCACTTTTTTCTAAAAAAAATGTAAACCTGCACAAAAAGCAATGCCGATATTTGCAAAATCCGATAATTTCTTCTGGCAGAATTTCTATTGATTTTTTGCTTGCAACGGGGTAAAATAGAATCAGAAATCAAATGGAGGCAAAATTCATGAGCGAACTGTTCGGAGACGACTTTATCACCATCACCGACGAGGACGGCGTCGAATACGAGTTGGAGGTTCTTAGTTCTGTGGAATACCAAGGCAGCACTTACCTTGGCGTCTGTCCTGCCGATTCCGATGAAGACGCGGAGTTGGAGGTCAGCGTTCTCAAGGTTGTGATGGAAAACGGCGAAGAGATTCTGGAAGCTGTGACTGACGAAGACGAGTTAGCCGCCGTCTATGATCTCCTGCTGGACGAATACGAAGAAGAGCCGGAGGAAGACGAGTAAACGCAGTGCCCTGTGCTGCGTTCGGGGAAAGCCCTCGACGCCTGCACTGCAGCCATAATCAATAATACTTAAAACACCCTGCTTGGTGCGTGATGTGCCCTTTTAGACCCACAACATTTTTACGGGACGCTGGAACTTCCTTGGCGGATTGTAGACCTCCCGCGTGGCTTGCCCGCGGAAGCTGGGAACAGAGAAACCCTGGAGCGGCGACCCACCTGCCAGTAACGTGCAGGTTATAAATGGGTGCACACGGCTTGAGCGGGGTTTTTTTGCATTCTTTTCGGTCGATTCTGCAAAATGTGAACTTTTCACTTTTTCTCAAACTTTCTCTTGCAACTTGTACCAAATAGCTGTATAATAAGCCACGATCGGCCCGAGTCAAATGGGCCACAGCAAATTTTGAGAGGATTGATGAATCAAATGAGCGCATCTGCATCCAAAAGGAAGCGCAAAGAGCTGGAAGACCAGGGTCTTTCCGCAAAAAACGTTGTCGTAAAGAGAGAAAAAGAGGTACGCAAAAAGACGACCCGAAACGTGCTGGTGTTTTTCCTTACTGCGGTTATCTGCATTGCGGCCATTGTGGCCGTCATCAAGCTGGTGAACCGTCCCAGCTTTGATTCCGGCGCCGCCGTCGTGACAGTAGGCGAAGAAAAAGTTAGCGTCCCCGTTTATAACTATTTCTACAGCATGACCGCAAACAACTTCCATTCATACTATTCCCAGTATATTCAGCCCGGTGTTTCCGTTTCAAAGCAGCCCAATCTCTTTGGCAACGGTTCCATGGAGGACTACCTGATCGAGCAAACGAATACCAATCTTCAGGAGGTTCTGAATGTTGTCGCCGAAGCCAAAAAGAACGGTTACAGCATTACCGAGGAGGACAAGGCTCAGATTGAAAGCAATGTGAAAGCCCTTGAAACTGATGCCGAGAGAAATAATTACAGCACTGAACGGTATATCCGTTCCCGCTTCGGCGAAGGCTGCAATCTGGATAACTATAGAGAATACCTGGAGCTCATGGCCATCTTCTCCGGCTATGCCCAGAAGCTCACCGAGGAGTTCAAGCCCACAGCGAACGATCTGGCGGCTGAATATCAGAAGGACCCCACCGCTTATGATCTGGTTTCTTTCACCTACGCTTCCGTGTCCGCGGAATCCACCAAGATAGAAAACGACAAGGGCCTGACTCCCGTCAGCGCTACTGATCCCACAGCCAGCACGGAGCCCACCACCACTCCTACTACCTACACCGATGAAGCAAAGGCAGCAGCCAAGGAAAAAGCAGAAGGCTACGCCAAGGAGATGCCGGAGGACGCCCAGACCGTGACCTACTCCATGAGTTATGTGTCTTCCCTATTCACTGAGGAGATCGCAACCTGGCTCTTTGACGAAGCCCGCAAGGAAGGCGACGTGAAGGTCTTTGCCAGAAACGAAGCAGGGACATACTATTACACCATCCGCTTCGACAACAGAGACACCAACGACTACTGCCTGGTGGACGCCAGCTTTGTCACCATCACCAAGGACAAAGAAAACACAAAGATCGAGGAAGGCCAGAAGACCGCCTCCGAGAAGCACGACGCACTGCTGGCCGCCATTCGCGACGGCATGACCAACGAGGAGTTCCAGAAGGCCGTTGGAGACCTTGGCCTCACTGTTAACAACAGCACTATAACTCGTACCTACTCCATCAAAGAAATCCGCGAATTCCTCTACGATTCCAGCCGGAAGGCCGGCGATCTGCTGACCTCCTATGAGGACGACACGACCTATTATGTGGTCCGCTACGTGTCCACCGCGGAGGAAACCTACCGGGATCAGCTGGTAAAATCCACTCTGTGGGAAGAGTACTACAGCAAGCTCACCAGCGCCAACAAGCTGACGACTGACGCAGACTTGATGCAGTACGCTTCCACCGACCTGGCCTTCAGCAGCAGCTCCAGCGGAAGCTGACAAAGATTTATTCTAACAGCAAGAGGTATCGGCTTTGATCCGATACCTCTTGTTTTTATAGCTCCGTCATGGAATCCGTAGCGAAGAAATATAGCAGCCTTCGAACCACAGGCCGTTCAAAAATTCGGCTGAGAGCAGAGGCGTAGGCATCCAACTGGGGTCGGTACTTCTCCCCTGCCCGGGCCTCTTCGCCAGGAACAACCCGGTCGGTTTTAAAATCAACTACGGTGATTAGTTCATCTCGGAACAGGCAGCAGTCCGTGACGCCCTGGAGGAGAATCCGCTCCCCTTTCGCATCAGGATACCATTTCTCCGCAGGTGTCAGGACGGAAAACTTGAATTCACGCAACACCCGGTCAGCCCCGCGGATCAAGTCTCCCAAGGGACCTTGAAAAACACGCAGGAGCTTAGCTGGGTCCACCGCCTCTGCCTGAGCCGCAGTGAGAAAGTCCTCCTCTACCATTCGCCGAAGCTGAGATTGAATGTCCTCCAAACAATCTACACGGGAGAAATCCAGATACTGCATAGCCTGGTGGACCGCAGTTCCCTTCTGGGCCGGCGTCAACGGTTTCTCCCTCTGCATCAGCATTGGTCTGCGCAGGGACAGCCGGGAGTAATCCTCCCGGGGCGCGCCGTCGTCCGCCTCCCGGTCTAATTCCCGTCCTTTAAGCTGGGTCGCGGTCAGCTTGGAGGGAACAGTCTGTGCGGCAACATGGGAATAGCCGAAGCTGAGACTTTCCCGCAAGGCCTCGGCAGTAACTGTCCCCGGCAGCCGGGCAGGCCTTTCAGCCTGGATCGGCGATGCTGACTCTGCGGGAACCTCCTGCCAGGTAATCCGCCAAGGATAATCCGAAACAATGGTTCCCTCCGGCTTTCCAGCAACAGCGTGAAGCTCTCCTGCCTCCGTCCGAAGCAGTGCTGTTTGCAGCACCCAATCCCCGGGACAGGCGGCATCCGCCGCCAGTTGTTTGGCCGTCTCCGGGGTCAACTGGGTGACAAGGCTCTGGAGCTTTCCGTGAAGCTTTTCCCCGCAGCAGCTCATAATCAGCATATCTCTGGCCCGGGTCATAGCCACATAGAGAATTCGCAACTCCTCGGAGAGATTATCCTGCCTGAGTTGACGGGCGATGGCCGCCTTGGCAATGGAATGGAAGCGGATGTGCGCAGCTCTGTCATAAACCGAACAACCTGCTCCAAGGCTGCTATGGAAGAGGACGGGTTCCTTTAGGTCCTCCGTATTGAAGCGCCGGGACAGGCCGCAAAGCAGGACAACCGGAAATTCAAGACCCTTGGACTTGTGGACGCTCATGACGGTAACCGCGTTCCCCACCGGTTGGGATGTGGGAAGACCACCCCGGTCCCGGAGAGAATCCACATAGCACAAGAACTGATGCAGACTTTTCTGGCCGCCCTCGGAGAAGGAAGCCGACAACTCAAAAAAGGCCCAAAGCCTTCGCAGTCTGGCGGGGCCGTCCTTCATGGCACCGTAGACACCGTCCAAATCCACCGTCTTCCGAATCTTTTCCAGCAGAGCAGACAGCGAGAGGTCCCTTGACAGGACGCGAAGATGCTCCAATGCGGACAGGGCAGCAGCAAGGGATGGTTCCTCCTGCGCCGCCGCAGAAAGAGCGTCCCATAGATCCGTGTCCCGGGAACCTCTTGCCCTGGCCAGCGTCCCGGCGGAAATCCCGAAAATGGGACTCAGCAGTGCCCCGGTGAGCGGTATATCCTGGTGGGCATTGTCCAGCACTTGAAGCAGACATAGCAGCGCCTGTATCTCTGAGGCGTTCAGCAGATCCTCGCCGGTATCGCTTGCAGCGGGAACTCCCAGGCGCTGTAATGCTTCCAGGTAGCTCTCAGCTACGTTTTTCGGGGATCGCAGAAGGATTACAATATCGCCGGGCTCCACCGGCCGGGTTTTGTCCCCGTCCCGGATGGGCGTTTGAGTTTCCAGCAGTTCCCGGATCCGTCGGGCAGCAAAAGCAGCCTCCACCCGGTTTTTTTCCGGGGTATCGGCATCTTCTTCATCCTGCGCCGTAGAGAGACAGTGAAGCTCCACCTGAGTCTGTGGCAGGGAGAGCATCTCCCGGCCGGGCCGAAGCGTCTCAAGAGGCCCGTAATCCAGGCCCCCCACCTGGGGAGACATGCACAGACGAAATACGGAATTGACGGCCTCCAACACGGCTTCTCCGGAGCGGAAATTGTGGGAAAGCAGAATACGCTGTTTGGAAGTAGGATCTGTTGAATCTGCGTCTGGATAGCACTCGTATTTCTTTAAGAAAATGGCCGGATCGGCCAGACGGAAACGGTAGATAGACTGCTTCACATCCCCCACAAAAAAGCGGTTTTTACCGTCCCGGGACAGCGCCCGGAAAATGGCGTCCTGAACCTGGTTGGTGTCCTGGTATTCGTCCACCATGATCTCCCGATATCGCTCCCCGATCCTTTGGGCCGCCGGAGTTGGCGACACGCCGTCGGGCTCCAGCAGCAGACGAAGGGCCAAGTGCTCCAAATCAGAGAAGTCCATTGCATGAATGCGGCGCTTTTCCGCAGAAAAGCGATCCGAAAATTCTCTGGTCAGTTGAAAAAGAGCGCGAAGAGTCACTGCAGTTTCGGCCAAATCATTCAGAACCTCCAAGGAGGAACCCCGTAGTTCCTCGCCCCATTTGCGAATCCGGGACTTGGCCTGCTCCCGGATCACCTTGGCGCGTTCCTGGAGAGATGGGTCCTCGCAGCTTCGAACGGGAGGAAGCCGGCCGAAGTCTGTTGCGGTCGGAAACGCCACAAGGGTTTCATCCCAGGTCTCACAGGCGGCCAACGCCCGGAGACCGGCGGCATTCGCCGTGAAAAGGGAAGCATATTTTGCCAGACCGTCACAGAGGCCCAGCTCTTCGGCGATCTTTTCCATCCTCTCGGCCTGATCCAGGGCACAAACGCGAAGGCCCTCCAGCAGGTACTTCCCCCAGACGGTTTGCTCCGCGCCGTTAATCTCCGAAAGATTCAGACGGGCTTCACAATCCGCCAGCCAACCCTTTGGATCAGGATAACACTGGGCAGTGTTATAAACGCCCAAAATCAGAGTCGGAATCCTGCGGTCGTCTCTTCCGGCCCCGAGACTGTCTACCAACTGCCGCAGATCGAAATCCGACGCAATCTCGTTGTATCGCTCCTCCAGAAGATCATCCAGAATCTGTCCCTGCAAGAGCTCAGCCTCCGTCTGCTCCAACATGCGAAAATCCGCGGGAACGTCCAGCTCGTAGGAAAACTCCCGGATCATTTCCGCGCAGAAGGCATGGACGGTGGATATCTGGGTCAGGTACACCCGGCTCTGCTGCTTTTGCAGGTGACGGTTTTCCGGGTCCTCCGCAAGTCGTGCCGCCAACTCTCGGGCGATTCTGGCACGGAGCTCAGCGGCAGCTTTTTTCGTAAAGGTGATAATCAGAAAATCATTGATGGAGCAGTCCCGGTCGGTACGGAGGACCTGATCCATCAACCGTTCCACGATAACCTTCGTCTTGCCGGAGCCGGCGGCGGCGGCCACCAGGATCGGTCCGCCCGGATTTCGAACAGCCTGGGCCTGGGCCTTCGTCAGGGTATCAGCCATGATGTTCCGCCTCCTCTTCCATTTCCTTCCAGAATTCACTGCGGCTTACAGCCCGAAGACGGCGCAAAGGGACTTCCCCGCCGTCCACCCGACATATGGAACGGTAGGGGCACCAACGGCAGGCGTTGTGTTCCTCTCCCCGCCAGTAGGGATCCGGCGCAATCACGCCCGACCAGACCGTGTCCGCCAGTTTCCCCAAGGTTTGCCGCACATGACGCTCCACCATCGAAAACTGCGCAGGACTGGCCAGGTCACCGGAACGCTCGCCGCTCTTTTTTGCAATTTGATAGGGCAGATAAATAGGCGGATTGCAGGGGTCCATTGCCTGCAAAACCTCCTCGTCATCCAGCAGCAGGCCCTTCCGCTTGAGTGCCTTTCTGTGGAGGATTTCCGCCTCCTCAGGAGTCAAACGGTTCTTGGCGGACTCCACGTCATAACGGGCCGGGAAATAAAGCACGCCCGCAGGCAGCAGCTCCCGGTGGTAGAACCGGGCCGCTTCCCTGGTCAGGGCAAAGAGATAGATCAGCATTTGCATACCCATGCCGTAAAGAATATCGGTGTAGTCAAAATCCTTTCTCCCGGTCTTATAATCCACCACCCGCAGATAGGTTTTTCCGGAGGAGGTGTAGAGGTCCACCCGATCAACAATGCCGTTGAGCCATCCCACAGCCAGGTTGCCGGTGATGGGGATGGCGGTCTGATCCTTGAACGGAAGCTCAAACCAGGTGGGAATGAACCTGGAGGCAGCGAGCTCCCGGGCCATATCCAATACTACATGCTCCACCTCCTGAAAGCTCCGTTCCAACAGATAGGAGCCCCGACTGGTGTAATCTGCAAGGCCGCCCAGGTATTCCTCCACAAAGCGGTCATACCAGATTCTTGCAAATGCGAGCACCCGTTCCTCAGAAACCGCGGCAAAGCCCCCCTCCGTTTCCACATCCTCCGCCGTATGCTGGAGCACGTAGTGGACCAGGGTGCCGTAGACAGCGGGATCCACCCGAGCTTCCTTCCGCTCCCGCAGACCCAGGCCGTACTGGAGAAAAAAACCGAACTTGCAGGCAGCCAGCCGATCCACCTTGGAAGCAGAAAAGCTGAGGCTGTCGCCGTAGAGATTGGAAACTGCGGCCCGGTCCAGAGTACCGGGCTCATATGCAGCCCGAGTTCGCAGAGCATCCGCAAAGGGCTTCAAAGAAGGCAGTGCCCGTAACAATTCTATGTCCGCTTCCCCGCCTCGGACTGCCAGGGCGGCAGCGTCTTTTTCTGTCTCTGGCAGCGGTCTGTGGCGCAGGTCCGTCCGCTCCGGGAAAATGGTGCAAAGACGGGTGAACAGATAACTGGGCGCCTCCCGATCACAGCACAGGCAGATTGTATCGGTTGGGGATGTGAAGACCGTGTAGGCGGTCAGCAAATCCCGATCCAACTGATCCTCCGCATCCGGGGCGGCAGCGAGTCCGGCAGACTTCATCCGTCTGCGCTCGTCGTCGCTGAGCAGGCTTCCTGCTTTATCCCAGGCGGGAAGAAGCCCATCTGAGGCGCCCAGGACAATCAAATGCTTCAAGCTGGTATTACGCATGGCCGGGAGATTCCCCACTCGAAGGCAGTCCAGTCTGGCGGGAATTGTGGACACGCTGTTTTCCATCAAGGCCGCCCGGAAAAATCGATAAAAATCCTCGGGACTTCTGCTTCCTTCTCCCAAAACTCCGTAAATCTGCTCCATGGTAGACAGCAGTTTTTCATAGATCTGAGTCAGCTCCCGGGCCCGCTGATCATCCCCCAACGCGGAAAGGGCGGACGCCGCAGAAGCAATCGCCCGATCCAAGCCGATGTCCTCCAGGAAAGACTCCAGCGCCTGAATCTGTCCAGCCGTCTTGGGAGAATCCCTCAGCGCGTTCCGAAGACGAAGCAGAGGTACGATCGCTTTTTCCCTGGCGTTATTCAGGGGGACGAGCCGGGCCTCAAGCTCTTCCGACGGAAGAGAATCGAGGGCGGAGCCCGTTGGATTTTTGTCAAAGGGCAGATCCCATCGACTGCCCCGCAGTTTCCAGATCAAGGCATAGTTTTCAAGCCGATCTGCCTCGGCCATGGACAGCGGAGCATAACCGGAATGAAGGTATTCGCAGACGGTTTCCGTCTCCATGCCGCACGCTGCGGCCTCCAGGGCAAAAACAACGCTTCGGACAACTCCGTGACGCAAAATCGTGCGCGCACCGGAGAAATAGGCAGGAATCCCGTACCGGTCCAGAATGCTCTCCAAAACGGATTCGAACGCAGCGGCATCTGTGTAGGCTACGCCGATCTCCCGCCATCGTGCGCCGCCCCGGATCAGGGCCTGAATCCGACCGACAGCCAACTCGCACTCCTCCGCAACGTCTGCGGCAGGCAGCAGCACAACCTGATCTGTCCCGTCTTCCCACGGTTGGAGCCGCGGGGAAAAAAGGTTTCTGGCCAAATGTGCGAGGGGCCCGAGATCCGCAGGCATAGCCTGGGCGGCGTCATGGAATCGAACACCTGCCCGGCGTGCCATATCCCGCAGGGCGGCGGCTGTGGACCTGGGCACGGAAAACACCGTCTGTCCATCCCGAAGGCTGTCACAGCAGATCCATACCGTCACCTCGGCAGCCTCCCGACTCAGTGCCTCCAACACAGAAAGCTCCTGGGCAGTAAAGTCTGTGAAGCCGGAGACCACCACATGGAGATTCCTGGCATAATCACTGTCATAGAGGGCGTCTCGCAGCCGGTCCAGCAGCGTAGAAGGGTCCAGCGCAGACTTGGCGCAAACCGTGTCATAGAGTTCCAATACAAGGCAGAGCTCCTCCAGCTTGTCAGTGAGGGCCGCCGGCAGAGCCCCCCTGGCCTTTCGGATTTTCTGGGCGTCCAGACCGTAGGCGTGGAATTCATCCACGATTTGAAGCAGTTGACGAAGAAACTCCGGTCTGGAAATATAGGTTCCGTAGAGGCGGAGCTTGGGCCGCAGAAGTTCCAAGGCTCCCGCCATGGCTATCATCCGCCCGCTCTTATCCAGAGTTGGCTTGGCAATTCCTCCTGTCATAGAAAAAACACGCGCCGCGAGGCGACTGAAGCTCAACACTTCCGCCCGACGGCAGACTGAATCTCCGCCCGCCTCACAAAGCGCCCACTCGACGTCAAAAGAATTCTGCTCCGGCACAATCAAAACACAGCGGCTTCCCTCGCCCAAAGTGCAAACCGAGGCGACAGCTCCCCGGGCATTGGCCCGACGATCCGGGCTGTATTTCACTGTCAGCATGTAATCAACTCAATTCTTTCCGGAATCCGGAGTCATAGTATTACGGGAACATCATAACACATTTTTGCTTCCATGAACAGTGTTTTTTTGCTGGGAGAAATTTTCACAGAATCTTTACAATCCAATTGACAGGGTTTCTACACTGGTGTATAATGTTGATGTTGCGGCATTTGGCCGCTAAGAAGAGTTAGAGTCATGTTTTTCCGAAATTGGAGGTCAAACGATGCCGAGAACCACAGCAAAACTCAGGAAGACACGCTATCAGATCCGCAGAGAAGAGCTTGGACTGAGCAGAGAGAAGGCCAGCGAGCTGCTGGGAACGATCCCTCCGGAACGGATTGAGCGGATCGAGACGGGCAAGTACAGCGCCTATCCGGAAGAAGTGCTCACCATGGCAGAAAAATACCACGAGCCCTTGCTCTGCAATTTCTATTGTGCCAACGATTGTGCTATCGGAAAGCAGTATGTTCCGGAGGTAAAAACCAGGGACCTTGCGCAGATCGTTTTGGAAATGTTGGCCTCTCTGAACTCCGTCAAAGAGCGGCAGGATCGGCTGATCGCCATTACTGCAGACGGAAAAGTCTCCGCAGATGAAGTCGCAGACTTTGTCAGCATTCAGAATCAGCTGGAGCATATCTCCATTACTGTGGAAGCGCTGCAACTCTGGGCGGAGAAACAAATCGCCTACGGCGAAATCGATTTGGACGCATATCACACGGCAGTAAATCAGGAAAACTAATCTGCAGTGTGGCTTGGCAGAAACGTCACTGTGAATTGCAGGGGCGTTTTTTGCAGTAATGGAAAAGTCCTTCCTTGAGAATTTCTGATCTGGTCTTGCAAACAGCTCGTTTCTCGTTTATAATACAAGCATTCCAATATGAATCGAGGAAGGGTTGGGGCATGAAGATCGCAATTATCGGCGCAGGAGCCTCTGGCATGGCAGCAGCCATTACGGCCGCAGCCTCCGGGACCAACCAAGTGCTGCTCTTTGAGCGTCAGGCCCGGGTAGGGAAAAAGTTATCCGCCACCGGAAACGGACGCTGCAATCTCACCAACCGACATGCAAATCCGGACCGGTATCACGGGTCCAATCCAGATTTCGTTCGCCCGGCCTTGGATGCTTTCCCCCCAGATAAAGTGCTGGAGTTCTTTCAGACTCTGGGACTCTATACTGTCACGGAGGGAGACGGAAAGGTTTACCCCTATTCCGACCAGGCAAATTCCGTGGTAGACGTGCTCCGCTTCGGGCTGAATCGCAGGAACATCCGGCTTCTCACCGGCACAGAGATTGTCAGCGTGAAAAAGCTCCCAGCTGGATTTCGGCTGAAAGCAGCCGACGGGCAGGTCTGGGAGCATGATGCCCTGATCGTGGCCTGCGGAGGCGCTGCCGGGACGAAGCTGGGCGGCGGGCTCTCCGGCTACCAGCTCCTGCGGAGTCTGGGGCATCACTGCACGAAGCTCTGCCCCGCCCTGGTGCAGCTCAAAACTGATCCTGCTCTGGTTCGGGGTTTGAAGGGCGTCCGAGCCAACGCAGGGCTACGGCTCACCATTCACGACACGGTACTGGACAGTGCCTGGGGCGAGGTTCAGTTTACAGACTACGGCATCTCCGGTCCTGCTGTTTTTGAGATTTCCCGGGCCGCCGCCGCGTCGGAAGGCACCGTGCTGCATCTGGATCTTCTGCCTGGCTATAGTGCGGACGATCTGCTCTCCGCACTCTGCATCCGAATCTCCCGATTCCCTGTCCTGGAAGCCGGAGATCTGCTCACTGGGATCCTTCACAATCGCCTGGGCAGGATGCTGGTGAGCGCCTGCGGGATTCCCTTGGATTTGCCGCTGACCGGGCTGAGCTGGAAGCAGTTGAGCGCTGTTGTGGAAAAGTGCCATACCTACGTCCTGCCAGTTGTGGGCAACATGGGCATGGATGGTGCGCAGGTCACTGCGGGCGGTATCGTCACCCGGGAGTTTGGCCCGAACACCCTGCAAAGCCGAATCATACCTGGCCTCTATGCCTGCGGCGAGGTGCTGGATGTGGACGGGGACTGCGGCGGGTTCAACCTGCAGTGGGCCTGGGCGTCGGGAATGCTTGCCGGACAGACCCGGCAAGGAACCGAATAACAACAAAAAAATCGCGGAAAATAAAATGATAAGAATACGAGATTTGATTCTGCCGCTGCGGCATGATCCTTCCATGCTGTACTATTTGGCGGCCCAGGAGCTGGGAATACCGGCATCACAGCTGACGGATCTTAAAATCCGGCGCCGCTCCCTTGATGCCCGGAAAAAGCCGGAGCTGCGGTGGGTTTACACTGTTGATACAGCGACCCGGAAAAGTGAAAAGCAGATTCTTCGGGCCTGCCGCAGTCCAAAAGTCTGCACTGCCAAAGACATCTGGTACAAGCCGCCCAAGCCTTCGACTATTCCGAATGAGCGGCCAGTGGTGGTAGGCTTTGGGCCTGCGGGCATGTTTGCAGCCCTGGTTCTGGCCATGGCAGGCTTGCGTCCCATCGTACTGGAACGGGGCCGGGAGGCCGCTGCTCGGCATGAAGCGGTGCAGAAATTTTGGAACAGTGGGAACCTGGACCCGGAATGCAACGTCCAATTCGGTGAGGGCGGAGCAGGAACCTTTTCCGACGGAAAGCTCAACACTGGCACAAAAAACGAGCGCCAGGCTTGGATTCTGCGGCAGTTGGTCTCCTTCGGCGCTGACGAAAGCATTCTCTGGGACGCAAAGCCCCACGTAGGCACTGACATCCTCCTGGAAGTGGTACAAAAGCTCCGGGCAAGGGTCATCGCTCTGGGCGGAGAGGTCCGCTTCGGCGCAAAGCTCACCGGCTTACGGTCCGAAAACGGAACGCTTTCCGGTGCGGAGATAATCGTAGATGGAAAAAATGAGCTTCTTCCCTGCCACCATCTGATTCTGGCTCCGGGACACAGCGCGAGGGACACTTTCCGAATGCTGGACAGTCTTAGGCTCCCCATGGAGCCAAAGCCCTTTTCCATGGGAGTTCGCGTAGAGCATCTGCAAAGTAAAATCAACGCAGTACAGTTCGGCTTGGACGAACATTCTCCCGCAGCCGACATGCCTGCAGACCCCGCTGTGACGGAATATTGCGAAGCCGACCTCCCCCCTGCGGATTACAAGCTCAACGTAAAACTGCCAGATGGCAGCTCCGCATACACCTTCTGCATGTGTCCCGGGGGCTATGTAGTTGGCGCGGCCTCGGAGCCGGGCAGAGTCGTAACTAACGGCATGAGCAATTTTGCCAGGGAGGGCGAGAACGCCAACGCCGCCCTGCTTGTCACTCTGGAGCCAAAGGACTTTCCGGATCCCTCAGTCCTGGGCGGGGTGAACTGGCAAGAAGAGATTGAAGCCGCTGCCTTCCGGGCAGGGGGCGGCAACTACCTCGCACCCGCCCAACGCGTCGGAGATTTTCTTGCTCACTGCCCTACCGTGGAATGGGGCAGCGTACACCCCACATATCGGCCCGGGGTAACGCCGTGCGATTTGCATGAAGTTCTCCCGGACTGCCTGACCAGGGTATTGGAAGGGGCCATTCCCGCTCTGGGAAAGCTTTTGCGGGGCTATGACGATCCTGACGCCGTGATGACTGCCCCGGAAACCAGGAGCTCATCCCCAGTCAGAATTCTCCGGAACGAAAGCCGTCAGTCTCCTTCCCTGTCCGGGCTCTATCCCTGCGGAGAGGGCGCGGGTTATGCAGGCGGAATCATGTCCGCGGCAGTAGACGGGATACTCTGTGCGGAAGCATTGATGAAAGAAATTGGAGGTTAAGCTGATGAAACGAATGATGATACTACTCCTGATTCTGGTTCTTTGTTTCAGTCTTGCAAGCTGCTCTAAAGCTGTAGGTGGGACCTACAAGCTTGAGTATTGTACCTCAAAAGGCGTCCGTTTTCCGCCCTCCAACCTCGGCATAAACATCAGCTTTGAGCTGAACGAGGATGGAAGTGGCTCCGCCACCTTCGGCGCAGCGGAGCAGGAAATTACTTGGGTAGAGGATGGAGGTACCGTAGTGGTGAACAGTGCGGACAAAACGCTTGAATTCTCCAAGGACGGCGAAAACCTGGTCCTCCACGACGAGGGAACGATGCTTTTCTTCATGCTGCAGGAAGAAGAGGAAAATGACGATTGAGCATAAAATAATCCGTCCCGGGAAGAAGTCGCTTTCCGGGACGGATTATTTCTGCCTTTATTTCACCTTCACAAAATTTCCGAGGGTCTCGGAGACATCTGTAATGTAGGCGAAGCTGCCGGGATATTTGCTGATGATGGCCTGAATATCGGCGATCTGGTGCTTATTGATGATGCAGATCACCAGGCTCTTCTGCTGATGGGTATAGCCGCCCTCGGCGGGGATCAGAGTCACGCCCCGATTGAGCTGCTTGGTCAAATCGTCGGAGAGCTCCTTGGGGTGCTGGGTGATGATCTCGAATTTCAGGGCCGACTTGGAGCCCCGCAGGACCTGATTGCCCACCAGGGAGAAAATAAAGCAGTAGACAATACAGCAGATGACCGGCTCAAACTTAAAATCATAGACGAAATAGGACGCGCAGGCAATGACGGCGTTAATAGCAAAGGAAAGCCAGGCCACGTTGTACTCCGGACGATAATGCCGGATGCAGAAGCTCACCACGTCGGTACCGCCGGAGCTGCCGTGGCAGCGGAGGCTGAATCCGTAGAAGGCACCGTTGACAGCAGCTGCCGCAATAGGCGCCAGAATTGTGCTGGTGCCGTTGTCAGTGTGATAAGCAAACTTGGAGAAATCAAACTGATCCAAAATTACCAGGAATACAGAGAAGCTGAGAGTAAACAGGAAAGTCTTAATGACGAATTCCCGGTTCACCAGCTTCCAGGCCAAAGCAAGAATCGGAAGATTCAGCAGCAGGTTCAGATAGGCCGCACCGGAATTGATCTTGAACAAATGCTGTGCCATAGTGGCAATACCGCCAATGCCGGAAGGCGCAAAGTTGTTGGGGAAAATAAACAACTCATAAGAAAAAGCCATTGCAAGCGCGAACAGCGGGAACAGAATCAGCGTTTTGTATTCCGCCTTTTTCTGATTGGGATTACTCATTGGCAAAACCTCCATAAAAATTCTTGGGGCATTGTAGCACAGCAAGCTTGGAAATGCAATCGGCAATGCGACGAAATTCGAGAAAAAAACCGGGATAATTCGGGCATTTCCCACGAATGACCGTGCCGATGCCAGATCGGCACGGTCATTCCGTTCAACGAGCGCCGGAAATATTGCCGCCCAGAGATCCCCAGACTTCTAAAATGACGTCGTCCCGATCACAAAGGGATTCTGTGACATGAACCTCCACCTGAACAGGCTGATAGGCAGACATCCTGGTAACGTTCAAATCCAACAGCGTGCAGAAATCGCCCTCTGTCAACTCATAGGCCCCCATGAAAGTCCCGTTAACCGTCACGGAAACTGACTTCGCCAAAAGGGTTGGATTGTAAATGGTGATCCCCTTCAGATCCACGTACAGCGCCTCTCCGTCCTCATGACCCGGCGCAAGAATCCCCCACGTGTTGCCATTCTCCTGATAGTTATCGTATTGGGCGGAAAGTCTCTCGGAAATATTCCCGCTGCCAGAGTCATAGCTCTCATGGACACGGCCCAGCTCGAGGAAATAGGTGCCTTCATACATGTCGCCGTGATAAATGGTATAGGCGGCAGAGTCGTCCCAAGCAGAAAGTGGAGAACAATAGTCGTAAATGGCTTTCCAGGGATCGATCCCGGCCCGATCTGCAGCCCGCAGAAGTCCGTACAACGGATTTGCGCCGAGAATCGACTCCAGCCATTCCGGATTGTCAATATCCGGAACACTGACGTCCAAGCTGGAGGCATGCGGATCAGCCAGAAATTCAAAGGCAGGAGTGCCATAGCGGCCGTTATATTCCAGCTCCATACTGGCCTCAGAACCATCTGGCGTCCGGACCATAAGCATCCAGGACGCGCCGCCCTCCGGCCGCTCCAGGGAGGCCGCATAACAGTCTCCGTTGTAGCAGACGGCGGAATAAACCGGGCCCTCCCGTCGAATGACTTCGCCGTTTTCACCCCGAATCAGCTTCCATGCGCTGACCTCGGAGCCCACCCAGCGGGGATAGATCACAAGACGGTCATACTCTCCCTCAGACCAAACAGATGTAGGCATGGGGGTTCCAATCGCATAGGGCGCGTTATACACAGCGGCCAGGATAGATCCGTCACAGGGACCAACCATCTTGAAAAACGCGGAATTGTCCGAAGAAAGCTCCGGGGCAACGGAGGGCTCCGTCGGCTCAATAAGGCTGGCTGTAACAGGAATCTCTGTAACAGACAGGGCAGCCTCTGTGGTAGTCTCTGGCTCAGTCTCCGACGCAGAAGCGTCGGTCGTCACGGGTTCCGTTGCAGCGGGTTCAGTGGTTTGCGCTTCCGTATACAGGGTATCAGTTTGCGTAGGGGTATCGGAATCAGTCGAACTTGTGTACGGGCCGACGCAGCCTGCGATCAGCAGGAACAAGGCCAGAAAAAAGCATAAAAAACTTCTGCGCATTTAAGAAGTCCTCCCTTCTTTCCTCGTATTATAGCATGAAGGGCCTCAGAATGCAACACAATATGCCCTACACCAGCTCCCGGCGCAGCTTTTCCAGCGCCCGCTTCTCAATCCGGGAGACGTAGCTTCTGCTGATGCCAAGCCTGACCGCCACGTCCTGCTGTCGAAACGGCGCGCCGCCGTCCAGACCGTACCGAAGCCGAACGACTGCCTTTTCTCGCGGGGTCAAGCATTTGTCAATGGCAGCGTGAAGCTTTCTCGCTTCTTCCTTGCGGGAGAGGTCCTCAAACAGGTCTTCATCTGAGGCAACCACATCCAGGACGGAAAGAGAAGTTCCGTCTTTTCCGGTTTCAATGGTATCGGACAGGGAAACATCACCGGCTGTTTTCTTTTGGCTGCGGAAATACATTAAAATCTCATTTTCTACGCAGCGAGCGGCATAGGTGGCCAACCTCGCCCCTTTGGAGGTGTCGAAGGTCTCGATTCCTTTGATTAGGCCGATGGTGCCGATGGACAGCAGGTCCTCCTGGTCGGCGGACTGTGAATAGTACTTCTTCATAATGTGGGCCACCAGACGGAGGTTACGTTCGATGAGAATATTACGGGCGCTCAGGTCTCCTTGTGCAGCGCGTTCCAGGTAGATGCGCTCCTCTTTGGCAGAAAGGGGCTTTGGAAAGGAGCCGGGCTGGTCCAGACGCAGAGCGCAGAGCATGGACCCCAGGAGCAAAAAAACTGCTGCGGAAAGCATATCATCACCTCTGGGAAAGTTTATTCCGATCCGGTTTGTCCATATTACCACAAGTGGGAAACTATCCTGGGGATGAATCGGCCAAAACCGGGAATACTATCCCGGAGGTGATGGCATGAGCATTACGGTGATTCGCACCGCGCTCCTCTACGGTCTTCTGATCCTGGCCGTACGTTTGATGGGAAAACGTCAGGTTGCGGAGATGGAGCCTGCGGAATTTGTGGTAACCATGCTGCTGGCAAATCTGGCGGCGGTTCCCATGCAGGATAACGGTCTGCCACTGGTATCCGGCGTTGCGCCGATCTTCACAGTCCTGGGCTTGGAACTGATTCTGGCGGTGATGTCTATGAAGCTGATGCCCGTTCGAAGACTGCTCAACGGCGTCCCGACGCTTCTGATCCGGGACGGTCAGATCGACCAGAATGCTCTGGCTGTCAGCCGGGTCAGCCTGGATGAATTACAGCAGAAGCTCCGGGAAAAAGACGTCTTTGACTACAGTCAGGTAGCCTACGCCATTCTGGAGACTGACGGGGAACTGACAGTCGCCCTCCATCCAGATTTTCAGTCCGCCACGGCAAAGGACGTAGGGGCAAAGCACTCCCCTGCCGCTCTGTTTTACAACATTATCTCTGACGGTGTGGTCCTGCGGGACAATCTCCGTCTGGCCGGCTTCGATGAGGCCTGGCTGGGAAGGCAGCTGCAGAGCAGGAACTGCGGCAAGCGGGATGTCTTCTTGCTGGCCGTCAACTGCTATGGATCCGTACAATTTGTCAAGAGGGAGAAACGATGAAATACTTTGTCATTGGACTTGGAATTCTCTGCCTGTTGGTGGGACTCTGCCAGTATGGAGAGCGGGAAATCGCAGAACGAACCCACCGGATTGCAGTCCCGCTGGAAATGACCCTGACCGCAATTCAATCCGGAAATGCAGCCCAGGCGCAGACATACATCGCCCTGGCAGCCCATGTATGGAGGGAAAACGAAGCAGCGCTGGCATCTCTCATCAACCACGATCATACCAATCGAATCGGTGAAAACCTGGCGCAGCTTCCCCGGACCCCGGTACACGAGCTGGGTTGGGCTGTGGAGGGCCTCCTGAAGCAGCTCCGGGACCTTGCAGAAATGGAGCGCGTCCTTTGGAAAAACATTTTGTAAACAATAAAACATTCCCCGGGAAACGCCTTTGCATTTCCCGGGGAATATAATATTTGCTCAAAGCTCTAAATCGGATTCCGAAAGAATAGAATCGTCGTTGATCACCCATTCCTGGACGTTCTCAGCGTTATAGGTATCTTTTCCAGTGCGCATGACCACCCGCTTGATGCCGGAGTTGATGATGACACGGCGGCACATAGAGCAGGGCTCCACGCTGGCCAGATACTCGCCGGTCTTGGCGTTACGACCCGCAAGGAAGAGCGTCCCGCCGATGCATTCGCTTCGGGAGGCAGAGATAATTGCGTTCATCTCCGCGTGGACGCTGCGGCAGAGCTCATAACGCTGGCCATGAGGAATATTCAACTTATCCCGCAGGCAGTAACCCATGTCAATACAATTTTCACGGCCACGAGGCGCTCCGTTATAGCCGGTAGAGACAATTTCATCATTGCGGACAATAATGGCGCCGTAATGAGAACGCCCACAGGTGGAGCGCTCCATTACCGTCTCGGCTATATCCAGATAATAATTTTCTTTGTCGATCCTTCCCATCGCCTGTAGCTCCTTATAGAAGAATTTGTGTCATTATACCACATGAATTCACAGACTTCAAGCCTTTTCCACAAAATATACGGGCCTTTCGGCCAAAAAATCCATATATTTTGTGTTTTTTCCTCCACTTGGCGTCAAAACAGCAGGGGCAAATCCCGGGAAAGGTATTGCCCCCCATTGTCCTCCAGGACCTTTCCTTCCTCCACGGACAATCTTCCGCGGAGATAAACACGGCGGATGGAACCGGAGATTTGGAAGCCCTCATAAGGATTATAGTCTACATTGGTCACAAGATCCTTTGCGTGAATCGTGTGTTTTCCTTTGGGATCATAGAGAATCAAATCAGCATCAAAGCCCTCCTGAATTGCTCCTTTTCTTCCCCAAAGGCCGTAGAGCTTGGCATTGTTTGCAGACAAAAGCTCCGCCAGCTTCTCTTTGGTAATCCGCCCGGCTGCTACGCCAAAGCTGTACATCAGTTCAAACCGGGTCTCCACACCGGGAACGCCGCCGGGAATTTTGGTAAAGTCTCCCCTGCCCATCTCCTTTTGGGAAAGGGTAAAGGAACAGTGATCGGTGTTGACGGTCTGAATCTCTCCGTTCGCAAGGGCTTCCCATAAACGCGCCTGATCCGCAGGCTTCCTCAGCGGCGGGGCGCAGACATAGCGGGCGCCCCTAAAATCCGGCAGACTGTAGCAGCTGTCATCCAGCAGCAGGTACTGGGGGCAGGTCTCCACGTAGACCTTTTGACCCAGGGCCCTGGCGGCTTCAATCTCACACAGAGCAGCAACGCAGGTGGTGTGGACCGTTACCACGGGCGCATCGGCCAGGGCCGCGATTTTCAGGAGCCGCCCGACGGCCTCCGCCTCTGTGAGGTCCGGTCTGCACAGCGGATGAGAAGCAGGAGAAAGCTCACCTGCCGCTTTCTTTTCTGCAATCAGTGCGTCGATAATCCCCGCGTTCTCGCAGTGTACGCCAGCCAGCGCGCCGTACTGCTTCAGCTCCCGGAGAGCCTGAAAGACCGCGCCGTCACCGATCATCATGGCAGGGTAAGTCAGATACATTTTGAAGGTGCTTACGCCCTGGGCAAGCATGGCAGGAATCTCCGCCCGTATCGATGTATTCCAGTCATCCAAGGTCATGTGGAAGCCATAGTCGCAGGCGGTGCGTCCGTCTGCTTTTTTATGCCAGAGGTCCAGACCGTATTGCAGGCTTTCCCCCTTGTTGGGGCAGGCAAAATCAATCACGGTGGTGGTGCCGCCCCGCAGTGCGGCCCTGCCGCCGGTGAGAAAGTCGTCCGCGGTGGTGGTGTTGGCAACATCCAAATCAAAATGGGTGTGAGCGTCAATTGCGCCGGGAAACAGCAAAAGACCGGTGCAGTCCACTACCTGGGCATCGGGGCTTTCAATATGATCCTCGATCAGCTTAATCTTGTCATTGCAGACCAGCACATCGCCAGTGCGGGAGCAGTCGGCATTGACAATGACAGCGTTCCGGAACAGGGTCTTCATTGACTTCACTCCTTTGAGTTTTTATAATATTATATCACATTGAGATTTTTGATGCAACTTTTAATCCGCCTCATCCGTATGTATAGTACCTGATCAGGAAAACATTGGAGGTGATTGCTTGCAGGACAGGCAAGAATTAGAACGGCTGTACCGGCTGCATTTCAGGACGGTTTGGAATATATGCCTCACCTTTTTGAAAAACCCGTCGGACACGGAGGATGCTGTTCAAGAGACTTTTCTCCATCTGCTGCGGGAATGCACACAGTTCGAAAGCGAGGAGCATAGTAAGGCATGGCTGATTCACACCGCAAAGAATGTGTGCCGGGACGAGCTGCGCCGCCACAGGCGGATGGACTTGCCCCTGGATGAAGCCCGAAATGCCTCGTCAAAAGAGATATACATCGACGAAACACTGGAGGCCGTTCGAGCTCTGCCAGAGCAGTATCGAGCGGCAATCTACTTATTTTATTATGAGGACCTGCCTGTGGAACAAATCAGCAGACTGCTAAATCGACGGCAAAATACCGTACGAAGCGATCTGCGCCGAGGCAGAGCCAAATTGAAAAAGCTGCTGGAAAGGAGCGTACCATGAAAGACGAAAAAATCATTCGCGCTTATGAAAAATCTGCGCCGGGCAGCGGTACGGAGGAAAGAATATGGCAGAATATTTTCTTAAAGGCCGATGCGCAAGCTATGAGCAATCGACATACGAACACAAGCAGGAAATTAAATACGGATGAACCGCCGATCCTGATTCAAGCCAGAAAAGACCATCCGATTTTACGGTTTTTCCTGTCCGCGGCAGCCTGCGTGGCTGTAATGGCAGCCGTATTATCATTGGGCTACGGCGCGTATCAGCGATGGGGGCGGCTACCCTCCCACCCAAATGAAGCAAGTTTGACGCAACCCAGCATTTCTTCCCCAAACTCCGAACCTCTCACTCCGGCAACAACCCATGCGGAAACCGAAAACCTCGCTCCAACAGAGGGAAAGACGGAGTCATTCTTTCTTCAGCGGACATTGGAAATACTATCCGACGCAGGCTTCACGGTGTTGATTCCCGAGACCGAATCGTTTCGGATTCTGGAAAAATCAGATTCGCGTCTACGGGATGAAATCGAAGTCAGTTGGAAATCCGGCGGCGAAACGATTTCCGTTTTCTACGATGCAGAGGACGGCGTTTTCCTTGGCATTACCGGCTTTGATTGGGCCTATTCTGATGCTGTCACCTGCGCTGATCAGGCCGAGGCGGACGCTCTCGCAACGCGGTTTTATGAATCCCTGCCTGTGGAACAAGATTACAAAATTGCCCACTGTGAAAAATATGACGAAGATTGCTGGACCTATGATTTTTGTCGGGAAGTGGAACCAGGGCTGTACTCTTGGTATGAATGTGTCCGTATCAACCTGAATCCTCAAACCGGAGAAGCCAAGCTGGTCAAAATCTTCTATATCCCTCTGCTGGATGAACATAAGCCGGAGGATGAGCCCTTGACTGAAGCAGCTGCTTTGGAGGCCGCCGGATTCTATCCACAGCTGGAGCAAAATCTTGAAAAGCTGGAGAGTGTCACAATAAAAAAGGCCGTAACTGTGCCGGATCGTGCTGATTCTTCCAATCGCTCCGACGTATCGAGAATCTGCTGGATGATAGAATACCACAAAAAAGAATCGGAAGACTATATTGCAGGAGGCGGCGTAAAATATGTGGATTACTACTCTGGTGAAGTAATCGGTTATGATGTTTTAAAATAATCATAACCAAACATCATAAAGAGGCGGCAGCGCTCAGATGAACGCTGCCGCGATATTATTTGGTCAGCAAATTCCGTATGCCGCGGCGCCGAGAACTGCGGACACGGCGATCAAGGCAATGGGAGACAGTCTGCGCTTGAACACCGGGCGAAAGCCGTAATACAATCCGGCCAGGGCAAGGGTCAGCGCAATTGCAGTTATGTCCGCACTGCCATCGGTCACAGCGTTGGCCAGGACCATTTCAAGCGCAGTGGCCAGGATCAGACCCGTCACGCAGGCTTTAAGGCCGGTCATAGCAGCCTTGACCCAGGGGTTGCTCACGAACCGGCGCAGAATCGCCATCAAGGCCAAAATGATACAGAAGGCCGGAAGCACCACAGCAAAGGTGGCAACCAACGCACCCAACGCACCGGCCTGAGTGCTGCCCACATAGGTGGCAAGATTGACCATGACCGGACCTGGCGTGCTCTCGCTGACGGCAATGATGTAGGACAGCATATCCTCCGAAAGCCAGCCGTAGGACAGGACCACCTCGCGAATCAACGCAATGGCAGCGTAACCGCCGCCAAAGGAAAAACACCCTACCTGCAGAAATCCCAGAAAAAGCTCCAAAAGAATCACGGATTGCCGCCTCCCTTCCGGATTGCCCGAATCAAGAGGCAGGTCCCGGCTGCCGCCAACAGCAGGACAACAGAGGAGATACGAAGGGAAAAATAATGCATCGTCAAGGTACACGCAAGAGATACAAATAGAATCGTCAAGGGCAGCGGCTTCTTGGGCAGGCGGAGAAAGAGCCTCCGTCCCGCATCCAGGATTAGGATGCCCACCGCCAGCTTGATCCCGCGAAAGGCGTTGGCAATGACCCGGATCTCCAAAAAACGATCCAGGAATCTCGATACCGCAAAAATCACCAAAAAAGAAGGCAGCACCATACCCAGAGTGGCGATCAGGGCCCCCGGCAGACCGCGCAGACGGGACCCAACATAGGTAGCGCAGTTGATGGCGATTGGACCGGGAGTCGACTCCGCCACAACCACCAGATCATCCATTTCTTCCTGGGTGATCCAATGGCGTCGTTCCACACAGGCGTCCTCCATCAGAGAGATCATGGCGTATCCGCCGCCAAAGGTAAACAGGCCGATCCGGAAAAACACCGAAAAGAGCCGCAACAGAACGCTGTTTCGTTTCATCACACTGATTACCATGCGCCCACGTAGCCGATGGTGACAGCGGAGCAGGCGGACCCCGCATACATTCGCTCCTGGATGGAAAGCTTCCGAAGCGTAGCGTCCAGGAAGCCGGCTATAAAGCTGTCCCCGGCTCCAAGCGTGTCCACCACCGGGCAGTCAAAGGCGGGCTCTGAATAGAACCGTTCCCCGTCATAGGCCATGCTCCCCTTGGGACCGCGCATAGCGACCACGATAGAGGGACCTTTGGCGAAGATTTCCTTCATCTTCTCCATGACTGTCTCGCAGGAGGCTTCATCGTTAGAGAAGAATGCGATGTCCGTGTTGGGAATCGCCCGCTGCGCGGCAGGATCGTCAGGCAGGTCTGCGCAGTCGAAAGCAACCGGGATTCCCAACGCCCGAATCTCCCCCAGCCTGTCCTCACACTTTCCCCAAAGGTCAGAAACCGCCATTGCATGCTTGCCGATGAATTCCAGGTCTTTCGGGCGAAGCTGATAGGACTCCATGATGCCGGTCTCATAGCTGGTAAATACACGGTTTCCATGTTCCATCACAACCGTGGTGGTGGGCGTGGCGCCTTCCAGAATCTGGACATGGCTCACATCCACGCCCTTTTCCTCCAAGGCATGAAGTACCATGGCTCCGTCCGCGTCGGAGCCAACCGCCCCAACAAATGAGGAGGCTACGCCCAGGCGACGGAGGTAAACTGCGAAGTTGACGGGGTTTCCGCCGGGGAATTTTTGACCGAGGGCCTCGTAATGGTCCACACAACTGTCCCCGATACAGACAATGGCAGGGTTCATAGCGGTTTTTCCTTTCTGTTTGGCCGCTCTACAAGCGGAACCGATGTTACTTATTGATTCTGAAATTGATCAATCAAGGGATATAGTGCAAGATAGGGATCCGGAACTACCCGAATCTCACTTCCAAGTTCCAAAACCTGATCCGGCGCTTCCTCCCCAGTAGGCCAGAAGGTCAATCCGTCGCCGTTGGGATTGCCGGTTTTCACGAAATTGGCATAGTATGACAGCATTGCCCTGGAGAGCGCCTGGTCAGTCAGATCATAGTTCGACGGGTATTTGTCCAGATTGCCATAGAAATATGGCAGCTCACCGGCATGGTTGGAGCCAATGCCGCCGTTGTCCTTGGAAAAATAATAGGTGTACACCGGGATATTTTGCCCGACCAGCAGACGGGCCCAATTATAGTGGCTGTAGGTAAACCACGCGGCGGATACCGCAAGATTGAAAGAGCCCTTGGCCGTACCGCCCCGATCAATCAGGTAGTGATAATACGGGACTTGGACGGCAGGCGGAAAGACGGCGGCAGCCGCCTCGGCTCCGTCTCCATAGAGGGGCCGCAGTGCTTCCACATAGTTCTCCGCGTCCACCTTGGTGGTCATGCAGAAGAAATCCGCTTCATGGACGTTGAAGCCCTGGAGCAGGGCGGTTTCGTGGTTGTTTCCCTTCTCGTAGGTCAAGTAAGGCTGCTCTGCGACGGCATAGCCGTCCACCGTCATGGAGTCGTTCGCGAAGGCAGTCTTCACGAGCTTGCTCGCAGGGATGCTTCGCAGTCCGGCAGAGTCGGATACTCCAAATTCAGATCGGATCGACGCGCCGGTTTGCAGCGCCTTTTCCATGGTGCGGAAGGTGTGATAGGGCCTTTTGGCCGTAATGCCGCTGGACTCCGCGATGGCCCGGGTAAACAGGCCCTCGCTCAAAGGACTGACACAGAGGGCGTTAACGCTGGAAGCGCCGGCGGACTCCCCTGCAATCGTGACTTGGGAGGGATCACCGCCGAAAGCAGCGATGTTGTCACGAACCCACTCCAAAGCACGGATTTGATCCAGCAGACCGTAATTGCCGGTGGTTCCGTTGGGAGATTCCGCTGCCAGGTCCGCTCCGGCATAGTAGCCAAACACGCCCAGGCGATAGGCAAAGTTCACCACAATAATCCCCTGCCGGGCCAAAGCCTCACCGTTATAGGCGCTGTAGGAGCTCTGACCTGTCGTCAGCGATCCGCCGTGAATGTAGACAAGAACAGGAAGGCCGGAGACATCCCCTGCCGGTTTCCAGACATTGAGATACAGAGAGTCCTCGCTCATAGGCTCAATCCAATTATCATGGAGACTGATTTCGAAGGTATGATAGCCAAATATCTCCATCAGGGAACTGACCACCGGATGGTTCCGGGGCTGCATGGACATTGGCGCAAAGGTATCGCAGGCGCGAATCCCCTCCCAGGGCTCCGGCGGCTGCGGCTCCTTCCAGCGAAGCTCGCCTACCGGGGGCTTGGCGTAGGGTATCCCGGCATAGACCTCCACGCCGCCGTCCTCCGTGCAGACGCCGGTAAGCCGTCCTTCCTTTACGGTAACCACAGCGCTTGCTTTCGGGTTCTTGCCGGAAACTGCGGAGATTGGCCGCTCCGTCGGGCCGGAAACAACAAACAGAACGGCAAATATCGCCCAGGCTACCAGGAAGGAAAGCATGCGGACTCCAAGGCCGCATTCCGGCAAAACACGAAGCCGTAAGAGAACCCAGCCGAATAAAAGTCCAATCAACAGGGCCCAGCCCCAGAGGGTGTTCTTTCCCAGTTCAAACAGGACGATCCATAGCAGTGCCGCAAAAGCAAAGAAAAACCAAAATCCGAAGGTGTGAGAACGTGTTGGTGCCATCCGACAAATCTCCTATCCGTTTTGATCAGCTCACCAGTTCCGATATAACTCGTATCATCAGCAGCCCGATCACCACAAGGATCACAGGGCGGACAATTTTCGATCCGTTCCGGATCGCAAGGCCGGCTCCAAGATAATGTCCGGCAATGGAAAAGCATGCGGCCACCGCGCCAACGCCAATCAGCACCTTACCGGCCATCAGGGAAGTAGCCAGAGCGCCCATGTTGGAGGAAAAATTCACAAGCTTGACGTTGCCGGAGGCAGTCCGCACATCCAGCTTTGCCAGCATGCAGAAACAAAGCAGCAAAAAGGTCCCGGTGCCGGGGCCATAGAACCCGTCGTACACGCCGATGACAAGAGAAGGAATCCATACTCCAAAACGGCGTTTCCAGATGGGCAGCTCCCCTTTTGTTTCTGGCAGACTCTTCTTCCGCATAAGGACGACGGCGGCCAGGGGCAGCACCAAGAGCAGCAGATATTTCAAAATTCGCTCATCTGCCATTAACTGTAGGGTCGTACCGATATAAGCGCCGCCGACAGCCAAAAACACGGATGGGATGCCAAGGGACCAATCCACGTATCCCTTCTTCAGGTAACGGATGGTAGACGCCGCGGTGCCAATGCCGGAAGAGAGCTTATTGGTACCCAAAGCCTGATGTGTGGGAAGCCCGGCCAGCAGATAGACCGGGACAGAAATAATGCCGCCTCCGCCGCCAATGGCGTCGACAAAGGAGGCGGCGAATACCCCAAGGCTGATCAGCAGGACCACCCAAAGCGGATAACCGTTGATCATGGCTTCGTCGCCTCCTTTCGTTCCAGTTTGAAAGACATTTAATTCTCCATCATGAGCTGGATAATTTCTTTATCCGTCTGCTCCATACCAAAGCGGGCAAGCTTACCCACAGTGGCAATCGTATTCTCCACGCCTTTCTTGACAATTCCGTCTCCGCCGAAGAACTGGTTGCCGTTTTCATACATGGCAAGTCCCAGCAGGCCTGCGTCAACGGCGGCCGCGATCTTGGCTGCGCAGCTTGCCTTGGCGCCATCGCAGATAATACCGGAGGTAACCGCCACAGCGTTGACTACGGTATGGGCAATCATTTCATAACGGCCGCCCTTAATGAAAGCGAGGCCGGCACCTGCCCCCACGCCGGCGCTGACCGCGCCGCAGTAGGCGGAGAGCCGCCCGATACCGGTTTTCAGGTGGGTGGTCACCAGATTAGAGACACAGAGGGCCCGCAGCAGCTCCTCGTGCGACTTCCCGGTATGACGAGCATAGACAATCACAGGCACGGAAGCCGTAATACCCTGGTTGCCGCTGCCGGAATTAATCACCACCGGCAACTCGCAGCCATTCATTCTGGCGTCGCTGGCCGCGGCGGCATAGGCACGCATCACATAGTTGATGTCGTTCTCCCGATGGAGCAGAACCGTTTTACCGATATTCGCGCCGTAGTCACCCCGGAGGCCCTCCTCGGCGATGGCCATGTTGTAGCTAATCTGCCGTTCCAGGGTCTCCCGTATATCCTCCAGCTCCACAGACTCGGCAAAGTCTACGATCTTCTCAACGGTAAGACAGCAGCGGTCCGTCAGCCCGTCCGCTTGGGTCACGCAATCCTTTTCCAGCAGAACCTCCTGATTGCGCAGAACACAGACCACATTCGTGTGGTAATCCACGATGCGAACAAATGCGGAGTCCTCCCCATGGAAGGCAGTCAGTTGAATGTCAAAGATATGCGCGCTGTCCGCGCAGCAAACCTCAATGGGAACCGAGCGCAGGTATTCGGCAGTGGCTAAAATTTCTTCCGCCGTCACGTTGGAGATTACCTCCAGCTCCGCGTCTGGGTCACCCGCCACGGCGCCAACCGCAGCGGCAGCAGGAATGCCACGAAGTCCACCGGTATGGGGCACAACCACGCTTTTGACATTTTTGATAATATTGCCGCTGACCTCCACCAGCAGACGATCCGGGAGAGTTCCCAGAACGGCCCTGGCCTTGGCAGCGGCATAGGCTATGGCGATGGGCTCCGTACAGCCCATGGCCGGACGGAGCTCTTCTTTTAAAATTTGAACAAACTTCTGATAACAGGAATCGGTTTTTTTCAAGCTTATCTACTCTCTTTCCAAGCTGGAATCATTCAACGGAACAAAATCATTCCTGACGGGACTCCTGCGCAAAAAAACGCTTCGCAAGCTCCGCTACCGCCGGCGCAAGGGCTTTAATCTCCCAGTCCGTTGTATTGACAATCATGTGATAGCAGGATCTGCAGCCCCAGCGATCCCCGGCCATCAGTTCCCGCGTAGCAGCGCGGCCCTTATCAATTCGCTTAATCTGTCGCTCTATTTCCTTGTCAGTAATCGACGCGGGATCTGCGGCTCGCTCGCGGCAGCGACGGATCTTTGCCTCCCGATCAGCGCAAACAAAGATACGGAACGGTGCAAATCTGCGCAGGAAATAATCCGCGTTCCGGCCGACGATAATACAGTTCCGTCCGGAGTCGGCAATTCGCTCAATAACCTCTTTCTCCTTGACAAGCAGATCCGTATTCGGCGCTGTAGAGACAGTAAAACTTTGGTGGAAACTGATTGGGACCGTCCACCACTCATGACGCTCCAGGACGGCCTGGACGTAGTTTGCGTCCAGGCCCTCCTCGTTTGCCACAGTTTCGATGATCTCACGATCATAATAGTCCCAGCCCAGAACATCCGCCATCCGTTTGCCCAGTTCGCGACCGCCGCTTCCGAATTCACGGCTGATGGTGATAATATTCATGGCTGCCTCCTGCTAAAATTATTCCGCACAGGCCTTATAGAGGAACGTGACGACCTCCGCACGAGTGCATAGCTTCTTGGGACTAAAGGTATTCGGGCCGGTTCCGCCGGTGACGCCTAGTTCAACAGCCCAGCGGACTGCCGTGGCGTAGTAGGCGTTGGCGGAAACGTCCTGGAAGGGATTCTCGGTTTCCGCAGGCTCCGGAGACCCGGCATTTCGCCAAAGGAAGGTGACGATCTGCTCCCGGGTGCAATACTTGCCCACACCGAACAGACTCTCGCTGATTCCGTTGGTAATTCCCTGCTCTCTGGCCCAAAGAACTGCCTCGTAATAGTACTTGCCAGCCTTCACATCCGTGAAGGGCACACCGTTCCCCTCGGGTGCTGGCTTTCCGGCCGCTGCCCAAAGGAAGAACACAATCTGCTCGCGAGTGCATGGGGCATTGGGTGAGAAGTGGGTGGCGTCGGTGCCGCTGGTAATTCTGGGATCGTGATAATAGGCCCACAAGACAGCGTCATAGTAATACTTGCCTTCCGCAACGTCCACAAAGGGATTGGTCTGGTTCAGTCTTGGAATCACTTCGGTACGAGTCGCTCCGCAGCGCAGGCAGGTGTAGAGCCGTTCACCGTCCTCGTTTTCAGTAGGCTCCAGGGTCACAACGCCCTCGTCCCAGTTATGGCCCAGCGGGTTGACAGCGCTGTCAGTGTAGCTGTCGCCGCAGCGGGAGCAGGTGTGGGTCGTATAGCCTTCCTCGGTACAGGTGGGCTCGGTAACCACAGCCGAATAGTCGTGGCCGAGAGGATCCACGGACTGAGTCTCAGTCTCGCTGCAGCGGGTGCAGGTACGGGTTTTCACACCGGCTTCCGTACAGGTAGGCTGGGCGGTGACAGCCCAGTCGCCGAAGGAATGCCCCAGCGCCGGGACAGAATCGCCCTGGTAGCTGTAGGAGCAGACCATGCAGGTGTAGGTGGTGTAGCCCGCCTCAGTGCAGGTGGGTTCCGTCACAGCGGAATTGTAGCTGCAGTTGGCGGTCTCCACGTTTCCGCAGACGGAGCAGCTGCGCTTATGGGTGCCGTCGTTGTTGGAGCTCCAGCCGCCGTAGCTGTGAACGCCCGTGGCGGGGATCAGGGTGCTTTCCAGAGTAATCTCATGCTGGCAGGCCTGGTCAGAGAAGTACAGGCCGCAGCCGGTGCAGTAATAGTAGGCGGTATTGCCCGCGTCCACGCAGGTAGGCGCCTGGGCAGGCACGTACTCCGGCGTGTGCACATGGGTACCGGCTATGGGTTCGGTCCAATAGATAATGACAGATTCAGATGTCTCTTTCCAAAGCTGGGTCTTGCGGGAGGTATAAGCATTGCTGAGACAGAACTGGTCATATCCGTCCACCACCAAATAGATATAATCGTTGCAGGCCACGTTGGAAATGTTCATGCAGGAATTGGTAGAATCATAGGAGACCTTCCAGTCAGCGAAACTTGCCTCACAGTTTGACAAGTTGTACAGCCAGCCATCCCTCGAGCCGATCCAGTAGTTGGTAGGACTCTTGATGGTGTAGTAATTGCCCCTCTTGGCAAGGGTGAAGACATAGTCGTCGGCGACATTCCGCAGAACGGAACCGTCCTGGGTGATGCCCGTGTTATTGATGTTCGCAGAGACGGGCGCGTCATTATTTTCAATCTGCTGCTCTCCATCAATTCCCTTGAAAACAACCAGATTATTCTTGCCAGGGCCGGTAATGACGTATTTTCCGGACCAGTCGACGGGAGCGGCCGTCACCAGCTCGTAAGCACTGTTAGCGCTGCCCTCCGTCTTGGTAAACACGGCGTAGAGCGTGGTATTGCCCATCACGGTATAAGCGGCGCCGGGGGCATAGAAGACTGGCTCATCCGTGGTCTGAGATGGAATACGAGTCTCAGTCCAGCCGGAGAATGTCCAACCCTCGGGATCCACGCTGACAGAATTGGGAAGGGTGATCTGATTGTAAAGCAGTGCGCTCTGGCTGCCCTCCAAAGTACCGGAAGCCATAAACTGCACGGTACAGGTGGGCTTGGCAGCGAAGATGACGCGGATGGTACAATCGGATTGCGGAGTAACAGTAATGGTGTTAACGTCGATTACAGCGGTAGCGCTGCCGGAAATAACCTCATAGTCGGCAACATAGTAGCCCGCAGCAGGAGTAGCATGGATCACGTTGCCCTCTACGGTAACAGTACCCCAGGCAGTGTTGTTGGAAACAGCACTGACATTGAAATGGGAATCATCGGTGTAGGCCTTGATGCGGTAGTCGCCGTTGTCCGGGCAGTCGGTCCAGGCCCCGCCGGGCTCCTTGTAGAAGGAAGTTGCACCGTGGTCGGCATGGGTCCAGGCACACCAGTAAACCACGTCCTCGTTATTGAAGCTTGCGTCGTAAGGGGTATGGATGCCGGATGATCCATTTGCGACATTCTGCGTAATCACTACGGAGAAGGTATCTCCGGCGGAAAGCTGAACCGAAGTATCCAGCGGAATGGTGTAGTAGCCGCAGAATGCGATCGTGCCGGATTTTGTGGCCACCAAGGTACCGGAGGACGGATTCCCTTCCGTGGGATTCCGGTAGATCTCCACTGTGTAGCTAAGACCTTCATCCCAACTGCAGAAGGAAACCGCTTTCAGCGATTCAAATCCATTGGCAGTAAAGACATTTGCCACCTTGGTGTTATTGGCCATGGGCTCAAAGTAACCGATAGATTCGCTCCAGCCCTTGCCGTAGCTGGCCAAATTGCAGGTGCCGTCGTACTGGTAGTTATGCTGATAGTTGTCAATGGACTCCGCATCGAAGAAGTAGATGTAGCCCTCGCTCATGGAGGTGTCTTCGTAGGAAATATAGCAATAGCCGCCGTCAAAATAGTTGGTACCCCAACTGTTCTTGCAGATCCAGGCGCCGGGACTGGAGGGTCTGTTGGGAGAGAATTTGGAAGCGGAGATGGAATCATCCCAACCGACGACAGTGATGGAGTGGTTGGCCCACTTGTGATTTTCGCTTTCCTGACTGGTGTTGTCGATATTGCAAATGTAGCTGTTGTAATTATCGTCCTCGTAGTAGCTGATGTTGCCCGCGCCGTATTCCATGATAGCGCGTTTGACAGCTTCTACATTCGTGCCGGGGATCCACTCAGAGTTCTGGACATGGCATACGTTATACTGATAAGCGTATTGGCTGCCCAGGCCGGAGTAGTTTACCGCAGCAGCGTTGCTGTAATGCAGGGCGTCCTGGGTCTCGTCAGCGGCTCCCTCCCAACGCATCAGGGTATAGGCAGACATTTCACCGTTGCCGCCCTGATCCAGACAAGGGTCGTCGGGGATGGACCTGTCGCCGGTCAGCATGCCCTCTGCGTCATAGGCGTAGGTGTAGTTGAACCAGCAGTGCTGGGACTCAGAGAGGTTTAGGCTGGTGGTAGCGGCTGTACCGTTTCCGACAGGAATGTGATTCTTGATCATATAGCTCTCAATGCTGGCCATGGCAGCATGGGACCAGCAGGAGCCGTAGGGGTTTTGATTTTTTACGGAGGTAACTATATTGTAATCACGGCTGTCATATTTGGAAGGCAGCGGATCCTTATTGCCACCGCCGGTAAACCGCTCATAGGTCGCACGGTCTCCGGACAGATAGGCGTCAGTCACGGCTCTTCCCGCAGGGTGTGTGACGGGAAGGAATCCGTTGCTGCGCTCCGAAGGCTTTGGCTCTTCTTCCTGTCCTCTTGATTCGACGCCCAAAACAGTCACGGGAAACAGGCACAGAATCATTGTGACAGTCAGAAGGAGCGCCAGCATCCTTTGCATCTTGTGTTTCATACTATGACCCTCCTTTGGTCAGTTTGCAGGAAAACGGGTTAGCTTCAGGAATTGACAGAACACACGATCGGGGGTTCATAATGCACGTTCAGCATTTCGTAGCGGTACAGGAAAGTGATTACTTCAGCGCGGGTGCAAAGTTTCTTGGGGCTGAAGGTATCCTTGCCGGTGCCGCCGGTAACAGCATTCTCCACAGCCCAGCGGACAGCCTTGGCGTAGTAGGCACGGGCGGGAACGTCGCTGAAGGGATTCGTTACGGTCTCGGGCTCCGGAGATTCTGCAGCGCGCCACAGGAAGGTGACAATCTGCTCACGGGAGCAATACTGGCCGACACCGAAGCAAGTCTCGGAAATACCTCCGGTGATTCCATTCTCCTGGGCCCAGAGCACAGCCTTGAAGTAATACTTGTTTTCCTTCACATCCGTAAAGCTCGTGGAGGTGGCTGCAGGCTCCGGCTTGCCGGATGCAGCCCAGAGGAAGAATACGAACTGCTCTCTGGTGCAGGGCGCTTTGGGAGAGAAGTGGGTCTCGTCGGTGCCGCCGGTGACCTGGGGCGCATGGTAGTAGGCCCAAATAACAGCGTCATAATAGTATCTGCCATAAGCGACGTCCACAAAGGGATTCGCGTACTGCAGCACAGGAATCACCTCGGTGTGCGTCTCGCCGCAGCGGGCGCAGGTGAAGAGCATCTCACCTTCCGTCTCAGTGGTGGGTACCACAGTCACAACGCCGTTGTCCCAGTCGTGACCAAGCGCGTCAACGGTTCGGGTTTCCGCATTCTGGCAGCGAGAGCAGGTGCGGGTCTCCTGACCGGGCTCTGTGCAGGTGGGAGCGGTGGTAACAGTCCATTCGCCGTAGTTGTGGCCCAGCGGATTGGTTGCGCTGTCGGTATAGCTGTCGCTGCAGCGGGAGCAGGTATGGGTGGTGTAGCCTCCCTCGGTGCAGGTGGGCTCGGTGACCACTGCGTCGTAGTCATGGCCGAGGGCCGCCACCGATTCGGTCTCAACCGTATTGCAGCGGGAGCAGGTATGCTGCTTCTCACCCTGCTGCGTGCAAGTCGGAGCAACAGTCTGGGTCCAATCACTCCAATCGTGGCCAAGGGCGGCAACGGGATTTCCCTGGTAGCTGTAATCACACACAGTGCAGATATAAGTGGTGTAGCCGTCCTCGGTACAGGTGGGAATCGTCACGGCGTAATCATAGGCGCAGGCTTGGGACTCGCCGTTACCGCAGACGGAGCAGTTGCGGGTGTGGGTGCCGTTGTTGTTGGAAGTCCAATCACCATAGCTATGATTGCCGGTGGCAGCAAGCACAGTACTCTGCTGGGTGATCTCATGCTCGCCTGCTTCGTCGGAGAAGTACTTGCCGCAGACGATGCAGCGGTAGTACTCGGTATTGCCGGCGTTGCCGCAGGTGGGAGCAACAGCCTCAACATGCTGCATATTGTGCTCATGCACAATGTTGCCGGGATTGGTGGAGTAAATCTTGGTCCCGGATTCCGCTTCCTTCCACAGACGGACGGAGGTATTCGGAGAGGTATAGATCCAGAAGTAGTTCGAGCTGGTGCTGAAGCTCAGATAGGGATAGCTGCCGCCATTGGCCAATTCCATGCTGCTGAAATTCTCGCCGACACCGGGCGTCCAGTCGCATTTTCCGGAGGTGTAGGCCGTGTAGACCGCAAAGAAGCTTCCCTCCACGCCGAGATAGGCCTCAGTGGAAACATTCTGCACCGAGTAGTAGTTCCCATGGTCTTCCATGGCGAAGACGAACTGATCGGGGACCTCAGCCAGCGTTTCGTCATCCAGAGTAGCTCCGGAATCAGAGAACTTGCCGGCGTTGGCGGCGATCTCGATGTGCATGCCGTTGGAGGTGGGCGTCACGCCCTTCAAAAGGTACATGTTGCTGTCGGTGCCGTAGGTAATGACATAGTTGCCGTTCCAATCGCCAGGATCGTCCGACACAAGCTCGTAGATCACTTCACCGCCGCTGGTTCCTTCCACGCGGTAGTACAGAGCGTAGATAACGGTATCGGCTTCAGGCGTAAAGGCCGCGCCTGGCTTCAGGAAAGCGGGCTTTTCAACCGTCTCCTCGATTGCGTCGAGAACCCAGGCTTTAAAAGTCCAGCCTTCCACCTCGGGTGCGGTGGTCGGGAGCGTCACGGGATCGCCCACATAGCCAGGGGCAGTGGAATAGACTGAACCGTTGGCCACATAGGTCACAGTTGCGGGAGTCTTGGCAGCAAAGTTGATCTGAACGGTGCAGTTCGAAGATGCTTTGACTACGAACTTGTTGCCGTTCTGAGTTACCGTGGCGTCGCCTTCCAGAACAGTATATCCGGCGGCGTAGTAGCCCTCAGCAGGCTCTGCAGTGATGGAGGAGCCACGAACAGAAACAGTACCCCATTCGGTATTGTTGGAAACAGCAGAAACCTCATAGTTGGTGCCGAAAAGAGACCAGGAAGAATAGACGTCCTGCAAATCGTCCACATTGCCGTGTCCGGGGTAGGGATCCTCGGAAGAAACAACGATGGGGAAAGCGCAATCATCGTTGCGCGCGCTCTCAATGGTGGGATGGGAGCTGTAGTAGTCCCAGGGGCCGACGGATTCCTTGGCAGCGGAAACCGCAGTGGCAAGGTCGTCGCCATTCTTAAGCGCACCGTTGACAGCACTCATGTAGGCCATATCGCCCACAAAAGAAACGGACTGAGAATAACCGTAGACAGCCTCAACGCCCTTATCGCGCAGACCGGCCTCCATGCCATCGGTAGCCATACCCAGGCAGATACCCATGTAGAGGTAGCTGTTGGGGGCGTAGTCGGTCATATGGTTGGCAATGCAGGTGCCGCTGACGTAGGCGCCGCTGCCGCTTCTGATGCAATGATAGTAGGTGCCGAACTCGCCCTGCTGGGGCTCCGTATCAGCGGAGGTAATGCCGGTGCTGGTGGTCAGGCAGAGATAGGAGCAGTTGGCGCGGGAGGTGTAGTCACCGCCGGAGGAGTAGTCCGTCGTGCCGTGGGAATCGAACATCACGAAGCCGCATTCGCTCATGGCGTGGGCGATGTTGTCCACGGTAGCGGTAGACATGGCATAGCGAAGGCCTTCTCCGCCGGTGGTCTCATAGAGAGACTGCCACAGGGCCTTGTACTGGGGGGAATAGCTGTTGAAAGAGCTGTCGGCGTAATTGGAGGAGGACTCCCAATAGGGCTGAATCAGGCCGATATTCATGGAATTGGGACCACCCTTCACGGGATAGATCTCTTCCAGCATCGCCTGGGCCGCAGCCTCGGCCTTGGCGATCTCTTCCGGGGTGGGATCATTCTCGGTGTTATAGAGCTCAGCCTCCATTCTGGGGTCGTAGCAACAAGGAATGCCGATTGTCGTTTCCCAGACAAGGAAATTGCCGTTTTGCTGCAGGGTACCGGGAACGTAGGTTTCAGAATTCTTGACTGTATCGATCACCTGGGGAACCAGGTCGATGTAGTCCTGCTCGGTCATTTGGCTGATGCCGCCAAGTTTATTGGCGGCTTTTGTTTTAACAGTTTCGATCTTGGCAAAGACATCGCGGTCAATGGCAGCGTTGTCTTCTTCGGTATACACATAGACGGATTTGGGAGCATCCGCCTGCTGCTTATCTGAAGAGACTGCGGCCGCCGGGAGAGGCAGCATTCCGATCATCAAAGCCAACATCATCGTGAGGGCGACGAACCGAACGAATGATTTTTTCATTGTCATTACTCCTTTGTGCCAATTTCGGGGTGTGACGCTTTTCTTAATCGTGCATCATCCACTCTTCCAATATAGGATTATATCATACTTTCTTAACAAATCCAATCTTTTTTTGTGTTCTTTTGTGAAATTTTTACAAGAAATTGTCTTTACTTCCCTATTTTGCCACAGGATATACGTCAAAAGAAAAAGAACAGCCCAACAAGGCTGTTCTTTTCCAGAAAAAACAATCAGAATTCCTGTTCCCGCTTCCAGGCCAGATAGTCGTCGTAGCCGCAGAGCCTGTCGAGAATCTTCCCGTTGGGCAGGAACTCGATAATTCGGTCAGCGGTGGTGGATAAAAGCTCATGGTCGTGGGAGGCGATGAAAACATTTCCCGGGAAAGCGGAAACGCCCTTGTTGACCGCCTGAATAGATTCCATATCCAGGTGGTTGGTGGGCTGATCCAGCAGAATGCAGTTGGCTCCGGAGAGCATCATTCGGGATAGCATCATCCGGACCTTTTCGCCGCCGGAGAGTACAGAAACCGGCTTAAACACCTCGTCGCCGGAGAAGAGCATCCGGCCCAGGAAGCCCCGGAGATATACGTCGTCCTTTTTTTCGGAGAATGGCCGCATCCAGTCCACCAAAGATTCGGAATGCCCCTCAAAGTAAGCGGTGTTGTCCTTGGGGAAATAGCTCTGGGAGGTAGAGACGCCCCACTTGATGGTGCCCTCGTCCGGCTCCATCTCCCCCATCAGCAGCTTGAACATCACGGTCTGGGCCAGCTCGTTTTCGCCCACAAAGGCAATTTTCTCGTTGCGGTTGGCAATGAAGCTCACCTTATCCAAAAGCTTGACGCCGTCCACGGTCTTGCTGACGTCGGTGACAAAGAGCACGTCCTTGCCCACCTCCCGCTCCCGGGTGAAGCCCACGAAGGGATAGCGGCGGGTGGAGCAGGGAATCTCTTCCACGGATATTTTATCCAACAGCTTCCGGCGAGCCGTGGCCTGCTTGCTCTTGGACTTGTTGGCGGAAAAACGGGAGATAAAAGCCTGCAGCTCTGCAATCTTTTCCTCGTTGCGCTTGTTCTTGTTTCGCAGCAGTGCTTGGACCAGCTGGCTGGATTCATACCAGAAGTCGTAGTTACCCACGTACATCTTAATCTTGCCGTAGTCGATGTCGACAATATTGGTGCAGACGGTGTTCAGGAAGTGGCGGTCATGGGAGACCACGATGACCGTGCCGGGATAATCCAGCAGAAAGTCCTCCAGCCAGTTGATGGACTCGATGTCCAGGTTGTTGGTGGGCTCGTCCAGCAGGATGATGTCCGGGTTCCCGAAGAGGGCCTGGGCCAGCAGGACCTTCACCTTGTCACGGGGATCTGTGTCGGCCATTTGGTCGTAGTGCTTGCTCACGTCGATGCCCAAGCCCTGCAAGATCCGGCTGGCGTCAGACTCCGCCTCCCAGCCGTTCAGCTCCGCGAACTCCGCTTCCAGCTCCGCGGCCCGGATGCCGTCCTCGTCGGAAAAGTCAGCCTTCTCGTAGATGGCGTCCTTTTCCTTCATGATCTCATAGAGGTGCGGATTGCCCATAATCACCGTATCCATCACGGAGTAGGCGTCATACCGGAACTGGTCCTGCTTCAAAACCGACATCCGGACGCCGGGCTTGATGGCTACATAGCCCTTGGTGGGCTCCAGCTCGCCGGAAAGAATTTTGACCAGCGTGGATTTGCCCGCGCCGTTGGCGCCGATAACGCCGTAGCAGTTGCCTGCCGTAAATTGCAGGTCCGCGTGCTGAAACAGAACGGAACCCGCAAATTGCATGCTGAGATCAGATACTGTGATCATAGACTAACTCCTTGTTTGTTACTTTCAATACGACTGGTTACTGAAAAAAACGGTAGGTTTTGTAGAATGGCGCCAGGTCGGTCTGGCCCAGGTAATACTGGAGCAAACCGGCGCAGGCTTTGGTATCGCTGAGGGCGTTGTGATGCTGCAGAGGCAGATCCAGCAGCTCCGCCAGTGTGTTCAGCCGATGGTTTCCCGCCTGGGGGAGCAGCTTCCTGCCCATCTGACAGGTACAGACGTATTTCGCAGAAGGCTTCCAGTCGATACCGTAGTCCCGCAGGCACTTGCTCAAAACGCCCAGGTCGAAGACGGCGTTATGAGCGCAGAGGATGCCCCGGTCCAGAAGGGGACGCAGCAGCTCCCAAAGCACCGGGAAGGTGGGCTGATTGCGAACCATCCGGGGCGTGATGCCGGTAAGATTGATGTTGAAAGCGTCAAAGGGCTCCTCTGGGTTGACCAGAGAATAGAAGTTCGTTGTCTTTTCCCCGTCCTCCACCACCACGACGCCAATGGCGCTCAAACGGTCGTTTCGGCTGTTGGGAGTCTCCACGTCAAAGGCCACGTAGGTATCATACATTGGGCGCGATTCCTCCGGGTTCATCAGTCGTCATTCAGATAGACTTCGATTTCGATTTGCAGCCAGTCTCCCTGCCACTGTTTCGACAAGATTCTGGCGTAGAGCAGCTTTCCGGCGTCCATGAGCCGGGCCAGAATATGATTCTCCTTCCGTGGAACATAGCCCAGCTTTACCCGGTCCCGGGTATAGATCTTGATGGCATTGGGGTCGGAGGGGTTGTCCGGAATCCGGATCAGCTCCAGCCGATCCCCTGGCTTCAAAAACGGTTCCAGTTCTTCAATCCCGACTACATGCGTCGTTCCGGCTATCATGGTCTGCAGCAAAAGCACATCAGAAGAATAGGGTGCGGGCGTATTCAAGTCCGCGTGCAGACTTTTCAGCAGGCTGCCCGATGGAGTTTTGGCCAGTTCCTTCACAGCGTGTCCTCCTCTCCATCTTCCGGGTTCATCAAATTGGAAATCTCTGCTTCATACCGAGCGGTCCGATCCCGAAGCTCCCGGAGCTGCTTTCTCAGCTCCGCCTCCCGGGCACGGCCCTGTTCTTCGTCCTCCAGGTAGACGCGGGCGCTGTATGGATATTTCGATTTGATGTCCTCCAGCTGCTCATCAAAGGACCGAATTCCGGCGCGAAGCCGCTTTGCCTCCGCCCGAAGCTCGTCCAAAGTGGAGGCTGCGGCCTCCGGCGCAGGATCCAGAGAATCACAAATCGTCCGAAGGGTTTCAATATCTCCGGCCCGATAGGCCCGCATGGCCTGGTCCAAGGTCTTTCCCCGCTCCTCCCGGTCATCTCCCGGGTGAAGGTCAGGGTGCAAGGCCTTCACAGCCTGCCGATATAGGTTCTTCAACTCCTTCTGTCCCCGCTGACTCAGGCCGGGACCCTCCCGCCGTTCCATAACGCCCTCTACCCTGCGAAAGCGGTTTGTCAACTCTTCCCGGTATTCGGCAAGCTCCTGGTCCAACGTGGCCTCGATCTGTTCCTCATCCGCCTGCTCCCGGCGATTGCGGCAGGCACGAATCATTTTGGCCTTCCGCTTCGCCCGCAGACAGTCGCACCAGCATTCATAAACCTTGAGCTCCAGCGCACCGAAGCGGCGCAGATAGGCGGCCTCAATTCGTTTGCACTGAATCAGCAGCAGCTCGTCCTTTTGCAGCAAAAGGGCGGTCAGAGAGGCCCGAAGCCGGGCAATCTCCTCACGCAGGGCAAGATCCTCTGGGTGCGGCTCCATATCGTGATAATCATTCGTATTCATTATGCCGCTCCCCTTTCCCTCGATGTTTCGAATCTTTTCTGTCTTATACATTAGCCGACAGAAAAAGATTTGTCAAGGTATTTCGGCGGTGGTGACAATACGAACCCTGAAAGTCTACAGTTCAAAATCCGGAAACAGTCCGTTTTTTACGCAGGCAACGATTTTTTCAACTTCATCCACAGCGCGCTTTCTGCCGACTTCGGATTCCATCCAGTTGTCGCGCCGCGTATGGGTATCTTCCGCCGGGCAGGGCAACACCTCAATGTGCGCTGGAAACAAGTATCTTGCAAGGCAAAGACTTCTTCGCATGTGAAACGAGGTAGTCACAAGAAGCACCTTTTTCACCTGGTCAATGCAAAACTCCCGCTGTAATTCCATCAGCGAACCCAGTATGTTTTCTACTGTGTTCCTGGCGTAGGTATCCATAATCAGATCCTCCGGCCTCACACCCCGGGCAATCGCGTGAAGACGCATGTGCTCGGCCTCACACATTTCCCCCTCCGGAAAGGCCTTCACCTTTCCACCGCTGAGCAGTATTTTGGGCGCACGCTGATTCCGGTAAGCCTCTTCCGCAACGGGAATCTTATACTGCGAAGCCTTTGTGCTTCCCAAAACCACAACACAGTCCGCCCGCTCCCCGGTATCTTCCAGGCCACGGTACAAAATCCGATCCACGATTTCGTCAGTCAGATTATCGCTGTTGATTTTTGACACCATCATACGATTATCGTTCACAATCGCATACACGTAGGTATCCTTCCACTTTGGCATACCCATCCCGTCAGTGTGAAAAAAGATATTCTGCAGGAAGTGCGCCTCCCTGCGCATGCCGACCTTTTCCAACAGCTTCCATGACGGGGTGTTTCTGGGATCACATTCGGCATAGACCCGATGAACGCTAGATTTGAACGCGTGGTCAATCACCGCGGAAAGGGCTTCGGCCCCGTAGCCGTTTCTCTGGAACGACTTGTTGACGATGTAGCCGACTTCTCTCGCCGCATACTCCCGAATTCCGCAGTAGATATTCCCGATCACCTTTCCGGTAGCGGAAAGCACAATCGCGTAGTATTCCTCAGACCCAAGACGGGCCCGCAGCTGTTCTCTGCCGCATTCATAGGTAATGCCGAGGTAGCCCTCAAATTCATCGTCCCGCAGCTGAGACAAAAACTCGTACAAATCATCGTAGTCCGCTTCCGTGAAAGGCCTCAAAAGCAGGCGAGCTGTTTTGATTTCTCTCATCTGATTGTCCCTTTCTGACTCAATTCCGGCTCACTTTTTGCGCAGAATGTCCAGTGTGTGATGGGACGCGCCGATCAGGTCCTGACGCTCGCACACCGCAAAATGGTACTCCATCCATTTTTTAAACGTCGCATCGTCCATCCCGTCGATATACTCGCGCTTGTAATTCGTCGCCCCGTCCGACGCAATCAGCTTGACCCTTTCCACTGAAAATGCTGCGTTCAACGCGGCAATATCCTCGGTTCTGTACAGTTCAAAAATCTCTTTCGGCTCACTGACGCAGTGCCAGTCCGGCGTAAGCATGTGGAGCTCCATCACCTCACGGAGCTTGTTCATCCCGAACACATACTGTATGACCGTCGGCTCATTCATGCAGTAGGCCACCAGGATATATCCGCCCGGTCTTGTCACCCGGACCGCCTCGGACAGGGCCTGCAGCTTGTCCGCCTCGGTGTACAGGTGGTACATGGGCCCCAGCTCCATGGTCAGGTCGAACGACGCATCCGGGAAGGCGGACAGATCCAGCGCATTGCCCTGGAGCGCCCGGATCGGCTCTGTGCCGTCCAGCTTGGAACGCAATATTTCCAGGTTGCGGGCAACCAATTCCACAGCGGTCACATGAAAACCCTGTTTTGCAAGGGTCACGCTGTACCGACCCGTTCCGGCGCCCACCTCCAGCAGCCTCGGTTCCGACATGCCGGAAAGGCACTCGGAGATATATTTCATCGTGGTCAGGTACTCCACCTGCCCGTGGCGGGAAAGGAGTCTCCCCTCCTCGTCATAACTGTTGTAGTACTGTTCCAGAAAGCTCATGGCACCTTTCCTTCCTACTCAATATTCGCCAATCCTTCATACAGATCGTTGAAGGATTTGCCCCGGCTGCACCTGCCGTAGGACAGGCTTTTGTTGTTTCCGAATTCCAGCAAAAAGCACTTGGTCAATTCTTCCACCGTCTGTTCCAGGGCATTGAAAAACTGCTGATAGGCAAAATTGCTGGCGGCGGAGCCTTCCTCAAAGCTGTTGACGATCAGGGATTCCGTTACCTGGTCCAGCGGATACATCTTGATATGCATCAGCTCATGCACGATGACCTCTTCCAGGTTTTCCTGCTTGGGGTTGACCGCGTTCAATAGCAGGATGGCCTTTCGGTCGTCGCAGTCGATTTTGAAATCCCCTGTCTTACGCCACGTCGGGTCCTCCACAAACTCCAATTTGACGTCCCAGGCGGGGGTGATGCGCAGCTTCTTGACGTATTTGTCAAATAGTGCGGTGATTTCATTTCTGTCCATACTCGTCACCTTTCTTTTTCTCATTTTGAAAGAAACGGTTCCCGCTGTTTAACAAGCCATTCAACCGTTTCCAGACTGCCATTGGCAAGGATATAATCCAAAACGTCTCGTTTCTTGAGAATCGTTTCGATAAGAGGCTGCTCCAGACGGTCCAGGAACTGGGCAAAGCTCACTTGGGAACTGCGCCGCAGCTCTTTCAAGCGCAGCGTATCCCGCTTTTTGCGTTCCGCCTCGCCCTTTGGGTAGCCCTGGCCGAAGGGCTCAGAAAACAGCTTGGCAATGGTCTGTTCAAAGTTTTCGCAGCCCGTCCAGGTGTATTCCTCTCCCAAGGGGATGGAGATCGCGTTTCCATCGTTGATCTGTGCGAACAAATACGCGTCCATCGGTGATGGGGCATACCCGCACAGAACGCCGGGGATACTGTTGCAGGCCAGCATCATGCCCTGCCCGGAGGAACAGCCGGTAACAACAAAGTCAACCGAACCGCTCCCAAGCAGCAGCCCGACCAACACGGATATTTCCACATAACTGAATCGCTGGACCTCATCCGGTTTGCACCCGAGGTTGACAACTTGGCTGCAAGGTGCATATCTCTTTACCGTCTCGTACAGCAAATTATTCTTGGCTGCCTGGGAGCTTGCCTGGATTACGCCGATTTTCATTCGTTTCACCTCACGGAAAGTGTCCAGTTGTCGTTTGAAATCAAATACTGAAACTCCGTAAGCGCGGGAAATTTTATCACATTTATCAACTCTTCCAAATCATCAACGGTTTTAACTTTGGAAAGATTGCCGTAAGAAACCCACTCCATTTGTCCTTCCTCAGAGGAAACAAGGTCTCCGGTCCATTGTGTTGCTTTGAAAAGCAGTACGACATATCTCCCCTGTTCAATCGGAAACTGCTTTACCCCGGCCAGTCTCGGTTCCAAAATCGTCAATCCGGTTTCCTCCTTCATTTCCCGGATCACCGCGTCAACAAAGGATTCCCCCGGTTCCACATGGCCGCCGGGCAATGCGTACCCATGCCAATCTTTTTTCACCCTGTTTTGAAGAAGCACTTTATCTCCATCCTCGATCAGGCAGAGTACGGTCAACTCCACATTCTCTGTTCTCCTCAAACGATCACTCCCCTAAATCTGCATTGTGCTTCGCCCGGTTCAAAGTCATTCTGATCCCCACTGCGCCAACAGTTTGGCTCAACTTTTCTTTCCCGTCCGCGACAAAGCCGCATTTCTGATAGAAACGGAAGGCGCGCTGATTGTCCTTCAGAAGCCACAGGCGTATCTGTGAATAATCACGAAGCTGCTCCAAGCCGGCATTCATCAGGAGAAGACCGACGCCAGTTCCGTAATACTCCGACAAAACATACAGCGCGAAAATCTCTCCGGCCTCCGGGCCCTCTTCGCCGCTCTTTCCATAACCGACGAAGCCCACGACACGGTCTCCATCCTTGGCCACAAGGATATTATCCGGCCATTGGAAGGCAATCTCCTCACACTTTTTCAGGGTCAATTTATCCAGATACGCCTGACTGACAATGCCGGAGTATGCCTCATGCCAGGCGCGCCAGTGAACAGAGGCCTTTCCTTTGATTTCTTCCGGGGTTTCCATCTTTTTGATCGCAATATTCATTTGGGAAGCCTCCTTGGTTTCTTTGCGGGCTGACAGTCCGCGCTGCAGGTTGTTTACAAAAGCCTCGATCAGTGCAATGTCCCGCAGGTCCTTCTCCCGGCTAAGGGACTCTTTCATCAGGATAAGGCCCTTCAGGGAAATCACCGGAAATCCGTCAACCGTTTCTACCCGGTCATAGAGCCAATCCTCAAACAGTTCCACATCGTCGCCGATTTGGATTTTTCTGGTTCCGTCCGCCAGGCGCTCTGTGTGGTAGCCCGCCGCTTCCAGCCTGTCAGCCAACTGCTTCGTACAGCCCAGGTCAATATCACTGGTTTGCTTCCGGATGCCGTAAAGGACCATCGCGCCGCCGGTGATGACCCAGTACTCGGTTTTGGGAAGAGCAAGGCCATCAATCCTTTGTATCATTTCTTGTTTCGTCATTTCTCAGAAACCCAATTTCTTTATGTTTTGTGGCAATCGGTATGTGATCAGCCCAAATTATACCGGAAAAACGACAGAATTGCAATGTTTTTAACAGATGGATTCGTATTCACAAGGAATAGAAAATAATATTCACCTCCCAAACTGCGAAGCGCAATTTCACTCGGTGTAATGCAGCGCCTATTTCCATTATCCTCAGCGTTTATCCGTTTGAAGCGTTGTACTACGGCTGGGTTAAAACGACGCTTGGAAAGTATCTGGGCGAAGGCGGGCGCGAGTACGTGGAGGCCGACATTGCCGCCCGTGTTGCACAGGATTTTGACGCGAACCGCTACCGCCCCGGGCAGAAGGGCACCGTGGCAGACCGGCTTGTGGCAAGCGCGGAAAACCGGAGACCATGAGGTCCGTGTACGACTTTCTCCACCATCGTCAGACGGATGAGGCAACGGTAATCCGCGTCATAAGGAGATGTTAAGGCGCCGACCCTATGCGTTTTTCGTGATCGTTTTGCGGGAATATTCTTGCAAAAAACTAAGCAACTTTGCGTAAATATCGTAACGCAGAAAAAGCCTTACACACTCAAAAAGCAATAATCAAGTAAACCTCTTTTGCCTTGGTAGACAAAAGAGGTTTACTTGTTGTGTAAGAGCGCGTAAAAGTACACCAAACCATAGAAAGAACGCCTAAAAGACATTCCTCAAACACTTTCAGAAAAAAGCGTTATCCGAATTTATACGTTTTCCAAATCAAAGAAGTATCCAAGCGTATCGACAAGTTCGCCGTTATCGAACAGCTCTTTTATTGCAGCTTTATTCATCCAGATTGTCTTTGCTACTTCTTTCGTCGTCGCTGAGCGAAGATCAACTTCACCATCATAATC
>JAEEKA010000001.1 GCA_016282135.1 Oscillospiraceae bacterium
CTCCATGGTGTTCTTCTGGGCCGCCAACGGCCGGCCGGGGTTCAGCTCCACCGACAAGACCTTTAAGGACGTGAAGGAGACGCACTGGGCCTACAAGGCTGTGATGTGGGCCGTGGAGAACGGCATCACCGGCGGCACCAACACCGAGGGCACCAAGTTCAGCCCCCAGCGTACCTGCTCCCGCAGTGAGATTCTGCAGTTCCTGTACGCCGCCCTGGGCAAGCCCGCATATACCATTGAAAACCCCTACAGCGACGTGAAGGAAAAGCACTGGTACTACGAGGGCGCCATCTGGGCCTATGAAAATGGCCTGGAAAAGGGCGAGGGCGGCAGGTTCAACGCCGCTACCCCCTGCACCCGAGCCTACGTAGTGACCTACCTCTACCGCTACTTCACCGGAAACGAGCTGGCGGAGTAGGGGCGAGAATTGCTTGTCCCAATGAATTGCGCCTGGGAGCTGACCGTTTATCACGGTCAGCTCCCAGGCGTGCTATTATGCGATTCATCCCCGCCCGAACACCAGCCGCTCCAGGGCCTGGGCGACCCCGTTTTCGTCGCAGGAGGCAGTGTGCGCATCTGCGGCGGCCCTGGCCTCGGGGGAGGCGTTTGCCATGGCAACTCCGATCCCGGCAGCGCGGAGCATGGAGGCGTCGTTCAGGTCGTCTCCAAAGGCGATCGTCTCCCCCAGGGGGATCCCCAAATGAGCGGCCAGCCCCTGCAGCGCCAGCCCCTTTTGGGCGTTCAGACTGTTCAATTCCACATTCCGGGGCAGGGAGCTGGTAACGGCAAGATCGGGGAAGCGGACTGCCATATCCGCCATGGCCCGGGTCCGAAGGTCCTGGTCCAGAAAAAACATCTGAATTTTCTGCACATCGTGCCCCACCTGGGCCAAATGGGCCTTCAGCTCCGGCACGGGGGTGCGGAATTTTTTGAGCATCTCCAGGCTGTGCCGGTGGGGCGCGAAGTCTGCCGCCCGGTCATAGTGGTTCCGGCTCATCCAGCCCCAGTCGTCCATGTAGCAGTCGTAGATCACCGGCAGGCTGTCCAGAAACGCCATGACCTCCACGGCCCGCCGCCAGGAGATCTCCGCCCGCAGCAGGGGCCGGGCGGCCCGAACGTCCCAGACCTGGGCCCCGTTGACGGTGATGGCGTAGTGAATGAAGGGAAGGGAGCGGACGTTCTCCGGGATTGCCGCAAAGAAGCGCCCCGTGGCGGGGACGATCTCGATTCCAGCCTCCGCCGCCCGGGCCAGGGCGGCCCGGTTTTCCGCCGTCAGCTCCTTGTCCGTGGTCAGCAGGGTTCCGTCCAGGTCCAGCGCAATCAGCTTCATGTTTTTCCTCTTGCATCGATTCAGTCGCGCCGTAGGGCGGCCTGATCCCAGGCCGCCGCGCCATCCGATTTTGCCGCGTTTCCGGCGGCCAGAGGGCTGGTCGCCCTACGCAGGGAGAGGGCGCGACGGAATCATTCTTTCGCATTGTTATTTCCCGTCCGGGAAGCTGGTGAAGGCGCCCCGTTCCATGGGCGGGATGCCGTTCCGCTCCCGCTCCGCCTCGATGGCCCGGATCAGAAAGGCCATGTTCCGGGCCAGATTCCGCATGACCTGCAGGCCCTCCAGATCCTTCCGCACGTCCTCGGCGGTGAAGCCGTGGACCTGGTTCCAATAGCTGGAGGAGGCCACCGGCATGCCGCTGATGGTGAAATACTTGTTCAGCACGTCGAAGCTGGCGGTGTTGCCGCCCCGGCGGCAGCTTACCACCGCTGCGCCCACCTTCATGTGCTTGGAGTAGTTGGAGCTGTAAAACAGCCGGTCCAGGAAAGACAGCAGGGTCCCGTTGGGGGAGCCGTAGTAGACGGGGCTGCCCACCACCAGACCGGCGGCCTCCTTGAATTTGGGCGCGGTTTCGTTTACCAGGTCGTCGAAGACGCAGCGGCCCAGGTCGTCGCACTTGCCGCAGGCAATACAGCCCCGGACAGACTTGCTTCCCACCTGGATCAGCTCCGTTTCCATGCCCTCCGCCTCAAAGACACGGATCATCTCCCCCAGGGCCTCCGCCGTGCAGCCGTGGGGCCGGGGACTACCGTTCAAAAGCAATACCTTTGCCATTATGATTCCTCCTGATTTGTTGATTCAGCCAGCCAATAATCCATAAATACCGGGATCCGCTTCTTCCGGCAGGCTTCACTTTGCTTTCCGCCGGAGAAGCCGGCTGCAGTCCCGCAGGGCATAGAGGGTCATCAGACCGCCCAGGGAGCTTCCGGCAATAGCGGATCACTTCTCTGTGTTATTCCGCAACGACAACTTTCTTGTGGAGCCGTTCCATTGCTTCCAGGCCAAGAAACGGCTGCAGACATTCCAAACCGATGAGATAGTCGTCGAGCGTGATGCGTTCCAGCTTGTTTGCCAGGCGGCAGAGGGCATCTGTGGACAAAAACGGAGCGACGGAGCTCAATATGACCAACGTGTCGGGCACGACCCGCTCGGACAGACGGTCCATTGTCTCCGTGGAGAGATAGGGCCCCAGGGCTGAGAGCAGTCCAACGTCCAGAGCAAAGTCCCTGTTGTGTTCCAACGCTTCCATCCATTTCGCGCACTGCTCGCCGGGGACGAAAGGAGACAGAGACAGAAGCTCGCCCACACTGTCGGGAACCAAGTTAGCCCCAATTTCCGCAGTTAACGCCTCGTCGATGTACGGGGCAAGCTGCGTCAGCGTTGCCAAATCCCGAATGTCGGATTTCCGTGCCTGAACCGCTTCTATGAGCTGCTCGGGTGGGAGCATGGGGGCAACGGCTGTGATTGCTTTCATCGACGCGTTTTGAAGCGCTTTAGGGTCAGACAGCATAGCTTCTGCAAGATCCTGACTTTGCGAGGCCCCAATCAGTTCATAGAGATCTATTTCCAGCAATTCGCACAGGCCGGAAAGCTTTGCAAGATCCGGCAGGGAAGCGCCGCGCTCCCAGTTGGATACGGCTTGGTAGGTTATGCCGAGCCGATCCGCGAGGGCGCTTTGCGTGAGGTTTTTTCTGATACGTGCTTCTTTTAGAATGTGAGAGATGTGATCGACATCAAACATGGAGCATTCCTCCGAGTTATTCAGTTTGGCCGGCATGTTCATCATAAATCCGGCGACCTGAAAAGTCAATCAAGCAATGCTTGAGAGGCTGCGACTGCGCGCAAAAGCACGAATCATGCTTTCAGTTTGTAGAAACGATTTTGGGTCATGCCTTCCGCTGCAACGATACCATCCCGGACCAGTGCGGCGAGATAGCTCCTCGTGGTGGACGGCGACAGACCCAGATACGCTGCAATCTCTGCGGTGCTCGCCCTTGCGTGGTCGGTCAGATAGTCAATAACCAACTGCCGCCGGACGGCTTTCCCCGTGGGAATGGTCTTGGTACCGGCTGCAGCGGTGGCTCGCTGAGGAAGCTCTGGGGAGAACGAAAGAGAAACGGTGATCAAGTCCGGGGAAAAGGACTGGGTGATTTTTGGCTCCGTCCAGCCGAGTTCCCGACAGATTCGGATGATTTTTGGAATACCGCTGCCGGAGCACTCCCCGGCGTCAATCATGTGGAACAGCTTCAGCAGGGTGCCGTTTCGCGGATCGGAGACGCCGCCGCACCGGGCGGCGTTCAGCTCCACGCGGAAGCTGCCGGGGTTGGAGAGGGTGATGCCCGTCTCTGTTTTTACCACGGTAACGCCGCCCTGGCCGTAATAATCCGCATTGACCAAACAGTTAACCAGGGTCTCCCGGAGCACGTCCAGCGCTGACGCTTGGAAGCGCCTGGCCAGCCTGCCGCAGACCCGGGAAAAGAAATCGAAGACATTTCCACTCCAAGCTCCTGCGCCGGATCGAATGCGGTATGCCCGGCGGGAGCCGGAGGTTTCCCGGTATTCCAGACAGTAGGCGGGATACTCCCGCAAAATCTCCCGTTGGGAGCCGAACATCAGCAGCCCCGCCGCAGTGGGGTGCAGGCTCCCGTCTTTGCCCCGGCCAAGGGCGCCAAGCCTGAGCAGCAGGTCTTCATCGCCCAGCGATTCCCATTCGCCGCCGGGCTGGCAGGCCAGCAGACGACTCCGGTAGCGGTTCAGAGTCTCCCGGCAGAACAGCTCCGGTCCCGGGTGCTCCAAAACCGCCATGTCCTGCGTTTTGACCGCGGCGTCCCGGTACATGGCGCGGAGCTCGTCCTCCGTGCAGCGATAGTCTCCCTCGCCGCTGCGCCGATAGCTGTTCCGGGGACTTCCCTCCACAAAGACGGGCCTGTCAAAGCGCTGGGCCCGGGGGACGGTGATGACGATAATGTGCTTTCCCTCCACGGTTTCGATCTGCACGTCCCGGTTCAGCAGGATATTCACGCTGGCGGTATGGGGATCGTTGAGCCTGTCCCAAAACTCCTGTACCAGTCCCTCCGGATCCGGCAGATCCACGGGATGCAGGGACTTGTCCCGGTATTCTTCCACCCCCAGCAGGATGATCCCGCCCAGGGCGTTGGCAAAGGCGGAGTAGGTCTCCCAAATGCTGTGGGGCAGCCCGCCCAGGGCCTTTTTTGCCTCGATGCGGTTGTTCTCCCGATATTGCTCCAAATGCTGTAAATCAATCATAATCCGGCCTCCCGCGGCAGAAAATTGTCTCAAAAAAATTATACCGTTTCCTGGGGAAAAATGCAACAGGGAAAAGAGAAGCTTTTCTGCGAAAAATCCGGCGAATCCTTGCACAGCCCTCCGCGCTCAGAAAATTGCGGTGTTCCAAAACGAATGCCGGAAGCAGCCGAGCTGAAAGGGCCGAAGCGATCCCGCCCGGCGGGCGGACCCCGGAAGAACGGGCGGGGAGCCGCGTGGCCCCCCTGCGCCAAAACGTAGAAATTTTCCAATAAACCAAAAGACAGTTTGTGTAAAATGATGGGGAAGACCGGCCGGGATTCCAAGCGCAGCCCCAAAACGATGCCCAGCGGAAAATCGGCCTTTTCCGTGCATTTTTGGAGAAAATCGGTTCAGAGCGATTCAAAATCTGTATTTTTCGGCCTTTTGTGGAACAAAAGCGGGCGTTTTTGAAATAATCGCGTTCGGCCTGCGAGTCCTGCAGAGACGAGATTTTGATGCGAACAATCGTTAAAAAAGGGTTAACGTAATGTGAAAAATGGGTGTACTTTTTGAATTAAAAAGCTTGACTATCTGAATATAATGTGTTAGTATCTCCAAGGTTGAAGAGTCGGCGCGACACACCCGGCTTTCTGGTTATTTTTTTGCCGCCTTTGCAGACAGAGGCGGGTGAAAGGGAGGAACACAATTATGAGAAAGAGATGGATCGGCGCCTTGCTTGCCCTGTGCATGGTGCTCGCAATGCTGCCGGCCGGCGTGGTTACCGCCCGGGCGGAGGACAACACGTTCACCTTCACGAACGCGGCGGACGCCTACGTGTTTACCAAGTCCGGAAACGATATTCTGATTACCAGCGAAGAAGACTGGAACGCTCTGTCCGCAGCGGTCAAGGCAGGCAACACCTGCAAGGGCTTGAGCTTCCGGCTGACCGATGATATTTCTGTTTCCTGCATGGTGGGCGAGCAGATCAGCAATTCCACGGTGAGACGCTTCGCCGGCAGCTTTGACGGCGACGGCTGCACCCTGACTGTGAACCTCGACGCCTCCGTTAAGGCGGGACAGTTCAAGTACAATCAGAACTATGCGGCGCCCTTCGGTTACGCCAACGGCGTGACGGTCAAGAACCTTGTGGTGGCGGGCACCATCAAGACCAACAAGAAATATGCCGCCGGTGTGGTTGCTTCCCTGACCAACGGCGGACGGCTGGAGAACGTCTGCGTTACCGCCACCATCGACTCCCGGGTCAACGGCGACGGCACCCACGGCGGCCTGGTGGCCATCAACGAGAACGGCCCTGCCGGCGCGTTTGACCGTTCCCCCCTGCTGATCCTCAAGGATTGTTCCTTTGAGGGCCGTTTCCTGGGCAAGAATACCTACAACTGCGGCGGCCTGGTTGGCTTCAACAAGGCGAAGGTGCGGCTGCAGGACTGCATCTTTGCCCCGCTGGAGCTCACCATCAACGACGGCTATCTCTTCGATCTGTCCGAGACCTTCGTTCGTATGGAGGCCTCCAACCCCATGCGCAACCTGATTGTCTACGGAGACAACTATTACACCATCCCTCTGGGCTACGTCAACTACTGGGCCATCTGGGCCTGCAGCGTCCTGGTGGACGCCGATGAGGGCTGCGACGTGACGGTCAAGTGCAACGGCGTCGTCATCAAGCACCGCGCCTTGGTTTTGCCCGGCGCGAAGCTGACTGTGGAAGCCAAGGCCAAGCCCGGCTACGTGCTGATCGAGACCCCGCGGCCTCGCTATACCGTGTGGGGCAATCTGGTCATCCGGGCCAGATCCAAGGCTGTGGAGCAGGGCTACGTTGTGACCCTGAACCATGAAAATGGCGCCGAGCCCACCTGGAGCGGCGTCCAGAGCCTGACCAACGCGCATTACGGCGACTACCTGACCATCACCGCCGGCGCTGCCGACGAGGGTTATGAGTTCATCGGCTGGTATCAGTCCAACGGCAAGCTGCTGACCAAGTCGGAGACCTACAACGTTTACGTGTACAGCGACGTGACCTATGAGGCTCGCTATCAGCTGGCGGCGAACAAAGTTGTGGCCTTTATCTCCAATGACCTGGTTTTGAAGACCATGGAGAAGGTTGACGCCATCACTGCCGACGACTTCCCGGCCAACCCCACGCCGAACAGCGGCTACCGTTTTGTCGGCTGGAGCATGACCGCGGAGGAAGTGAACGCCGCGCTGGCTAGCGAGGCCATGGCTGCCGGCGGCACGGTTACCGTTAGCGCAAAGTTTGAGAAGATTGTTGCGCCCGGTTCCTTTGCTGTGAGCATCTGCAATGGTGAGCAGGAGGATCGGATCAATGTACAGCTGAACGCAGGACAGTGGTATGACGTGTCTGCCATGGAAGTGCCTGGAAAATACTTTGCCTACTGGAAGTGTGAGCAGAGCGGAGGATTTGAGGTCAGATCCTACAGAGAAAACACCTCTTTCTGGCTGACGCAGGATTCAACGCTTACCGCTGTCTATGACGACGCTGCTGTTGAGCAGCTTGGTACTGCCGGACTCACCTCTGTGACCTATGACAAGGATTCCTCCAAGCTGATTTCCGTTGCTTACCTGACTGTGCCGGATGGAGCGATTATCCGTGCTGCCGGTCTGGTGGCGGCCTCCAATAACGAGGGAAGCAAATATACTGCGGGCGATGCGTTGATCACGGATAACGCCGATTACGTGAAAGCGCTGGCAAATGCGGTCGGGCAGAGCGAGCCTGTAATCTATACCTGGACCAAAACCAAGGTGAATAAGCCCGGCGAGGTCTGGTATGTACGTCCTTACGTGATTTACGCAGACGAGTCTGGTGCAGAGCACACGATTTACGGAGAGATGTACACCGCAGTGATTGATGATCTCATGCGTGGGATTTGACGGTAAAGGAGTACAAAAGCTATGAAAGAAGCTTACGAAGCTCTGGACATGGAAGTCATCGCCTTCGAAACTGAAGATGTCATCGGAATTAGCGGCGGTGATCAGGATGCCATCGGCGGCGACGTGGATGCTGCGGGCGGCGGATACTGGTTTGGCGGCTGATTGCCTGTGTATAATCAGCTTCAACAATAATAGATAGTATAACACAAACGACAGGCAGCCTGCGCTGCCTGTCGTTTTGATATGCCGGCGATTGTAAATGAAGGTTTGCGTCGTGGAAAAAAATGGAATCGATTCCACCGGCGCCGCGCTGCCCGGCGCCGCGCATAATTCCCCGATTTTCGCAAAGAATAGGAACACAAAAATGAGAACGAGGAGAATGCCGATATGAAAGCTACGGGAATCGTGCGGCGAATCGACGACCTGGGACGGGTGGTGATCCCGAAGGAAATCCGCCGCACCCTGCGCATCCGGGAGGGAGACCCCCTGGAGATTTTCACGGAGAAGGACGGGGAGGTCATTTTTAAGAAGTACTCTCCCATGGGGGAGATGACGGAATTTGCCGGGCGGATCTGCGAGGCCCTGCACAAAAACACCGGCTTTCTGGCGGTAGTCTGTGACCGGGACACGGTCGTTGCCGCTGCCGGTCCGGGGCAGGGAAGCGTGGCGGAGCGGCGGCTGTCCCCGGCGCTGTTTCGCCGTCTGGAGGATCGGGAGCGCTACTGCGCCGGAGGCCGGGGCGTTCCCACGGCCATGGTAGAGGGAGGGGCCGCTGTGGTAGGCGCGGCTGTCCCCATTCTGTCCCGGGGAGACCTGCTGGGGGGCGTTCTGCTGGGGGCGGACCCGGAGCGGGGCCGCTGGCCTGCCGACTTTGAGCTGCGGCTCCTGGACGTGGTGGCGGCCTTCCTGGGCAGGCAGATGGAGCAGTAGTCAGGCACAGCCCTGCGGTTTGTCCTTGCTTTTTTCCCGGTTTGTGTTATACTATCCAAAACACGAAGGACAGGGAGGCGGGGCAATGCGCTACGAGATCCTTCTGATTGATTTGGACGACACCATTCTGGACTTCGGCGCGGGAGAGGCGAAGGCCTACTCCCGGGCGCTGACGGAGTTCGGCGTTTCCCCGACCCCGGCCCTGCTGGACCGTTACCGGGAGGTCAACGTCTGCTGGTGGGAGAAGCTGGAGCGGGGAGAGGCGGACCGGGACGCCATCCTGGTGGAGCGGCATCGGCAGATGTTCTCGGAGCAGGGTTTGAACCTGGACCCGGCGGCCTTTGAGGACTCGTATCACCGAAACCTGGGGCTGGAGCACGACTTCCTGCCCGGCGCGCGGGAGCTGCTGGACTATTTGAAGGGCCGGGGCTATCGGCTCTTTCTGGCCTCCAACGGGGTGGCGGAGACCCAGTATTCCCGGCTGGCCGGGGCAAAGCTCGGACCCTATTTTGAGGCCCTCTTCATCTCCGAGCAGATAGGATTCCATAAGCCGGACCCGGCCTATTTCGCCCGGTGCTTTGCCCGGATTCCCGGCTTTGCACGGGAGAAGACCCTGATGATCGGCGACAGTCTCAGCTCGGACATTCTGGGCGGGATCCGGGCCGGGATCGACACCCTCTGGCTCAACCGGAAGGGCAAAACCCTGCCGCCGGAGCTGCGGCCCAGCTACCAGGTGGCCGACCTGGAAGAGATCCGGAAGATCCTGTGATCGCTTCACCTCCGAAGACGCGGCCTGCGCGTCTCCGGAGGTGACTTTTGTTCCCGAAAAACCTTCTCGAGAGACTTCAAAAAAAACACATAAAAAGGGCTTGACATTTCTATTTCTTGTTGGTATCCTATAATCCGAACACAAGATATTGTGGTTGTTATGTCAACGCTCTTCCTATATGTTGTCCACATCTTGTCCACACGGTTTTCCACAGGGAGATAATACGCCCCGGCCGCAGTCGGGCAGACGGCCCGACAGGAGGTAGATATGAAGCTCGGTGGATTACAGAAAATGACCCTGCTGGACTTTCCCGGGCGTGTGGCCTGCACGGTGTTCACCGCGGGCTGCAATTTTCGCTGCCCTTTTTGTCACAACAGCAGCCTGGTGGTTTCCCCGGCGGCGCCGGAATTCAGCCAGGATGATTTTTTTGCCTTTTTGCGGAAGCGTCAGGGCCTTTTGGACGGCGTAGCCGTCACCGGCGGCGAGCCCCTGCTCCACCCGGACATGCCGGAGCTTCTGGAGAAGATTCGGGCCCTGGGCTTTGCTGTGAAGCTGGACACCAACGGCGCCTTCCCGGAGCGGCTGCGGGCCGTCCTGGAAGCGGACCTGGCGGACTATGTGGCCATGGACGTCAAAAACAGCCGGGAGAAGTACGAGCAGACTGCCGGAGCGACAGGCATCCTGCCCCGGGTGGAGGAGAGCGTCGCCCTGCTGATGGCAGGGAAGACCCCCTTTGAGTTCCGCACCACGCTGGTGGACGAGCTTCACGAGCCGGAGGACTTTGCAGCCATCGGCCGCTGGATCGCCGGCACGGAGCGTTATTTCATTCAGGGCTTCGTGGATTCCGGCGACATTCTGGCCGGCGGCGAACGCTTCCACGCCGCGAGCCCCGAAAAAGCGAAGGCCTGTCTGGAAGCAGTCCGCCCCTTCGTGCCGAACGCGCAGCTGCGGGGGGTGGAGGCGTGAAGGACCTGCTGACGCATATTTGAAGTATGGTTGCGCCATATATGACATAATGGGGCAGTTTTCGCTGAAATTTCAGTTCTGTTTCATCTGTTCATTCACAGAAATAATAAACCATAATCTGCGCGAAGCGCATGCATCATATCCCGCCAGGAATACCGCATCTCACGCAAGTGAAACTTCATTATCCCGTTTACGTCCCACTTAACAGATTATAATCAATTTACCGATATACAGAAAAGGAGAGACCACCATGTATCAGGTAGTCAAACGCAACGACAAGGTCGTTGATTTCGACATCAGCAAGATCGCCACTGCCATCAAGAAGGCCTTTGACGCCAAGCAGAAGCAGTACAACGAGGACACCATTGACTTTCTGGCCCTGAAGGTCACCGCCGACTTCCAGAGCAAGATTAAAGACGGCAAGATTGCTGTGGAGGACATTCAGGACTCTGTGGAAGCCGTTCTGGGCCGTGCCGGCTATGAAGATGTGGCCAAGGCCTACATCCTCTACCGCCGCCAGCGGGAGAAGCTCCGCAACGTGTCCGAGACCATGCTGGACTACAAGTCCGTGGTGGATCAGTATCTGAAGGTCATGGACTGGCGGGTGAAGGAAAACTCCACCGTTACGTATTCCGTAGGCGGCCTGATCCTCTCCAACTCCGGCGCCATCACCGCCAACTACTGGCTCTCTGAGATCTATGACGATGAGATTGCCAACGCCCACCGCAACTGCGACTTCCACATCCACGACATGTCCATGCTCACCGGCTACTGCGCGGGCTGGAGCCTGAAGCAGCTGATCCAGGAGGGCCTGGGCGGCGTGCCCGGCAAGATCACCTCCGCCCCCGCCAAGCACCTGGCCACCCTCTGCAACCAGATGGTCAACTTCCTGGGCATCATGCAGAACGAGTGGGCGGGAGCCCAGGCCTTCTCCTCCTTCGATACCTATCTGGCTCCCTTTGTCAAGTATGACAATCTGCCCTACGACCAGGTGAAGAAGTGCGTGGAATCCTTTATCTACGGCGTCAACACCCCCTCCCGCTGGGGCACGCAGGCGCCCTTCAGCAACGTCACCCTGGACTGGACCGTTCCCAACGACCTGGCGGAGCTCCCCGCCATTGTGGGCGGCAAGGAAATGCCCTTCAAGTACAAGGACTGCCAGAAGGAAATGGACATGGTCAACAAGGCCTTCATCGAGGTCATGATCGAGGGCGACGCCAACGGCCGGGGCTTCCAGTATCCCATCCCCACCTACTCCATCACCCGGGACTTCGACTGGTCCGAGACGGAGAACAACAAGCTCCTCTTTGAGATGACGGCCAAGTACGGCACCCCCTACTTCTCCAACTACGTGAACTCCGACATGGAGCCCTCCGACATTCGCTCCATGTGCTGCCGTCTGCGCCTGGACCTCCGGGAGCTGCGGAAGAAGTCCGGCGGCTTCTTCGGCTCCGGCGAGTCCACGGGCTCCGTGGGCGTGGTTACCATCAACCTGCCCCGGATCGCCTACCAGGCTGCGGACGAGGCGGACTTCTACAAGCGGCTGGACCGGCTTATGGACATTGCCGCCCGTTCCCTGAAGATCAAGCGGGGCGTCATCACCAAGCTGCTGGAGGGCGGCCTGTATCCCTACACCAAGCGCTATCTGGGCACCTTTGAGAACCACTTCTCCACCATCGGCCTTATCGGCATGAACGAAATGGGCCTCAACGCCAAGTGGATCGGCAAGGACATGACCCACCCCGAGACTCAGGAATTCTCCAAGCAGGTTCTCAACCACATGCGGGAACGCCTGTCCGACTACCAGGAAATGTACGGCGACCTCTACAACCTGGAGGCCACTCCCGCCGAGTCCACCACCTACCGCTTCGCCAAGCATGACAAGGCGGACTTCCCCAACATCATCACCGCCAACATGAACGGCACCCCCTACTACACCAACTCCTCCCACCTGCCCGTGGGCTACACCGAGGACGTCTTCTCCGCCCTGGACATCCAGGACGAGCTCCAGACCCTCTACACCTCCGGCACCGTCTTCCACGCCTTCCTGGGAGAGAAGCTGCCCGACTGGAAAGCGGCCGCCAACCTGGTGCGGAAGATTGCCGAGAACTACCGGCTGCCCTACTACACCATGAGCCCCACCTATTCCGTCTGCCCGGACCACGGCTATCTCTCCGGCGAGCAGTATACCTGCCCCCACTGCGGCAAGAAGACCGAGGTTTATTCCCGGATTACCGGCTACTACCGGCCCGTCCAGAACTGGAACGACGGCAAGACCCAGGAGTTCAAGGACCGGAAGGTCTACGACGTGGGCTATTCTCTGTCCCATCGCTTTCATGAGCCCCTGAGCGCCGCCGCGGCTCCCACCGCCGCCCCCTCCGCCGTGCCTCTGGAGACTGTCTCCGCCGCCCCTGTCAACGCCGCGACACCTTCCCCCAAGGGGGAAGGCAACGGTCTGCTCCTCTTCACCACCTCCACCTGCCCCAAGTGCGTCATGGCCAAGAAATTCCTGGCCGACGCGGGCATCGCCTATGAGACCGTGGTGGTGGACAAGGATCCCGACCTGGCCAGGCAGTACGGCGTTCGCCAGGCGCCCACTCTCCTGGTGCTGGAACAGGGCAAAGAGGTTCAGCGAATCGAAAATCCCTCCAACATCCGCCGCTTCTGCGAGGAAGCATAACCCATGCATCAACCCGAAAAGGGGACGGCTTCTTGTCCTGCCGCGCAGGACAGGAGGCCGTCCCTTTTTGCGAAATTGACAGTTCGCAAATTTTTTTCAGATTTCAGTAAACCTTTTTCCCCTTTGGAGCGTCTTATATATGGAAGCGCTGGAGAATGAAAAATTTTTTTCAAACGCTGCAACTTTTCAGATTATTTTGCGTCTATAGAGACAGACGCAAATAATTTGGCGTGATTCCACAGTACAAAACAGAAACGGAGAAAAAGAAATGAAGAAACTGACCCGACTGGCAGCACTGGCCCTTTGCCTGGCTCTGATCTGCTCTCTGCTGCCCCAAATGACCCTGATCGCCCGTGCCGAGACCCTTTCCGGCAACTGCGGTGAGGAGGGCGACAACCTGACCTGGACCCTGGATACCGACACCGGCCTGCTGACCATCGAGGGCAGCGGCAGCATTGTGTACAACGAGTACCCCTGGGACGATTATCGTGACATCATCACCGGGCTTGAGCTCCCGAACGGACTGGACTATGTTCCATTCCAAGCTTTTGCTGATTGTGTCGGCCTGACAAGCCTGAACCTTCCCCAGGGCCTTTATGGGGTCGGTCAGGCGGCCTTCGCATGCTGCTACGGCCTGACCAACGTGGTTTTTTCCGAAGGCATGGTGGAGATTGGCGATTACGCTTTCTACAGCTGTCCCAATCTGAAAAGCGTGCGGATTCCCTCCAGCGTCGAATCCATCGGAAAAGACGCCCTGGGCTATTATGGGAACGACAGCGACGGAGCGTTCGAAAGGGTAGCGGGCTTTACCATTTACGGCAAGGCGAACTCCGAGGCCCAGAGCTACGCGGACCGGAACGGCTTTGACTTTGTTCCCGTCCAGGAGGAAACGCCCTATTCCGGCAGCTGCGGCGACCAGGGCGACAACCTGACCTGGACCTTTGATACCGAAAGCGGCCTGCTTTCTATCGAGGGCAGCGGCGCCATGGCGGACTTCTATTATGGCAGCGCCCCCTGGTTTGCCCATCGGGAAAGCATTACTGCGGTCATTCTCCCCGCTGGCCTGACCGCAATCGGGAACAGCGCCTTCAATGGCTGCACCGCCCTGGGGGGCGTCAAATTCCCTGCCGGCCTGAAGCGCGTTGGGGAGCGGGCGTTTTACAACTGCGGCAGTCTGACGGAGATCGTTTTTCCGGCGGGCATGACCGAACTGGGGGAGGCTGCGTTTGCATCCTGCTCCGGCCTGACCGACGCCACCCTCCCGGAGGGCCTGATGGAGATCGGCAAGCAGGCCTTCGCCTGGTGCGTCCAGCTGCAAAACGTTCAACTCCCCAGCACCCTGACAAGTATTGGAGAACAATCTTTCTACGACTGCGAGAGCCTGGAAGACATCGCGCTTCCGGAGCATCTGACTAGCATCGGCCGGAATGCCTTCTGCGCCACCGGCTTGCGTTCCATTTCCTTCCCGGAGAACCTGTCTGCCATTGGCGAAGCGGCTTTTTGCGCTTGCGGGCTTACCGGCGTGACCCTTCCGAGCGGCCTGACCGAGCTGAGCGACAGCGTCTTCTACAGCTGTGAATTTCTGACCGACGTTACCTTACCGGAGAATCTGACGAAAATCGGCGACAAATGTTTCTCCTGCTGCCCCAGCCTGCGCAAAATTGATTTCCCCGCTGGCCTGACCGAAATCGGCGAGGCAGCTTTCGCCGAATCCGGTCTGCTGCGCCTTACGTTTCCGGAGAGCCTGACAGCCATCGGCATGAATGCCTTCCAGGAATGCGCTGACCTGACCGGCGTGTCCTTCCTGGGCGGACCGACCCGGATTGGGGATTGCGCGTTCGGCGATTGCGTGAGCCTTACGGACCTTGCTCTTCCGGGAGACCTGGAAACCATCGGAGAGGGGGCCTTTATTAACTGTACCAGTCTGGAGTCGGTTGATTTCCCCGAGAGCCTGACCAGCATTGAATCCGAAGCTTTTTGGGGCTGTACCGGCCTGACCGACGTAAGCCTCCCTGCCAGTCTGGAAAGCATCGACAGCGAAGCCTTTGCCGGCTGCAGCCAGCTGACGGAGATCAACGTGGACCCCGATAATGCCTCCTTCAGCAGCGTCGACGGCGTGCTGTTCAACAAGGAACAGACCGAACTGCGCCTGTTCCCCGGGGGCAGAACCGGCGCCTATGAGATTCCAGCCGGCGTGACGTCCGTTGGCGCTTCTGCCTTTGCCTATGCCGCTGTGGGACAGGTGCGCTTCCCGGCGGGCCTGAGCTCCATCGGCAACAGCGCCTTCGAGAACTGCGCTTCCCTTACGGAAGTCAGCTTCCCGGAGAGCCTGACCGGCATCGGAAAGTGGGCCTTTTTCGGCTGCGAATCTCTGCGGGAGCTCAACCTTCCGGAGAGCCTGACGACAATCGGCAAAAGCGCCTTTGAATATTGCATCGGCCTGAAGAGCATTGCCATTCCGGAGAGCGTCACCTCCATCAAAGAGAGCGTCTTCTACGGATGCTCCGGTCTGACCAGCGTGACCTTCCCCCAGAATCTGACGAAGATCGGCAATTACGCCTTCCACGGCTGCACCGGCCTAACCAGTCTTTCCTTCCCGCAAAACCTGAAAACCATCGGTAAAAACGCCTTTGAATTCTGCTCTGCTCTGGCCGAAGTGCGCTTCCCGGCCAACATGACCAAGATCGGCGGCGAGGCGTTTAAGGACTGCTCCGGTTTGACGGTTGTTGTGCTTCCCGCCGGAGTGAGCGCAATTGAGAGAAACACGTTCTACCAGTGCATCGGACTCACCAACGTGAGCTTTGGAGACGGTCTGAAGACCATTAATGATCACGCTTTCTACGGGTGCGCCGCCCTGGCGGACGTTAACTTCCCCGCTACGCTGGAAGTCATTGGGTGGGATGCTTTTAACGGTTGCAGAAGCTTGAAGTGCCTGACCCTCCCCGAGGGCCTGAAGACGATCGATCCAGACGCCTTCCTCTGCTGCGCCAGCCTGACAGACGTATCCTTCCCCTCTTCGCTGACCCAGATCGGAAGCAGTGCGTTCCTTGACTGCCCCGAACTGACCGAGGTGCGCATTCCTCACAGTGTGAAGGAGATCGGAGACTATGCTCTCGGCTACCGGACGGCAGGATGGGAGGACGTCGGTACGGTGGAAGGCTTCACCATCTACGGCACCGCGGGCTCCGCGGCCAAGGCCTACGCGGAAGCAAACGGCTTTGACTTCGTCCTTGTGAACCATTTCACAGACGTGGACGACCAGGACTTCTTCTTCCATCCCGTTATCTGGGCTCTGGAAAACGGGGTCACCGGCGGCGTGGACGATACCCATTTCGCCCCGGAGCGGACCGTCATGCGCGCCGACTCCATGGTGTTCTTCTGGGCTGCCAACGGCCGTCCGGAGTTTACCGCCACCGACAAGACCTTCAAGGACGTGAAGAAGACGCACTGGGCATACAATGCTGTGATGTGGGCCGTGGAGAACGGCATCACCGGCGGCACCAACACCGAGGGCACTAAGTTCAGCCCCAAGCAGACCTGCACCCGGGGCGAGATCCTGCAGTTCCTCTACGCGGCGGAAGGGAAGCCTGGATACTCCATTGACAATCCTTATTCCGACGTGAAGGACAAACACTGGTACAAGGACGGCGCCATCTGGGCCTACGAGTTCGGCCTGGAGAAGGGCGAGAACGGCAAGTTCCAAGCCAAGACCCCCTGCACCCGCGGCTACGTGGTGACTTACCTCTACCGCTACTTCACCGGCCTCGAGCTGGCGGAGTAGAATTAAGAAGTCAGAAGTAAGAACTGAGAATTGATACAGACAGCAAGAGACTCCCCCGGGAGCCTCTTGCTTTTTCGGCCGAAATGTGGTAGAATGGGCAGGCAAAAAACACCGACGGAGGGGATGGAATGATCCGATACAGCGCAGTTTCGTCAGAGGACCTGGCGAGTCTCAAGGCGTCCATTGAACAGGTGACCCTCCGGAGGGCGCTGATTGCCCTGGCCATGCTGGCGGCGGCCATCATCCTTGTGCGGGTCATCCTCATGGTCGTGGATCGGCTGCTGAAGCGGACCAAGCTGGACGGAAGCATGCACCGCTTTCTCAAAAACGTCCTGCGGATTCTGCTCTACTTCGTGGCCCTGCTGGTCATTGCGTCCTATTTGGGTATCGACGTGACCGCCCTGGTGGCCCTGCTCAGCGTCCTGACCCTGGCGGTGTCCCTGTCGGTGCAGAACGCCCTGTCCAACGTGGCGGGGGGCTTGCTGGTCATGGGCACCAAGCCCTTCAAAAAGGGCGACTTCGTCTCCATCGACGGGATGACGGGTGTGGTGGATGAGATCACCATGGTCTATACCAGGTTTCACACCGTCGACAACCGCTCCGTGCTGATCCCCAACGCCAAGGTCTCCTCCGCTACGGTGGAGAACTACAGCTCCTATCCAAAGCGCCGCCTGGAGATGACGGTTTCCGCCTCCTACGAGGCCGACCCGGAGCGGGTTATGGAGGCTCTGCGGGCCGCTGTGGACCGCTGCGAGCCCCTGGAAGGGGAGGAAATCCGCGTCGCCATCGAGGATTTCGGCGATTCCGCCGTCTCCTATTATATCCACTTCTGGATCCCTTCGGAGCGGGTGATTTCCACCCGGTTCGACCTCCGTACCTATGTGTGGGAGGCCTTCCGGGATCGCAGCATTGAAATGACCTACCCCCATTTGAACGTCCATATCAAGAACGATTGTGCTGAAAAATGAGTAGAAAATGGATGCGGCTGGACAATGCCGCTTTGATCTTTCCCGCCATTCGCCGCCGCCGATGGGTGAATGCCTTCCGGGTCTCCGCCACCCTGGCCGAGCCGGTGGATCCCGCTGTGCTGCAGCAGGCCGTGGCGGATCTGATGCCCCGGTTCCCATCTATGTACGTCCGGCTCCGAACCGGCGTCTTCTGGTACTATTTGGAGGAAATCACCGCTCCGCCCACGGTGCGGGAGGACTATGCCTACCCCCTGACCCTGATGCAGGACAAGGAGCTTCGCGCCTGCTGCCTGCGGGTCATGTATTTCCGGGACCGGATTGCGGTGGAGTTCTTCCACTCCCTTACCGACGGCACAGGCGGCATGGTGTATCTCAAAACCCTGACGGCCCGCTATCTCACGCTGAAATACGGCGCAGAGATTCCGCCTGAGGAAGGAATTCTGGATTGGCAGGAGGCGCCCAAGCCGGAAGAGCTGGAGGACAGCTTCGTCCGCAACACCAACGGCGTGGTGCTCAATGACCATGAGCCGGACGCGCTGCGTATGCGGGGCACCCGGGAGTGGGACTTTCTCCATCTGACTACCGGAATTATCCCCACGCAGGCCCTTCTGGAGGCGGCCCACCGCTACAAGAGCACGGTCACCGTTTTCCTGTCCGCTGTTCTGGAGCAGACCATCCTGGAATACCAGGCCGAGTGCTGCCCCAACCGGGAGCGCCGCAAGCCCGTCAAGGTCACGGTGCCGATCAACCTTCGGCGGCTCTACGGCAGCAAGACCCTGCGCAATTTTGTCCTGACCCTGAATCCCGGCGTGGACCCCAGAATGGGGGACTACAGCCTGGAGGAGCTCTGCAAAATCATGGCGGCCCAGCTGGCTGCCGAGGGAACGCCTCAGCAGATGGCCGGCCGCATTGCGGCCAATGTTACGCCCCAGCAGATCGCGGCCATCCGGGCGGTGCCTCTGTTCCTGAAGAACTTCATCATGGGCATCATCTATACCCAGCGGGGGGAGACCAAGGGCTGCATCAATCTCTCCAATTTGGGCCAGGTGCGGATGCCGGAGGCCATGACGCCCTATGTCAGGCGAATGGAGTTCATCATCGGCCCCCAGCGGAGCTACCCCAACAACTGCTCCGTGGCCAGTTTCGGCGGTGAGACCTATGTGAACATGATCCGCAATATCCGGGAGCCTGAGCTGGAGCGCCGCTTCTACTCCCGCCTGGTGGAGCTGGGCGTGCCGGTGCTGATCGAAACCAATTCTCCAGAAACCCGAAAGGGAAGCTGAAAAGCGGAAGGAGTTGAAATAAATGTACTGTGTCAAATGCGGCGTGCGGCTGCCGGAGGGCACGGAGCGCTGCCCCCTTTGTGAGACGCCGGTGTGGAATCCGGAGGACGCACCCTCTGCGGAGCCAACCTTTTCCGACCGCTATCCCGTCCCGCCCAAGAGCCGTCGCTATCCCATTCTGGCGTTCCTGACCGCTTTCCTGATTGCGGCCAGTCTTTCGGCCTTGATCTTCTGCCTGACCAATCTCCACGGCGTCTACTGGTCCGGATACGTGATGCTGGGCTGCGCCCTGTTCTATTTTGCGGTTCTGTTTCCCTTCTGGTTTGAGCACCGGGAGCCTCTGATCTTCGTGCCCATTGCCTTCGCGTTGATCTGCGGATACCTGCTGTATATCTGCCTCTACACCCACGGGACCTGGTTCCTTTCCTTTGCGTTCCCGCTGACGATGCTGGTGGGAATCCTCACCACAGCCGCGGTGGCCATCTTCCGGATCGGGAAGCGCCGCCGTTTGGTGAAGACCGGCGCCCTGCTGATTGCCATTGGCTGCTCTACTATGCTGGTGGAGCTGTTCCAGCGCATTACCTTTGGCGGCCGGATGTTTTCCTGGTCATTGTATCCTGTCTGCGCCTTTTCCGTCATTGGCCTGTGCCTGGTCCTCTGCGGCGTGATCCCGCCCTGGCGGGCGTATTTGGAGCGCAAGTTGTTTATGTAGGCCTTGTTTACGGGCAGTCGAGCAGGCTCGGCTGCCCGTAAATTGTGGAAAAGAAAAAAGAATAAAAAAGTTGAAAAAAGTGAAAAATAGTGCTTGACTTTTAGTTTAGGGCGTGCTATTATATCGAAGCGCTCGCGAGAAGGGGCTGCGAGGTTCCGGAAAGCGGCGCGGTTGTACCTTGAAAATTAAACAACGAGAAACATGAACAAACACCATGGACAAAGCCAGATGGAAACATCTGGGAGTTGTTCTGGAATGTCAATTGTAAGGATTGAGATTGCAAGAACAGCCAACGAAAATTCTTGA
>JAEEKA010000053.1 GCA_016282135.1 Oscillospiraceae bacterium
AACGGTAAGAACGTTAAGAACGTTAAGAACGTTAACAACAAATGCCTGACGAAGCTGGAATTTCCGGACGGGAAAACCGCAACTTATTCCTACTATGATGACCCAGAAAAAGTCCTAATCATCGACGGCAAACCCTATTATCGAATTTCGGAGGCCTGCGACAACGAGACAAACTACAAAATCCAATACACCTACCGAGGCAATAAGCCCCTTCAGGTGGCAACCGTTACGGAAAGTGTGAAGGATGGTAGCACCTGGAAGAAGGGGCAGCGGGTGAACTGCAACCAGACCGACGTAAATCACGCCTCCTTCCGCTACTTTGACGCCAGCAACCTCAACGGAGGCAATTACGATTCCACTGGAAAGCTGGTTACCCAGCACTACTTTGACAGTTGGGGCAGAACCGTCAACATCGTCACCATGGACCCCGCCACCGATGAGGTTCTGGGCGTGTCTACCGGGGAATACACCCAAAACGAACCGGGCAACGCCAAGAATAATCGCTTGACAAATTCCGCCTCCGCCGGTATTGAGGCAATCAATCTGCTTCAAAACGCGGATATGGAAGACGGAACAAGTCTCTATGGCTGGGAAAAAGTTGGCAGCGGCGCTGCCGCCACCGCGGGAAACACCGAAGCGGGCATGAAAGCAAAGCCGTACCTGGGCAATAAGCTCATGCGGATCTACGAGAGCAGCGCGAGCGTCGGCAAATGCACAGTAAGACAGCCGGTCTACCTTGAAATAAATAAGACCTATGTATTTTCTGCTTATGTGAATACTGCGGACGCGAGCAATCTTGGGGCAAACGGCGGCGCGTATCTCACCATTCTGCAGAATAAAAACAATACGGTTATCGAGAAAGCAACCAGCCGAATCGTAAACTATACCACCAGCACGGCAGTTGACGGCGGTTGGGAACGGCTGGAGATCGCTTTTACCCCTGGTGAAACCGGCAAATACTATGTTGCCGCAAACGTCAACAACTTCTCAAAGCATGTTGTGTTTGACAACTTCCAGTTGGAAAAGACGATCAGCTTCGGCGGGCCGGACGCGGAAAGCGCGGGCGGCATGGCAGGAACCGCTTCCAACTTCAATCTGATCCAGGCCGCAAGCTTTGAGTACCCCAATCCCTCCACCGGGGCCGGTCAGGAGGCAGACGTCAGCCGTTGGTGGAGCTATGACTCCGGAAAGGCATACCCCGTTGCCTCTTACGCACACTCCGGAGACTTTGGCTTGACCTTTACGCCCAATATGTCCGGCAAACAGCGGGCCACCCAGACCGTCCAGATCAACGGCAGCTCCAACAAGACCTATATCCTCTCCGGCTGGGGCAGGACGCCGCAGACCAACAACACAGATTGCAACCGGGAAGAAGACCAGAACAAGCTGGAAGAGGACAATAAGAACAACGCCCGGTTCTTCGGCCTGATTGCCAAGGTAAGCTATGCCGAATCCGACGTGGAGCCGGACTACCACTATGTTTCCTTCAACAGCGACATCGGCGATTGGCAGTTTGCCAGCGGCGTGGTCGTTCCGAAGCAGAGAGACAAGACCGTTTCCACCATTACGGTTTCCGCCTGTCTGGATTACTGCGCCAACCGCTCCTATATGGACGAGATCACCCTGATCCAGGAGCCGGTGCAGACCTACGACTACGATGATAAGGGCAACCTGAAAAGCACCTCCAACAGCGAGAGCAATACCTCCGAAACGTTCGACAGCAAGGACCGGCTGACTGGCTACACCGCCATGAACGGGGTCCAGTATACCCTGACCTACAGCGGCGACAGCAGAGACCCCAGTACGATCGTCAGCGACGGGATTACCACCAGCTATGCCTACGACGCCGCGGGCAACGTGACGCAGACGAAGACCCAGGCGCCGAACAATGGGAAATACATTCAGAGCGACACGACTTACGCGGACTCAGATGCAGATCCCCAAGATAAAACATTCGACTTCCCGTATTGGACGACCGATTCCAACGGCAACGACTCCTATACCACGTACGACAATAAAACCGGTTTATTACTGAACTCAATAAATCCCAACGGCATCCAGACCTTTAACATTTACAACCCGGATAATAACCAGATCACATCCAGCTATATTTCTTTCGTCGCCGGGTTGATTCGCTCTTACGATAGCGAAAACGGGATGCTGACCCAGTTGACCCGCAAGACCTACCACGGCTCGCAGGTGGGGTGGCAAGCGTATTCCTTCGACTATGACGCCTGGGGCAATACCACAGGCATTTGTGTTTGGAAGCCGTCCGACGATGACGATACTGATTACTCCCAGAGCAACGTCCCCCTGGCCTCCTATACCTACGACAGCACGGGCAAGATGACGCGGATGAACTACCCCAGCGGGCAGTACGTCACTTATGAATACGACGCGCTTGACAGATTGGTCAGTGAGCAGTATTATAAGAAAGACAATACGCTCTTTGTGGAGTATCAGTACATCTACAACGCGAACGGCCAGCTTGCCAAACAGCAGGCAATCCGAAACGGCGCGGTAACGGAGAGCTACAGCTTCGAGTACGATTCTCTGGGCCGTCTGATTCGCAGCCGGGAGGAGGGCGGCAGCGGCATCGTCCAGCGGACGGAGCATCTGTACGACACGGCCGGCCGTCTGACCAAGCAGAACTGGAAGGTCGGAGAACGGAACTTCACAGAGACCTACGCCTACGATACCGCGGACGGCACCATGACCTCCATGCAGATCGGCTACGACAGCGGCAACCCGACCTGGGGGTTCGCATACGACAATCTGACCTACAGCTATGACGCCCTGAATCGGCTGACGAGAGTTCTGGATACCGAAAACAGCACCCCGTTCTACACCCGGAACTATCGGTATCAGGACCTGTCAGGCCAGCGGACTACTTCCCGCCTAGCACGGTTTGACTACCAGACTCTCAACAAGCACATAATTTACGGTAATTCCTATGCCTACGACAAGAATGGTAACATCACGCAGATCAACGAAATCATCACGGTTGGCGGTAACAATATCACGGAGAAATCCCGCGTCCTGGCGAAGTACGTGTATGACGAGCTGAACCAGCTGAAGAGAGAGACCCGCTATACTTACAACGGGACTTCCACCACGCCGGCCTCCACCACTGTCGTTGAATACGATCTCGACATGGCCGGCAATCTCTATTCAGTCAAGGAAAACGGAACCGTGAAGGTAGCCTACACCTATGGTGACGGCGACTGGGCGGACAAGCTGACAAAGATCACGGTGAATGGCACCGCCAAGTCAATCAGCTACAGCGGAGACGCGCTGAATCCCAGCAACTGGTACAACGGCACGGAATATTCTAATCTGACCTGGACCCAGGGCCGGCGGCTCAGCAGCATCCAAAAGGGCAGCCAGACCTACGAGTACGAGTACGACATGTCCGGCGTGCGCAGCGTAAAGATTGCCGATGGCCTGCGGCACGAGTACGTGACCCAGAACGGGCACGTGGTGCGGGATACCGTGACCGATGCAAGCACCGGAGCTTTCCAGTATACGCTGGACTTCACCTATGACGAGTCCGGAAACCCGCTGACCATGCGGCGGTATTATAACGAGGCCCAGACCTCCTACAATACCTACCACTACGTGGTCAACGCCCAGGGCGACGTGGTCAAGCTGCTCCACGGCTCCAGCAATACGGTTGCGGAGTATTCCTACGACGCCTACGGCAACGTGCTGACCAAATCCGGCTCCCTCGCCGACGTCAACCCCCTGCGCTACCGGGGCTACTACTGCGACACCGAGACCGGGTTCTACTATCTGCAATCCAGATACTACGACCCCGCCATCCGCCGCTTCCTCAACGCGGACTCCTATGCCTCCACCGGTCAGGGCTTCCTGGGGATCAATATGTTTGCGTACTGTGGGAATAACCCTGTTTCTCGGGCAGATCCGTTAGGCCAATCATATATTTGGCCGCAACTGTTCGAGGATATGTGCTTTGGCTTTATCCACAAGGCAGTGCAGATGCACATAATTATGGAGAATGCAGAGATGGAAATGGAGAGATACGTATATAATTCTAAGGGTGAACCGTGTGGAAGAGCCGACATTTTTGATCCATTTTCTGGTCAAGTATGGGAGATAAAGACGGAAAAAACCGGAGCAGATGCAGCATATGCGCAAGTGAAAAAATATTGTAAAAAAGGCAACACGATTAATGGTAACGCAACTTCTTATGGTAGAGTTGGAAGATTCGAATCCTCGTTTATCCTTTCTTGTGGAGACTACACATATGAAGTCAATTATTGGACACCTCGTTCAGGGGTGATTTTGTACAGAGTAGATAAAACCAATTCACAAGGTAATGATGATTATGCTGTATATGTTCCAAAATCTCAACGTTCAAAAGAGAATCAATGCACCATAGGAGGTCAAACCGTTTATAGCGGTAGTACTGCAGCCAGTGTGAATGGGACCGTTGCAGCTTGCGGTTTTGCTGGCGCATTACTCTTTGGAGTTGCTTGTTTTGGAGGCGGCGGATGTGGACGCTGTGCCCTTGATCGCATTTACTAAAACATGAAAGACGGAAACAACGATGACAGAAAAATTAATTAAAGAGGAATTGCAGGGCTATTCTGAACGTTGCTATGCTGAAATCTTGCAACAAAAGGGATTTGTAAGTTACAAAAATGATTTGTTGAATTGGTACAAGATTAACAACGGCATAATCTACCATTTTCATCTTCTTGTTGGAAGCTGTAAATTCCCCGTAATGATGCAAGTGTGGTGGATTCATCCAACATATATTCCTGCAACATTAAATCTTCCTGTAGCATGGACAAACTTTAATGAACCAATGAGTCTATATGCTACAAAAGTATTGTTTGATTCACATATCGTTGAAAACGGTGGAGGAATCAATATTCCAAAACTACCAAAACTAGGCGCGGAGCGTCTTCTTTCTGATCTATTTCCGCAGATCGAGAAACAGAGAACTCGGGAAACTGCCTATCAACAACTAAAGCAACGTATTATGAATTGGTGGGCTGGAAGGGATACAGAGTATCCTTTATCAAATCTTACTACCTCGGACTTTGCAGATCAAGCCTTGATGGTTCAAGATACAGAATTTTTCCCAAGTTGTATTGAAAGAGTGGGCCGTGAGATCCAAATGAGTCAGTATCCGCATAATATGCGATTTGCAGAAACATCGGTCGCAGGTCGAAGTGCAGCTCTGCTACAGGCGCAGTTGAAAGCCTTGCAGGGAATCGAAGTCGAGCAATACATGGAGCTTTTGAAGGAGCGAAAAGCAAAATTTTTTAAAAAGTACAAGCTGCAAGACATCGATTTTGAACTCTGAGGACAGGGGAAGGTTCCTTGTCCTGAACGAACTGCCGTTCTTTCTGTGCTGATTCGAGCAAAAACCTGCTCAAAGCAAAGCACCCGGGAGGGCGATAGCTCTCCCGGGGAAGAAAACAAATAAGCGCAACCTGCGGGCTGGTTTCAGCCCGCAGGTGTTTCGTTTTGCGGTTCGGGCAGCGGAGATGGATTTGCCTGGGGCAAATCGCACCGCCAGCGGTGCGGCGGGCTAATAGCCCGCGCTACGGGGACGCGGTCGCACAATGTGCGCCCCTACGCAGTATCGTATTCGTCAGCGCCCGTAGGGACGAGCAGTGCTCGTCCGCGTTTGCGGAGCAAACAA
>JAEEKA010000054.1 GCA_016282135.1 Oscillospiraceae bacterium
ATCGGTTAACCCAGATTTTGTAATATCAAGAATAACATTCTTTGTTTGCCCGGAAGTTTTCTTCGTTCTGTTGTATAGCGTGTTTTGTCCAGCTTGGGGAGCAATCGTTTTAAGGTCGTACCCCTTGCCATGAAAAAGATAATCAGGAGTTCTTACGTTTTGCGGGTTATCCACCTTCGGAACCATGTAGATTTCGCCGCCATTTTCTCTTTCGAGAAGTTCGGCGATTTCTTTTTCATGCTTGGTATACGTAAACTTTACATGATGCCCGTCAACCTTATATGTTTTCCCATCAGGTGCGGTATATTCCAGTAAATCCTTGACTTCATGACTGCTAGGTGTTGCGTCTGGATACCAACGCCCAGTAATCTCTTCGTAAGTTTCCCTTCCTTTTGACGCTATAACATTTGTTATATTTTTTGCCCGGAGCGAGGAAAGTTGCTGTTTCCTGTGATCTGTCAAATCAGCTGATTGGCTCGGCAAATCCACCCGGTTTTGCAGGAAATCCCGCTTTTTGGTAGTCCAGGCCTTCACCTTCGCCCGGGCCTCAGAGGGATCCTGCCCGGCGGCTTTCATGGCCTCGGCCTCCCGATGCCAGCGCTGGATCTGCCGGTCGAAGTAATTCTCCTTCTGTCGGGCCTCATACTCGGTGAATTGCTCCCCCTGGTACTCATACTTCGGCGCGTTCAGCTCGGCCAGCTTTTCATCAGTCCAGACCCGGGGGCTGCCCTCGATGTAGGGGCCGAAGGTATGGCGGCAGTTCCACCCGCAGAGCCCCGCGCCGGTACCGTAGCCGGTGGAGCTGCGGAAATCCGGGTATTTCTCACTCTTCCCGGAGCGAGAATAGATCTTTCCCTGCCATTCGGCGTGCTCCGGCCGGGCCCACGCGTGGGCGCTGACCTCCACCAGATCACAGCCGACTTCGTCAGCCAGCTCATCCTGAAGCCTGGCTGCGGTCTGATTGATGCCGGTGACAATGGCTCGGTGAACGGCGTGCACTGCACATTCCGACGGTTTCCGGTCCCCCCGCATTCGAAACACGATGCGTGCGTGCATCCACGCTTCCGGACCCGTACAATTTCAACAAACTTCTACCCCTTTTTTTGTGAAATTACGAAAAAAGGGGTAGAAATTTTTTAGGAAATCGGGTATAATGCGGGCAGGCTTAGATCGTGATAAAACCGATCCGACGAAATACCGACAGGAAGGAAATCCTCTCATGAATAACACCGAAAAAACCATGGACAAGATCGTGGCCCTGTGCAAGAACCGGGGCTTTATCTTCGCGGGCTCCGAGATCTACGGCGGCCTGGCCAACACCTGGGACTACGGCCCCCTGGGCGCCCGCCTGAAGAACAACGTCAAGGACGCCTGGCGCAAGCGCTTCATCCAGGAGCGGCACAACTCCTTTGAGGTGGACGCGGACATTCTGATGAACCCCCGGGTCTGGGAGGCCAGCGGCCACGTGGGCTCCTTCTCCGACCCCCTGCTGGACTGCAAGGAGTGCAAAATGCGCTTCCGGGCCGATAATCTGATCGACGAATTTGACCCCGAGGCCCATGCCGACGGCATGACCAAGGAAGAGATGTTCGACTACATCAAGGCCCATTCCGTTCCCTGCCCCAACTGCGGCAAGCATAACTTTACCGACATCCGGGAATTCAACCTGATGTTCCAGACTTACCGGGGCGTCACCAACGACGCCAAGAGCGTCATCTATCTGCGCCCCGAGAACGCCCAGGGCGAGTATGTGAACTATCCCAACGTGCTGCGCTCCATGCGGGCCAAGCTGCCCTTCTCCATCGGCCAGATCGGCAAGGCCTTCCGCAACGAAATCACCCCGGGCAACTTCACCTTCCGCACCATCGAGTTCGAGCAGATGGAGTTCCAGACCTTCTGCAAGCCCGGCGACGATCTGGAGCTCTACGAATATTTTAAAAACTACGGCAGACAGTTCTACGAGGACCTGGGCCTGCCCGCGGAGAACCTCCGCTTCCACGACCATGAGAAGCTGGCCCACTATGCCAAGGCTGCCTGCGACATCGAGTTCCTCTTCCCGACCCTGGGCTGGGGCGAGATCAACGGCACCCACGACCGCACCGACTTCGACCTGACCCGCCACCAGGAGTACTCCGGTCAGAAGATGGATTATCTGGATCCCTACACCAACGAGCGCTATATCCCCTATATCGTGGAGAGTACCTACGGCCTGGACCGTACCGTCCTGGCGCTGCTCTGCCAGGCCTACGACGAAGAGCTGGTGGACGCGGAGAAGAACGACGTCCGGGTGGTTCTGCACCTGAAGCCCTCCATTGCCCCCATCAAGGCCTCCATCCTGCCTCTGTCCAAAAAGCTGGGAGACAAGGCCATGGAGCTCCGGGACGAGCTGGCCAAGTTCTTCATGGTGGACTATGACGACACCGGCTCCATCGGCAAGCGTTACCGCCGGGCCGACGAGATCGGCACCCCCTACTGCGTCACCGTGGACTTCGATACCGTGGGCGACCCCGAGAAGGGGATTGAGCCCGACAACGCCGTCACCATCCGGGATCGGGATACCATGGAGCAGGTCCGGGTGCCCATTTCGGAGCTTCGCGCCTGGCTGGCGGAGCATATCGGCGGCTGAACACAGCGGAAATACAGGAACAGGAGACAGGGCGCGGAGGGAAAAGACTGCGGATAGAGGACAAGCAACCGGACGAGGGAAACAGGAGGCGCAAACATGGACTATTATGCGAGTATCTTCTTGTTGACGGAGCTGCTGATGCTGGCCATGATTCTGCATGTGGCGGGCTATTCCGGCTTTACCCGGGGGCAGAAGGCCTGGTATCTGGCAACCTTCCTGTCGGTCGCGTTCTGCGCGGCGGCGGAATTCATTGCGCTTCGCACAGAATACAGACCTTCCCGCGCACTGTTTCTGACGATTATCACCGTCCTGCAGTTTTCCGGCGTGCCCCTGCTGGGGGTGCTGTTTTCCGGTGCGCTGGGCATCCACCACCGGGGACGGTTTGTAGCGGCCTTTTTCGCCGTCAATCTGCTGGCGGAGACCGTGGCAGCCTGTTTCGGCTGGGTCTTTCGATTTGATGATGCCGGGTACAGCCGCGGCCCGCTGTTCTTTGTCATCTACGGGATCCTTGACGTGATCAGCATGGCCTATCTGATTCGCAATATGATTCTGGTGGGGCGTCGGTTCCGCCACAAGGACACCAGAACGATTGCGATGGTCCTGGTGGTCCTGATTGCGGGGATTGTGCCGATGGCCGTGTTTCGCGTGAACATCACCTATCTGGCCATTGCCATCAGCGCAACCCTTTGCTATATCTATTTCAACGATCTCATGCAGCAGGATTCCCAGGAGGACCTGTTCCTCAAGCAGCAGCGCATTACCGATATGCAGACCCAAATGGTCTTCGGCATGGCAAACCTGATCGAGAGCCGGGATCTGGAGACCGGCCAGCATATTGCCCGCACGGGCCTATACGTGAAGCTGCTGGCAGAGAAGGCGAAGGCGGATGGCGTGTATTCAGACCAGCTGACCGACCGGTTTATTTCTCTTCTGACCATGCTGGCTCCCTTGCATGACATCGGCAAAATTCTGGTGCCGGACCGCATCCTCCAAAAGCCCGCCCGGCTGACCGACGAGGAATACGAGGCCATGAAGCGCCATGCCGCCGAGGGCGGCAGGGTTGTGCGCAAGGTCATGTTCGGGCTTACCGACGAGGATTACGTCTCCTTTGCCGCGGACATTGCCAAGTTCCACCATGAGCGCTGGGACGGCTCCGGCTACCCCGAGGGCCGCAAGGGGGAGGAAATCCCACTGGCGGCGCGGATTATGGCCATCGCGGACGTTTTCGACGCTCTGGTGTCCGAGCGCTGCTACAAGGAACCATTTTCCTTTGACGAGGCGGTGGAGATTCTGCGTACCGAGGCCGGGCGCCAGTTTGACCCGGAGCTGGTTCGGGTCTTTTTGGAACACAAGAAGGACTTTTTATCCTGAACGGGGACGGTTCCAGCACGGTACTCCTGTTTGCAAGGAGAGTATAGATGAAGAACATCCAACGAGGCTTCCTTATTGTCATAATCGGAATTTCCACACTGTTTTTGCTCCTCTCCTTCCGGGACAGACGGCAGGAAGTCTCTCTTTATGAGAACCGGTCTCTGGCTGCCCATCCCGGCTTTTCCCTGAACGGGGTGTGGGATGGCAGCTACTTCCGGGGCTGGGACGATTATTTTTCAGATCACATTTACCACAGAGACGATCGAATGCGGGAATATCTGTGGCTTCAGATCTACCTGAAACGGGTGGTTGTCTCCAACGATGTGGTTATCACAAAGGATGCCCTGCTTCCGTTGCTGTCCTACCGGGATTATAGTGACTACGATTATGATGCGCCTGTCAATGCCGCTGTTGGCCGTCTGGCAGAGCTGCAAGCTAAGGTGGAGACAGCAGGAAGCCGCTTTCTGTACGTGGGCGTGGATGAGCAGCGAACCGCGTTGGCGGATCGCTATCCCTCTTATCTTTACAGCAAGAGTGATTACTATGAGACAATGGCAGACACCTTTCGGGCGGCCTGTGAGGAGGCGGGTATTCGGACTCTCTTTCTCCGAGACAGGCTTGGCGGGCAAGATCAGCTGACCTACTATTCTGCTGTGGATCATCATTTCAATTTCTTCGGAGCCTATGAGACTTACCGGGCTATCTGTGAAGTGCTTGCGCCGGATCTTTCCCCGTTCCCGGTGGCGGAGGCGGATCAGCTGGGCCTGTACCGGCTGCCCGGAGAGTTCTATGGTTCTTACAGCCGCCGTCTGTACGATCTTTCCCCCATTCGGGAGCAGATCACGGTGTTTGACACAGACACGTTTCCGGCCTATAGCCGCTGGGATAACGGAGTTCGCACCGACGCACCGCTGCTGAATCTGCCGGACGGAGGGGAGAAGGTGCAGTACACCGTCTACATGGGCGGCGACAAGGGAGAGACGGTCATCCAGACCAACCGCCCGGATCTGCCCAGCGTTCTGATCGTCGGCGATTCCTTCACGAATCCCGTGGAGGCGCTCTGTGTCTACAGCTTCAACGAAGTTCGAAGCCTGGATTTTCGCCACTATCAGGAAATGAGCCTCACAGAATATCTGGCCCTTCATCCGGCGGACGCCGTGGTGATTGTCCGAGACAACCTGAACTTCGTCGGCAATGAGGGCAACGGCGACCTGAAATGACTGCCCCGAGCCGGGGGCGAAGGGCGTGCTGCCCAACCGATTCAGAAACGGAAGATTGAGGAACGAGCATGGTTTTTAGCAGCTTTACCTTTTTAATGGTTTTTTTCCCGGCGGTTTGCTTTTGCTATTTTATCATTCCGGAGCGCTTTCGCACAGCCCGGAATCTGGTGCTTCTGGCCTGCTCCCTGTTCTTCTATTTTTGGGGGGAGAGCAAGGGCGTGCTCCTGATGCTGGCCGTGATTACCGTCAGCTATTTCAGCGCCCGGATCATCTCCCGGGCCGGGGAACGCCGTCTTCTGCGGCGGCTGGGCCTGGGGCTGGAGCTGCTGGTCTGTCTGGGGGCCTTGGCGTACTTCAAGTACACGGGCCTCTTCCTGCGGACGGCCAACAGTCTGTTCTCCCTGAACCTGTCTGTGCCGGAGATCATCATGCCCATCGGCATTTCCTTCTTTACGTTCCAGTCCATGAGCTACGTCTTCGACGTCTACCGGGGCAAGACGGAGGCCCAGCGCAATCCCCTCTATGTGGCCCTTTACGTCTCCCTCTTTCCCCAGCTGGTGGCTGGCCCGGTGGTTCGCTATGAGACGATTTCCGCCGAGATTACCGGCAGGACTCAGTCCTTCGACGAAATCTACGCCGGCCTCCAGCGCTTCATTATGGGCCTGGGCAAAAAGCTCCTGCTGGCCAACGCCTTTGGACGGGAGGCGGAGGTTATTTTCGCCATGGAATCCGGCGTCCGGAACACGGCCACGGCCTGGCTGGGAGCCCTGCTCTACGGTTTGCAAATCTATTTTGACTTCTCCGCATACTCCGATATGGCCATCGGCATGGGCAGGATGTTCGGCTTTCACTTTCTGGAAAATTTCAACTATCCCTATATTTCCAAGAGCATCACGGAATTCTGGCGGCGCTGGCATATCTCCCTGTCCTCCTGGTTCCGGGACTATGTCTATATCCCTCTGGGCGGCAACCGAAAGGGCCTGCCCCGGCAGATTCTGAACCTTTTCGTGGTCTGGGGTCTCACCGGTCTTTGGCACGGCGCTTCCTGGAATTTTGTGTTTTGGGGACTGTATTTCTGCGTCCTGCTGATTTTGGAGAAGCTCTTTTTGGGCAGACTTCTGAAGAAGCTGCCTGCCGCTGCGGGCCATGTCTATGCCGTGATCCTGATCATGCTGGGCTGGGTGATCTTCAACTGCACGGACCTGTCCCAGTTGGGGGGCTATTTTTCCGACCTCTTCCGCTTCCGGGGCGATTTCGGCTACGCGTTGCTGGTGCTGCGGCAGAATGTGCCGGAGTTTCTCTTTGGCCTTGCCCTCTGCACGCCGCTGCCCCTGAAACTGTTCCGTCTGGGGAAAGACAAGCCCTGGGCGGAGCTGCTGCGCTGTCTCTGGCTGCTGGCCGTGCTGGTGCTTTCCGTGCTGGCCCTCACCGGAAGCAGCTTCAACGCCTTTATCTATTTCCGGTTCTGAGGGGGTGTGCCCATGCGGCCTGTAAAACGGGGCTTTGTGCTCTGCCTGATTCTTCTCACCGCAGCGTTTCTGCTTGCTTCCTTTTTGGGCCGCCGACAGGAAATCTCCGAGTATGAAAACCGTTATCTGGCCGCCCACCCGGAGTTTTCCGGGGAAAGTCTCCTGGACGGAAGCTATTTCCGGGGCTGGGATGACTATTTTGCCGACCATGCAGCCTTCCGCGATAATATGATGCGGGATTGGCTCTGGCTGCGGCTGAACGCCAAAAAACAGGTGCTGGTGAACGACGTGATGATCTCCCGGGAGGCGCTCTTGCCCTACCTGGGGGAGAAGGACTTCGGCAGCGACGACTACGACCGCCTGGCCCGGGAGGCTGTGGCCCGGCTGGAGCCTGTCCGGCAGGCGGTGGAAAATCGGGGGGGCCTGTTCCTGTTCTATGGCGTCGAAGGCCAGTCTGTGGTCTTCCGGGAGGGCTATCCCGTCTACCTCCACACCCATGTAGATTATTACGAAAACTGCGCGGCGGCCTTCCGTACCGCCCTGGCGGAGGCTGGCTTCTCCGCGCTTTATTCCCACGACGTGTTTGTGGCGGCGGGGGGCAGTCCCAAGCCCTACTACTCCACCGTGGATCACCATTACAACTTCCTTGGGGCATATCTGAGCTACCAGGCCATCTGCGGGTGGTGCAATGACCGGGGCCTGACGGTGCCCATCCTGGACCGGGATTCTCTCCGCATTCGCCCGGCGGAGCAGAGCTTCTACGGCACCTACAGCCGAAAGCTCTACGGCCTGTCGCCGATTCAGGATCCCTTGCTGATCTTTGACACCTCCGTTTTTCCCGCTTACGAGCGCTGGGACGACGGAGAGCGAACCGACGCACCCCTGCTCCTGATTCCGGAGGAAGGACGGCACATTCAGTACACCGCCTACATGGGCGGCGACATGGGGGAGACCGTGATCCGCACCAACCGGCCGGAGCTGCCCAATATTCTGATCGTCGGCGACTCCTTTACCAACCCGGTGGAGGCGCTCTGCGTGGGCAGCTTCAATGAGATCCGAAGCCTGGACTTCCGCAAATACACGGAAATGACTCTGACCGAGTATCTGCAAGCCTACCCCGCCGACGTAGTGGTCGTCATGCGGGACAGCCTGAACTATGTGGGCGACGAGGGCAACGGGAATCTGAAATGATCCATTTTTGCGAGAAATCGCAATAAAATTAAGGAGAAAAAGACGCCATGAGAACTGACATCGAGATCGCGCAGAGCTGTGAAATGCGGCCCATCTATGAGGTTGCCGCCAAGGCCGGAATCCCGGAATCCTGGGTTGAGCCTTACGGCAAGTTCAAGGCCAAGATCATCCGTCCGGCGGACGCCCCTGTGGGCAAGCCCGGAAAGCTGATCCTGGTAACGGCCATCAACCCCACCCCTGCTGGAGAAGGGAAGACCACCACCACCATCGGTCTGGCGGACGCCCTGACCCGTCTGGGGAAGAAGACCATGGTTGCCCTGCGGGAGCCCTCTCTGGGCCCTGTATTCGGCATCAAGGGCGGCGCCGCCGGCGGCGGCTATGCCCAGGTGGTCCCCATGGAGGACATCAATCTGCACTTTACCGGCGACTTCCATGCCATCGGCGCGGCCAATAACCTGCTGGCCGCCCTGCTGGATAACCACATTCAGCAGGGGAACGCCCTGGGCATCGACCCCAGGCGAATTACCTGGAAGCGCTGCGTGGATATGAACGACCGTCAGCTTCGTTTTGTGGTGGATGGCCTGGGCGGCAAGGCCAACGGCACCCCCCGGGAGGATGGCTTCGACATTACCGTGGCCTCTGAGATCATGGCGGTGCTTTGCCTGGCCAGCGACCTGGCGGACCTGAAGACCCGTCTGAGCCGCATTGTGGTGGCCTATACCTATGAGGGCAAGCCCGTTACTGCCGGAGATCTGAAGGCCCAGGGCGCCATGACCGCTCTGCTGAAGGACGCCATCCGGCCCAACCTGGTCCAGACCCTGGAGGGCAACCCCGCCTTTGTCCACGGCGGCCCCTTTGCCAACATCGCCCACGGCTGCAACTCCGTGGCTGCCACCAAGCTGGCGCTGTCCCTGGCGGATTATACCGTCACGGAGGCGGGCTTCGGCGCCGACCTTGGCGCGGAGAAGTTCCTGGACATCAAGTGCCGCATGGCCGGTCTGCATCCCAACGCCGTGGTCATTGTCGCCACGGTCCGGGCCCTCAAGTACAACGGCGGCGTGCCCAAGACGGAGCTGAACACCGAGAACCTAGAGGCGCTGGAAAAGGGCCTGCCCAATCTGCTGCGCCACGTAGGCAACATCAAGGACGTCTACGGCCTGCCCTGCGTGGTGGCCATCAACCGCTTCCCCAACGACACCGAGGCGGAGCTTGCCATGATCGAGACCAAGTGCAAGGAGCTGGGGGTCAACGTGGCCCTGTCCGAGGTCTGGGCAAAGGGCGGCGAAGGCGGCGAGACCCTGGCGAAGGAAGTGCTGCGCCTGTGCGACCAGCCCAACGAGTTCCGGTTCTGCTATGAGCTGGACGCCACCCTGCGGGAAAAGATTCGCACCATCGGCCACCGCATCTACCACGCCAAGCACGTCAGCTTCCCCGCCGCCGTGGAGAAGCAGCTGGCGGAGTTCGAGAAGATGGGCTACGGCAATCTACCCGTCTGCATCGCCAAGACCCAGTATTCCTTTACCGACGATCAGACCGTTCTTGGCGCTCCCGAGGACTTCACCATCACCGTCCGGGAGGTAAAGATCAGCGCCGGCGCCGGCTTCCTGGTCGCTCTGACGGGCTCCATCATGACTATGCCCGGCCTGCCCAAGGTCCCCGCCGCGGAGAAGATCGACGTGGACGAGAACGGGAAGATCACCGGACTGTTCTAAATCCAACCACTCGGAGGGGAATCATGCCTACCATCCTCGACGGCGCTGCCGTTGCAAAAAAGCTTCAATCCGAGCTGAAAGCCCGGGTGGACGCCCTGTATCTGGAATACGTTTTCCCGGTTCTGGCGACGATTCGGGTAGGGGAGGATCCTGCCGCTGTCAGCTATGAAACGGGAATGCTGAAGGCGGCCAAGGCCACCGGCGTCCGGGTGCGGCGCTATATCCTCCCTGCCGACGTGACCACGGAGGACCTGACCGAGTTGATCCGGGGGATCAATGCGGACATGCTCATTTCCGGTCTGCTCCTGCTGCGTCCCCTTCCCGACCACGTGGACGAGGATGCGGTGACAGCCCTGATCGCGCCGGAAAAGGACGTGGACTGCGCCAATCTTCACGACCTGCCGTACTATGTGCCCTGCACGGCGGAGGCCTGTATGGAGCTGCTGCGCCGCTATGAGATCCCCGTGGAGGGAAAGCGGGCTGTGGTCCTGGGACGCTCCAGGACCGCGGGCCTGCCCGCCGCTAAGCTGCTGCTGGAGGCCAATGCCACCGTCACCGTCTGCCACAGCCGCACCGCCGACTTGGCCGCCGTGGCCAGGGAGGGGGATATCCTTCTGGCGGCCCTTGGCCGCCGGGGCATGATCGGGGTGGACTTTATCAAGCCCGGCGCCGTGGTTCTGGACGTGGGGATCCACCGGGACCTGGAGAGCGGTAAGCTCTGCGGCGACGTGGACAGTGACGCCGTCGCCCCGCTGGCCTCCGCCCTCACCCCGGTTCCCGGGGGCGTGGGTGCCGTGACCTCCACCATTCTCATGCGCCACGTCATCGACGGGGCGGAACAGAGCGCCCGCAGGGCGGCCAGAGATTTGGCCGCCGGGGTGCCCGGAACGAAAGGATAACCGGAATGGCCGCTGCGCGCAGCGGCCATTCCGCCAGAGACGAAAGGACTACCAAATGACGAAGAAGAGATGGCTTGCCATGGTCCTCCTTATGACGCTCATCGTGGCGGCGGACCAGATCACAAAGGCCCTGGTTCGGGCCAATATCCCCTACGGGACCGGGGTAAAGGTCATTCCCGGCGTGGTGCAGCTCACCTATGTGCGCAACACCGGCGCGGCCTTTTCCATGCTGAGCGGGGCCCGGTGGCTGTTCCTGGTCCTGGTGGTGGTCTTTTTCGCGGTTCTGGCAGTTCTGATCTGGAAGCGGGTGATTACGGCGCCTGCCGAGCTCTGGTGCCTGGCGGCCATCGGCGGCGGCGCGGTGGGCAATGCCATCGACCGGGCCCTCACCGGCGAGGTGACGGATATGATCGAGCCCCTGTTCATGGACTTTGCCGTTTTCAACGTGGCGGACATCTTCATCACCTGCGGCGCCGCCGCTCTGGTGGTCTATATGCTGTTCTTTGACAGGAAAAAGGAAAAAGCCTGAAGTGGATCTGCTTATGAATATACAAGCTGAAGTATCCGGTCTCCGCCTGGATGTCTTCCTTTCGGAGACCCTGGAGGGCATGAGCCGCTCCGCAGTCCAGAAGCTGCTGGAGTCCGGGGCCGTGACCCTGGCGGGAAAGCCCCTGCGAAAGCAGGACAAAACCCAGGCCGGAGCCGTCTATCAGGTGATCCTGCCTGAGGTGAAGGAGGTCTCCATCGAACCCCGGGACCTGCCCCTGGACGTGGTCTGGGAGGACGCGGACGTGCTGGTGCTGAACAAGCCGAAGGGCATGGTCGTCCATCCTGCCCCCGGCCACTGGGACGACACTCTGGTGAATGCCCTGATGTTCCACTGCCGGAACAGCCTTTCCGGCATCAACGGAGAGCTGCGGCCGGGCATCGTCCACCGGATTGACAAGGACACCTCCGGCCTGCTGATCGTGGCAAAGAACGACTTCGCCCACCAGGCCCTGGCGGCGCAGTTGCAGGATCACAGTCTGTCCCGGACTTATGAGGCTATTGTCAAGGGCGGGTTTCAGGAAGACGAGGGCACCGTGGACGCGCCCATCGGCCGTCATCCCGTGGACCGGAAGAAGATGGCGGTCACCGAAAAGAACAGCCGTTCCGCCGTGACCCACTGGCGGGTTCTGGAACGGATGGGGCAGTACACCCTGGTGGAGTGCCGCCTGGAGACGGGCCGGACCCACCAGATCCGGGTTCACATGGCCCACATCCGCCATCCCATTTTGGGAGATACGGTCTATGGCAGCCCCAAGCCGGAGCTGGGCCAGGACAGCCAGTGCCTCCATGCCCGGGCCCTGAGCTTCCGTCACCCCAGAACAGGGGAGAAGATCACCGTCACCTGCCCCCGGCCGGAATACTTTGAAACGGTTTTGCGGAAGCTCCGAAGCCTGTAATCCAATAAAGCGAGAAGCGGAAGCCGCAGCTTCCGCTTCTCGCTTTTGTTCGGAGCGGCCCCGCAAGGGGCCGCTCTTCTTTTGTAACAATCAGTTCGCGGGGGTAATAATCAGCTCGTCTCTGGAGCGGACGCGCAGACGCTTGATGTACATACTGGGATCAATGTCACCGATCTGGCCGTCAGCGCCGCCGCTGGCCTCGTCCACGTCACGGGAGCCGATGCCCACGCCCTCGATATGCATGCCGACCTCGGCGGCGTCCAGAGCAGTGGAATCCTTCTGGATATAGGCGTTGATGAAGAGCATGGCCTGCTCGCCGGAGCCGTCGTCCACGTAGATCTTGTCGATGACGCCCGCGGTGCGGTGGATCTCGGTGATGGTGCCGGAGACCTTCATCAGGTTGCCGATGTTGGCGTCGCTCATGGCCTCCGCGCAGGTGACCGCGGTGGGCTCCAGCACGTTCAGATCATTGGAGATGATCCGAATGGAACCGTTGTAATCGGTGCCCAGGTTCAGCTCAATTTCGCCGCAGTAGTAGGTGACGCCGCCGTGGACCCGGACCTGCTCGCCGATGAAGTAGTAGCCGGAGACGGGGAAGCAGTTGATGCCGCGGGTTTCGTCCTGCACGTAGATGCAGTCGAAGAAGGCAGTGTCCTTGTCATAGTCGGAGGCGTTGGAGGTGATCCAGCCTTCCACGGTGAACTCCTGACCCACCTGGCCGTTGTGGACCTCCGCGATGGGGGTCACGGTGTCGCTGAACTTTCCGTTCTTCACGAAGTCCAGAATGTTGCACACCAGCCCGTAGTTCTCGTACTGCTCGTTGGAGGGAGTGCCGTACTTCAGGTCATAGTTGGAGATGAAGCAGGCGCCTGCGCAGACCAGGAAGCCGCCGCCGGGAAGCTGCTCGGCAGTGACCAGGCCGAAGCTGCCTTTTTCTGCCATGACCACGTCGTTCTCATAGTCAGGCACATAGGCGGAGCCGGTGAAGTTGGCCTTGTAGGAGGCAACCCAGGAGGAGTCATAGGGGGCGACCAGGTAGGTCACAGCGCCTTCCGCCTTGGGCAGGGTCTCGCCGCTGAGCTCCACGAAGCCCTTCAGCATGGTGGCGCCCATGGCCCGGGTGGTGGTGCCCTTGGGAGCCAGCAGAATGGTATCGCCGGCGGCGCTGCCGGAGATCATGCCGCTGGCCACAGCCCACTTCATGGCGTCCTTGGCGAAGCTGGCGACCTTGTTGGCGTCGGGATAGACGGACAGATCCGCCTGCGCGGTGATATCCATGCCCTTGATCTCGGCAAAGCGGTAGAGGAACACAGCCACCTGTTCACGGCTGACGGCAGAGGTGCGGTCAAACTTGTCGGCGCTCTTGCCTGCGGTGACGCCCGCCTCATAGGCCCAGAGAATGGCAGGATAAGCCCAGTTGGAGGGCTTCACGTCCCGGAAGGGATTTTCCACGGTGGCCTCGGGGCTGCCGGCGATTCGCCACAGGATGGTGACGAACTGCTCACGGGTGAGGTTGGTGTTGGGGCTGAAGGTGGTGGCGGTGGTGCCGACCATCAGACCGTAATCCAGTGCGAAGTCCACGTAGGAGTGATACCACTGATTCCGCTTCACGTCGGTGAACCGGGCGCAGGGGTCGTAGGTGATGCCGGTGCCGTTGTACCACTGGTACTCGCCGGTGGAGGAGAGGTAGATGCCCTGGGTGAATTCGTGATCGCCCACCAGGTTTCTGCCGTTGAAGTAGATACGGTAGGCCTCGTTGGCCTTCATGTCGTTGTCCACCACGATGCCCCGGACGAAGCGGGTCTGGGCGCCGATGGCCTCGTTGATCATGTTGGAGAGGGAAGCGGAGGAGTAGTTGTAGCTGTCCTCACCGTCCACCATATCTGCGTAGTCGTAGCGGTCGGACTTGGAGAGGTTGATGATGGAGCCGCCGTTGGCCGCATAGTCAGCCAGGGCTTCCAGCTCTTCCGCCGTCCAGACGGGAGGCATGGTGGTCTCGTTGATGCGGGGCACCGTGAGGACCACGGCCTTGAACTTGGCCAGGTTTTCCTTAGTCATCTGGCCTTCTTCGATGTACTGGCAGATGATGCCGCGCTCGGCGCAGATCTGGAGGAAGGAGCCCTCGTTGTTGGCGTAGTCGCCGGAGACGTAGAAGTTCTTGTGGCCCTTGTCCAGGCCAATGTAGGTCATCTGACTGGAGGGATAAGAGGTCTCGGAAATGGTCTTGGTGTAGACCAGAGCCTTGCCCTTGAAGATCAGGTTGAAGGTCGCGGTGATGTCGTAGGTCTTCTGGGCGGGAGGATTGGTGACGGAGGGTGTGAAGGGAACGGTCAGGACCTTGGAGGAGCCTGCGGCCACTGCCTCGGTCAGACCGGACTGCTGCTCCAGCACACGGCCCTCGGCCTGCACGGTGTAGCCGGTCAGAGTCAGAGCCTCAGTCTCGGAGCCGTTGGTCAGGGTAGCGGTGATGGTCTCGGCCTCGCCCTGGGCGGCCACGGAGGCAGAGGTCTCCAGGTCGGCGGCCACGGGAACGGCTTCCTTGACCCACACGGGGGCGGTAACGGCGATCTGGCCGTCGGCCTCGGTGACACGGACGTAGTAGTAGCCGTCGGTGTTGTCCAGCTCGATCTCGCCGTCGTAGAAGGTGTTGTTGACGTCGATCCGCTTCAGGACCTTGCCGGCCTCACCGATGATCTCCACGGTGGCGATCAGGTCGGTGCGGTCAGGCTCACTGACGTTCACTCTGGCGGTGACCTTTTCGGGCTGAGCGTCCTCGGAAACGGAGGCAATGTCGCCCAGCTTGAAGGTCTCTTCGCCTACCTGCAGCTCGTAGAAGATCCGCAGATTCTGGTCTTCGGTGGAGTAGACCCGGCGGGCGTCCAGAGCCCGGTACAGACCGATCTCGGAGAAGTCGTCGGTCAGGATAACGTCACGGCAGGTGTTGGAGTCGCCCCAGGCGCCCTTGTGGTTATCCTGGTTGTTGGTGGGAGCCACGTGCCAGCCCATGGACAGGCAGAGGTCGTACTCCTCATAGGAGGGAAAGTAGGAGGAGCCGCCCACCTTGCCTTCGCCGTTACCGACCTCAATGAGGTTCAGCACGTCGTCGCGCTTGGAGGAGTAGCCCGCGTAGTTGTCGAAGTTGCCGAAGGTCTTGCCGGGGTGGTTGAACTGGGAAATGACGGGAACGGCGTTGCCTTCCTCGTCGAAGGGGATGTTCTTGGTGGCGTTGACGCCGGTGACCTCAGCGCCGTCCCGGGTGGTCTTGGCCTCGGCGCCGTCAATGTCCAGGCCCTTGTCGGCGTTGACCATCAGGTCGTTGTACAGGTGCATGCCGGCGTAACCGGTTTTGTTGTTCAGGTCCTTGTTGTTCCGAGAGACCACACCGTAGGTGTTGAAGGTGTTGGTGTGGCCGGGGCCGCCGGACCAGGTCATCTCGTAGCCGTACACGCAGAGGAAGTCGTCATAGAGCTCATTGTACTCCTTGGCGGTTGCCCGGGCCTCTTCCCACTTGGTAGTGGTCTTGGCGGCGTTCTGGAGCAGGGAGCTCAGGTTGTAGTAGCTGGAGGTGGTGGCGGTGGCGGTGGTGTCGAAGTAGTTGGAGTGGTCGGTGACGATGATGAAGTCCATATCGTCCACGCCGTGCGCGTGCTCGTAGGCGTCCTCCAGGGTGCCGGCGCCGTCGGAGTATTCCGCGGTATGGGCATGGATCTGACCGAAGTACAGGGTCTCGCCGCCCACGCCCACGAAGAAGTTCCAGTTCTTGGAGACGGACTTGCCGTCAGCGCGGGTGATGGTGACGGAGACAGCGTGCTTGCCGTCGGCCAGGTCTTCCGCGGGAGTGTAGGACAGCTTGTCGCCGGAGACCGCAGCGGGCACGGTCTCGCCGTCCAGCTGCATCAGGAAGCTGGGGTTGGCGCCGACATTGGCAAAGGTGACGGAGATTTCAGGCCGCTTGTCTTCGCCGGTGGCGGAGTTGGAGGCGGGGGTAGCGCCGAGGATCAGAGGCTCGTCCCGGATCTCGGTTTCCAGCTCCGCCTCATAGGTCTTGGGAACAGTGTTGCTGGCGGAGACGGTGATCTTCAGGATGTGGCCGCCATCCAACGCGGCGGCGGGCACGGTGAAGCTGCCCTGCTTCTGAACCATTTCGGGCTCCACGGGCACGGCGGCATTGTCGTCCACCTGATAGGAAGCGGTGACGGAGGCCAGGGTGCCGGCGTCGTCCAGCTTGAAGGTGACGGGGCAGTCCGAGCCAATGGCGGGATCGGGAGTGTCAATGACAGCCCTGGGGTTCACCACGTAGCCCTGGCCGTCCAGGTCCTCCATGGGGTAGAAGTTCATGGCGAAGAGCTCAACGGAGTCGGCCTTGTAGGTCCAGCCGCTGAACACGTCGTTGAAGAACTCGATGCTGCAGTAATAGTTGCCGTACTTGGCGGCCTTGTTCTTCATCTCGTAGCCGCCTGCCCGTTCCACCAGGGTCCACTGGGCATAGCCCTGCTTCTCGGGGTCGGTGGGCCAGTCGATGAGCAGCAGAGTCTCGTCGTTGTTGGTCTTGCCGTTTTCGTCCACGGTGTTCTCCGGCATGGCCAGATACTTGCCGTTGTTCTCGAAGGAGTAGACGGGGTTGGCAGCGGTGCCGCCCACGTGGACGGTGAAGATCATACCGCCGTCGGCCACGTCTTCATAGGCGATGGCGCCGTCCTGCACCAGGGCAGCCGCGGCCTGCAGCGCGGGGGCGGCCACGTCCTCGCCGGTGGGCTGGCCCATCACGGCCCGGGCGTAGTGGTTGTACACCACGTACTTGCCGCCGTCCACGGGCACGGGACCGGCCTCAATTACGTCGCCCACACGACCGTCCTCGTCGGCGGTGGTGGCGAAGACCTTGAACTGGTAGAGGTTGGCGGTGGAAGCCTTGTAGCTCCAGGGCTTGAAATTGCCGTTGTAGACCTCCAGATAGACGGGGTTGCCGTTGTACTGGAAGCCCACGTTCTTGATGTTGTAGTACCCGGCTTTTCCGGCCTGGTCCGGGATGAAGGTCCACTTGGCGTAGCCGTTGGTGCCGATTTCGTCCACGTAGACCAGCTCTTCGCTGTCGTTCAGAGCGAGGTACTGGCTGCCAACCTGGAAGATGTAGTCATCTCCGGATTTGACAAACTTGATGATGGCGGTGCCGTTGGGAAGGCTCTTGATTTTCTTGCCGTCGGTGGTTACTTCCACGGACTTGGCGGGCGCGCCGCCGCCGCTGACGTCAGCGCCCATCACGTAGTTGCCTACGTTGAACAGAACGCCATAGGCTTGATCGCCGGGAAGGCCTTCGATCGCAACCGCTTCTTCGCCTTCCTCAGTGGCAAAGCTGAGGACGGGCATCGCGGAGAGAACCATGACCAGAGCCAGCAGCAGGGCCAATGCTCTTGTGCAGTGTTTCTTCATAGCGTTTCCTCCATTTTTATGATTTTTCAGACCGGGGCGGCCGTTTCAAAAAACAAATCCGCCTATAATCCTAAATTATATCATAGCACAGAATTCTCCAAAATGCCACAAATATTTTCTGGAAAACTAAAAGTTTTTTCGAAATACTTACTAATTTTTTGACAAAAGCGTATAGCTTTTCCCCTGCCTCCGTGCTATAATGGGGCGAAATGAATGAAGGAGGACGAATCCATGTATTTTGACTCCCACGCCCATCTGGACCATCCGCGGTTTGACGCTGACCGGGAGGAGATTTTCGCCCAGCTGCCGGAGCGGGAGGTGGGGCTGATAATGAACGTGGGCTGCGACCTGAAAAGCAGCCTGCAAAGCGTGGCCCTGGCCCACAAATACCCCTTCGTCTATGCCGCCGTGGGCTCCCACCCGGACGACGCGGCCCAGTTGGACGAGGCCCGGCTGGCCCTGTACCGGCAGCTCTGTGCCGACGAGCGGGTGAAGGCCATCGGAGAGATCGGCCTGGACTACCACTATGAGAATCCCACCCGGGAGGTGCAGCTTCCCGCCTTCCGCAAGCAGCTGGAGATGGCCCGGGAGCTGGACCTGCCCGTCATCGTCCACGAGCGAGAGGCCCATGCCGACGGCATGGAGCTGATCCGCCAGTTCCCCGAGGTCACAGGGGTCTTCCACTGCTATTCCGGCTCTTTGGAACTGGCCCGGGAGCTGGTCCAGCGGGGCTGGTATATCGGCTTCACCGGGGTTGTCACCTTCAAAAATGCCAGAAAGGCGGTGGAGGTGGCCCAGTGGCTGCCTCTGGACCGGATTTTGATCGAGACGGACTGCCCCTATATGGCTCCGGAGCCCCACCGGGGAAGGCGGAACGACAGCCGCCTGGTTCCGTTGGTCGCCGCGAAGCTGGCCGAGATCAAAGGCGTCACCCCGGAGGAAATGGGAGAGATCACCACCGAGAACGCTAAACGGCTGTTCCGAATTTAGGGAAAAAAATAAGAAGTAAGAAGTAAAAAGGAAGAAGAAAGAAGTAAGAAGTAAGAATTTCTCGTTTGAGCAGCTTCTTGCTTCTTTCCTCTTACTTTTGCAGTTTTGGCCCGGCAGCGGCGCACAGGCGTGCGCAGCTGCCGGGCCTTTGCCGTTCCCACCGTAGGGACGAGCATTGCTCGTCCGGCATTCGGAACGAATGCAATTTGCCGCAGGCAAATCCAGCCGAATTTCGTGGCTGGACGAGATCAAGGGTATCTCCCCGGTGAGAATGGGGGAGACCACCTCCGAGAATGCCAAACGGCTGCTCCGAATTTAGGGAAGAAGGAAAAAGCAAGAAGTAAGAATTGCTTGTTTGAGCAACTTCTTACTTCTTAACTCTTACCTCTTTCTTTTGTTTTACAGTCCTGCTAACAGGCTTCGCACATCGTCCGGCGTAAACACATACTTGGCGTCGCAGAATTGACATTCCATTTTGACGTCCTCGTTTGATTCGGCAATTTCTGCCAGTTCTTCCTTTCCCAGGCTGATGAGGGCCGCCTCCACCCGGTCCCGGTTGCAGTAGCAGCGGTATTCCACCTCAGTGGGCTCAAAGAATTCCAGTTCCATGCCACCGGTGACCCTGGAAAGCATTTCCCGCAGGGACAGGCCGGAATCCAGCATGGTTGTGACGGGGCCCGCGGCGGCAATGCCTGCCTCCAGCTTGTCGATGACGGACTCCGGCGCGCCGGGCAGGAGCTGCAAAATGAAGCCACCTGCTGCCTTGACGCTGTGATCCACGTCCACCAGCACGCCCAGGCCGCAGGCGGAGGGACACTGCTCGGACTGCACCAGATAGGCGGTGACGTCGTCGCCGATCTCCCCGGAGACCAGCTCCACGGAGCCCACGTAGGGCTCCTTCATCTGCAAGTCCCGGATCACGGTCAGCATGCCGTCCGTGCCCACGGCGGCGCCCACGTCCAGCTTCCCGGCGTACTTTTCCAGCAGGGTGATGTGGGGATTCTGCACATAGCCCCGGACGTTGCCCTCCGCGTCGGAGACCGCAAGAACGGTTCCCAGAGGCCCGCCGCCCTTGATTTGCAGGGTGACGGAGCCGTTTTCGATTTTCTGCATATTGCCCAGCATGGCGCAGGCGGACAGGGTCCTGCCCAGGGCGGCCGTGGCGGTGGGGGTGGTGCCGTGGATGGTCCGGGCCCGTTCCACGATGTTTTTGGAATTGATGGCGACAGCCTTGACCCACCCGTCGGTGGTCATGGCGCGCAAAATTTGGTCGGACATAGATACCTCCTGGGTAGGGACGGCTGTGCCGTCCCAATGGATAACGAATAATGAATAATGGTGGTGTCCTCAAATTGCCATTTGAGGATGAATTTGAAATTGGAACAGGGGATGCGGATTCTTCGCTGCCCTTTCGGCTTTGCTCAGGGCAAGGCAGAATGACAGACGGGAAAGCTTTTGCTTTTGCAGATGGCAATCTGCAAAACACCGAGAATTGTCAACTGCCACCTGTCAATTTTCAATTCTCTCAGGGCGCTGTGCCGCAATGAAAATCCGTTGCTCGTCGGGGGCCGGGGATTCCAGCTTGCGATCTCCGCAGACCTTGAGCCCGGAGAAGCCTGCCTCGGCCAGCCATGCGGTCAATTCTCCCACCCGATAGGCGTATTCCAGGTGCTCCTCCCGGTCCCGGGACCAGAGCCGGCCCTGCTTCTGGAAAATGTCCATTCCGTAGGTACAGATCCGGGTATCTTCGTCGAACTCCGCTCGCCAGAGGCAGAACACCTCATCGTCCTCGTCCAGCAGAATCTGGCCGTCCAGCCCCCGGAGCTTGGCCTCGGAGTTGATGTCGAAGATGAACAGGCCGCCGGGCCTCAGAGCGTCCCGGACCCGGGAAAAGCTCTCCCGTAGGGCGGCGGGATCCGTCAGGTAGTTGACCCCGTCCAGGCAGCAGACCACTAGGTCCACCGGGGCGGGCAGCCGCAGCTTTTCCATCCGCTGGCGGATGAAGTAGGGTGGGTTGTCCAGTTCCATGGCTTTTTCCGCCGCCAGGGTCAGCATCTCCTCGCTGCGGTCCACGCCCAGGACGTACATGCCCTCCCGGGCCAGCAGCAGGGCCATGGACCCGGTGCCACAGGCCAGGTCCACCGCCGAGGCGGGCTCCAGGCCGTAAGCCGTCCAAAGGTGGCGGTAGAATTCCAGAATCTCCCCGTAGGGTACGTCGTTGGTCAGGCGGTCATAGGCTGACGCCAGAGCTTCGTATGGCATGGATGCCTCCTAAGAAAGGCCATCGCCCGGGGATGGGCGATGGCCGGGATGATTAGTTCAGCGTAATGCAGTTGAAGAATTCCTGAGGATCGGTGTCGTCCGCAATGGACGCGGTGAGAACGGCGATGTAATTGGAATCCCGGAACCACGCCTGATATTGCTGGATATTTACGCCGCTGTAGCTTACGGACATGTGAAGGACGTCCTTGTCCTCGCCGCCCAGCTTGACCTGGATTACCTCGTAGGCGTCTACATGCATGCCGGCGGCGGTCATCTGGGTTTCGAAGGTATTTTCGAGGAGACTGAAAATCTCCGAATCGGAATAGGCAACCAGAAGGGCCTGGCTGGGCTGGATGACCAGGTTGACAGAGGAGCCGGCAAGATTGAACATCATCATGTCCGTCATTTGACCGTTTTGGGCAATCAAATCACCAATGTCGCTTCCCTCGAGCATATCCGCGGCCATGTTGTTCACCTGGGCAATCTGCTCCGCAGTGTAGAACATCCAGCCGGTGGGGGCGTCGATTTGCAGGCCAAAGTATTCGTTAATGTAGCTGGTTCCGTCCACGACGCCCCGTACGCTGGCGATCTCATCGGGCTGTGTAGGCCGCTCATCGCTGGGACGCGGTTCCGTCACGGAAACTTCGGTGGTGGAAATGGTGGCAACCGGTGCCTCCGTGGCGGGGATCTGCGTGGTCGGTACGGCCGTCGTGGGCGCCTCGGTGGTGGGGACGGTAGTGGGGACGGTGGTGGTGGCGGGGACTTCGGTTTTGGGCGTGGTCGTGGTCTCGGAGGGGGTAGTCTTGTCCGAGCAGGCGGCCAGGCAAAGGACCAGGCACAGGGCCAGGACCAGAGAGATTATACGATTCATAAGGCTTTGATACTCCTTCTTCGTTCTTATTCGGCGTGCTTATCTGAGACTGCCGGATCGCTGCAGTGATCGATATGGTGCTGGATCTGACTGGTGATCATATTCAGGGCGACAAGGTTTTTGCCGCCCTCCAGAACCACCACGTCGGCGTTCTTTTTGCTGGGCTCCACGAACTGCTCGTGCATGGGCTTGACGGTCTCCAGGTACTGGGTCAGCACGGACTGAAGGCTTCTGCCGCGCTTGGCCACGTCCCGCTTGATCCGGCGGATCAGGCGGACGTCGTCGTCGGTGTCCACGAAGATCTTGATGTCCATCAGGTCGCAGAGGGCCTTGTTCTCAAAAATCAGAATGCCCTCCACAATAATGACGCTCTTGGGCTCCACGGTAATGGTTTCCGCGGTGCGGTTGTGGATGGTGTAGTCATAGACGGGGCACTGGATGGGCTTGCCCTGCTTGAGCTGCTTCAGATGCTCGATCATCAGGTCGGTCTCGAAGGCGTCGGGGTGGTCGTAGTTGAGCTTGCTGCGCTGCTCAAAGGGCAGCTCGTCGTGGGCTCGGTAGTAGTTGTCATGACTCAGAACCGTGATCCCGTCGCCAAAGCCCTCGGTGAGGTTGCGCATCAGGGTGGTTTTGCCGCTGCCGGAGCCGCCGGCGATACCGATGACCAAAATCTTTTCCATTCCCATACCTCCGAATCCGCACCATATTTAAAATTTTACACCGGCGGAGTTCCCCCCCGCCGGTGTAGATTTTAGCAGTATTTGCGCGAAATGTCAAGAGCTTATCGCATGCCCTTGTCATAGGGAATACCCTCTGCCTTGGGGGCACGGGAGCTCTTGGAAGTCAAGGCCAGAACAATCAGCGTAATGACGTAGGGCAGCAGGCGATAGATGTAGGAGCTGACGCCGATTTCGCTGAGGAAGAAGCGACCGTCGCCGTTGATGTCCAGCGTGGAGTAGGAGGCGGCGATGCACTTGAACAGGCCGAAGAGCAGGGCACCCAGGGCAATGTTCAGGGGCTTCCAGTTGCCGAAGATCATGACGGCCAGGGCCAGGAAGCCGAAGCCGGCCACGTCGCCGTTGGTGGTGCAACCCTGGGTGGTGAGGGCGTAGACAAAGCCGCCCATGCCAGCCAGCGCACCGGAGATGGTGACGCCTGCGTAGCGCATCTTGAAGACGTTAATGCCTAAGGAGGCCGCAGCCTGAGGATTTTCACCGCAGGAGCGGAGCCGCAGGCCAAAGCGGGTCTTGTAAAGGAAGATGGACATGAGGACAAAGACGATAATGGTCAGGTAGGTGGCCAGGTAGGTCTTGTCCAGGAAAGTGCTGCCCAGGAAGCCAAGATCCGCATTGGAGTCATATCCGAAGAAGGTCTTGCGGATCAGGAACCAACTTGCGCCGCCTGCACCGCCTTCCATGCCCATGGTGTTTTGGTTGACGATGATACGGATCAGGAAGAGGGAGATGGCGGGAGCCAGCAGGTTCAGAGCAGTGCCACCGATGGTCTGGTCAGCCTTCAGATTGATGGAGGCGTAGGACAGCAGCAGAGAGAAGATGGCGCCTGCCGCCGCAGCAATCAGCATACAGAGAACTTCCATTCCCTGAAGCGTCAACCAAGCGGAAGAGGATTCGATGTTTCCTGCGTTGAATTCCGCAAGTTGCCTGGCTGCCTCCTGGAAAGCGGGGACGCTCTGGAGAAGACGGACGGACAGCACGCCTACAAAGGCGCCCATAATCATGATGCCTTCCAGCGCCAAGTTGATGATACCGCTTCTCTCGGAGAACACGCCGGCCAGTGCGACAATCATCAGCGGAATCGCGAACAGGAGTGTCTGTTGAACCAGGAATGTCATGCCTGCGCACCTCCTTTCTCAGTCTTTGCTTCAGTCGGCGTAACAGGATTCTTCTCTGCGTTGGCGTCGTTCACCACAGCGACCTTTTTCTTTCTGCCGCTGATGAGGGAGCGGATTACTAGGGAGAACGCGCTGAGGTACACGATGGCGGCAATGATAACGTCCGTGATGTACTCGTTATAAGCCGTGAACTTGGTCAGCTGAGTGCCGATAATGTTCAGCATTGCCATAAAGGTACCCGAGAAGATGACACCGACCGGATTGTTGACCGCCAGCAGGGCCACAGGGATGCCGTTGAAGCCGATTGCCGGGAGGGTCTGATCGGTATGCCAGTTGAACTCCGTGTTGCCGGAGAGGTAGTAGAGGGCAGCTCCGGCGGCAGCTAGGGCGCCCGCGATGGCCATGGAGTAAATGATGTTGGCGCGATCCTTAATGCCAGCGTAGCGGGCAGCGTGACGGTTGGAGCCGCAGGCCTTGAGCTGGAAGCCAAAGGTGGTCTTGTTGATGATAATGAAAACGACGATGGCAATCAGAATGGCAATGAGGATGCCGGCATTGACCTGGGAGCCGGGGAATACTTTGTCCAAGCCCAACTTCGGAGTTGCCACATTATTCCATGTGGTTTTGTAGACGTAGCCGGATTTCGTGTTCTCAATGAGGTTCTTGAAGGTGCCGTCGGCGATCTTCCATTTAGTCTGGCAGTAGAAGCTGCCCTTGATGGTGCTGAAGCTGGCAATATCAAAGAGCCAGGTGACCAGATTTGCGGCGATCCAGTTGGTCATGATACAGGCAATGACCTCGTTGATATTGAGGAAGGCCTTGAGCATGCCGGGAATCGCGCCCCAGAGAGCGCCGGCGATACAGCCACCCAGGAAAGCCAGAATCCAGATCAGGAAGGGGGGGACAGAGGTTGAGGGGATGGAGAGCGCAATCATCAGCGTGGCCATGGTGCCCATCAAGTACTGACCGGGAGCGCCGATGTTGAACAGACCAGTTTTCTGGGAAATTGCCACGGAAAGACCCGTCATAATCAAGGGGGTAGCCCGGAAGAGCATGTTGCCCACGTTGGTGGTGTTCATGCCGAAAACCAGGTTGCCTGACGCATCACGGCTCTTGGAGAACAGACCAATGAAGATAAGCCGGATGCCGTCCCAGGCACCCTTGGCGCCGATATCGGAGGTGGCGAGGCCGACAATCAGAACCAGAATGCTGCCGAAGAACAGGCCAATCACAATGGACAGCACCGAGGCAATGAGCTTTTGGGTGCCGGCCCGCTGTAATAAGGGAGACTTATTCATGGCTCATACCTCCTTGACGTTTTGCGCCTGCCATGTACAGGCCAAGCTCCTGAACGGTGGTCTGCTTGGGATCCAGTTCGCCCACGATCTCGCCTTCATACATGACCAGTATCCGGTCGGAGAGGCTCATGACCTCGTCCAGCTCCAGGGAGACCAGGAGGACAGCCTTGCCCTCGTCCCGCTCGTTGACGAGCTGATTGTGGATGTATTCGATGGCGCCCACATCCAGACCGCGGGTGGGCTGAACTGCGACGATCAGCGGCTTGTCGCGGTCCAGCTCCCGGGCGATAATCGCCTTCTGCTGGTTGCCGCCGGACATGGAGCGGGCGGTGGTCACAGGGCCCTGACCGGAGCGGACGTCGAACTGATCGATGAGCCGCTGGGCGTACTGCCGGACGTTGCCGTTGTTAATGAAACCAAAGTGCTGGAAGCCCTTCTCGCGGAAGCGCTGGAGCGCCAGATTCTGCTCCAGGGTGAAGTCCAGCACCAGACCGTGCTTGTGCCGGTCCTCGGGAATGTGGCTGAGATTGCCCAGCCGGGTGCGGATAGAAGCCTTGGTGATGTCTTCACCGCAGAGTGTCACGGTGCCGCTGCTGGATTTCTCCAGACCGGTGAGGCCGTAGATCAGCTCGCTCTGACCGTTGCCGTCGATACCGGCAATACAGACGATCTCGCCCGCGCGAGCCTGGAAGGAAACGTGCTTCACGGCGTCGTTGTGGTGCAGCCTGGAGGGGACGGTGAAATCCTTCACGTCCAAAATGACCTCTTTGGGCTGGGCCGGATCCTTCTGGACCTGGAGCTGGACGGGACGGCCCACCATCATGTTGGACAGCTCCTGCTTTGTGGTGTTTGCCACGTCCACCGTGCCGATATATTTGCCCTTTCGCAGCACGGAAACCCGGTCCGCGACCGCCATGATCTCGTTCAACTTGTGGGTGATGAAGAGGATGGATTTGCCCTCCTTGGCAAAGCCGCGCATAATCTCCATCAGCTCGTCGATTTCCTGGGGGGTCAGAACCGCGGTGGGCTCGTCGAAGATTAGGATTTCGTTGTCGCGGTAGAGCATCTTGAGAATCTCCACACGCTGCTGCATGCCCACGGTGATGTCTTCAACCTTGGCGTCTAGGTCTACGTTCAGGCCGTAACGCTTGGAAAGCTCCTCCACCTTTTTGCGGGCTTCCTTTTTTTGCAGAAAGCCCATCTTTGTGGTCTCCGCGCCGAGAATGATGTTGTCCAGAACGGTAAAGACCTCGATTAACTTAAAGTGCTGATGCACCATGCCGATGTTCAGGGCTGTCGCGTCATTGGGGTCGTTGATTTTGACGATCTCGCCGTTCTTCTTGATGACGCCTTCCTCGGGCTGGTACAGACCGAAGAGCACGCTCATCAGCGTGGATTTGCCGGCGCCGTTTTCGCCCAGCAGCGCGTGGATTTCGCCGCGGCGGAGCTGGAGCGTGATGTTATCATTTGCTTTGATGCCGGGGAACACCTTGGTGATGTTCAGCATCTCAATGACATAATCCTGAGATTTGTCCATTTCGCACCTGCTTTCCTGTTCGAATGAAACCGCTCTGATCAGCGGGGGGCCCCGACGTTGGCCTCTAGCATACGGAAGGTGGCCGTCGTCTGGCCTACGTAGTTGATGAACTCTACACGCAGCTCAAAAGCAGAGGAAGCGGCGGCTCCGCTTGCCTTATTCTTGAGCCCGAGTGTGCCCTTGACTGTGTAGTTGATGCCGTCGTTTGCCGGGGAATTGATCTGAGTGGATTCCTGATCGTATTGGTAGTCGGCAAGATTCGCCTTCACATAATCGGCGAGATAGTCCCTGACAGCCTTTTCCAAAGCGGAATCCAGACCCTTTACCTCCGTAACGGACCCCGTGCAGGCCGAAAGGAACAGACCACAGACCAGCGTCACGCAGAGCAGCGCGGCAAAGGCAATTTTTCTGTGTTTCATAGCATTCTCCTTTTGTTCCATGCAGATTTGTTAACGGACGGCGTTACACTTCCCCATCATTAACATTTTACATTTTAGCACATATTCACAGGAATGGCAACAGCTATTTTGCCTTTTCGGGGAAATTATGAACGAAATTTGAATAATAATAAAAATCGTGGGAAAGGTAAAAGCCTTTCCCACGAAATGTAATGCAGAGATATTCGCGGATTACTCCACGACGTTCAGCTTGACGTTGTCGGTGGAAGCCAGCTTGGAGAAGTCGGCGTCGACAACGATCTCACCGCTAACGATCTTGGCGAACATGGCGTTGTAGTCTTCAACACTCCAGTTCTTCAGAGACCAGGTAGCAACAGGCAGACCCACGGAGCCTTCAGCGGCACCCAGGTTCTTGCAGTTATTGCCGGCCCACTCGGTCCAGTCGCCCTTCACGCCGAAAGCAGCCTCGAGAGCCTGATAAGCAGCCTCGCCGATGCCCTTCAGAGCGGAGGTGATGACGGTCTTGGAAGAGAAGCTCTGGTCGACGTCCACGCCGATGACCTTCTTGCCGGCAGCGTCAGCAGCAGCAGTGACGGAGTCGAAGATGGAACCGCCGCAGGAGAAGATGACCTCGGTGCCGTTCTCATACCAGCCGGCGCACAGGGTCTGCAGCTCAGCAGAGGGGGAGAAGGAAGCGCCGTAGAGCCAGGTGTAGTTCATCTCAACGTTGACGCCCATTTCCTTGGCAGCAGCGTCAGCGCCCTGGACATAGCCGTAGCCGTAACGGCAGCAGGCATCATTGGTGCCGCCGCCGCCGCCGGTGAAGCCCAGCTTGGTGTAGCCTTCCTTAACAGCAGCGTAACCGGCCAGGTAGCCGCACTGCTCTTCGTGGAAGACGATGCCGGCGACATTGTCCATGCCGAGGGACCAACCGTCGATGAAGACGAACTTGACGTCGGGGTAAGCGGCAGCGGCCTGAGCCAGGGCGGTGCCCTGCATGAAGCCGGCGCAGACAACGACCTTGGCGCCGTTGTCGCAGGCGGCCTTCATGGCCTCAAAGCGGTCGTCATCGGTGGCGTCGGAGCCGTTGGCGGGCTGATAGTACTTGTAGGACTTGCCGTTGGCATTGGCGAAAAGCTTGACGCCGTCGAAGGTGCCCTGGTTGAAGGACTTGTCCTTCAGCTGGCCCACGTCGGTGACGAAAGCGACTTCGTACTTGCCGTCGGCAGAAGTCATGGTGTCGGCGATGTCGTCGGCGTTCACGTCGGTGTCAACGGGCTTGGTGTCTTCGGGGGCCTTGGTGTCTTCGGGGGCCTTGGTGTCCTCGGGGGCCTTGGTGTCCTCGGGGGCCTTGGTGTTCTCGGGGGCCTTGGTGGCCTCGGGGGCCTGGGTGCCATCGGGGGCCTTGGTGGTCTCCGGAGTCTTCTGATTGTCACAGGCGACAAACATAGCAGCGACCATAACAACAACCAGAAGGAGAGCAAGAATCTTCTTCATTTTTGTTCCTCCATTTTCTAAAATAAAATATGACAGGCCGCAGGGCCGCATCATTACACGCATTATGGCACAACCGGTCTCAAAAATCAAGAGCCAGTTCCATTTTTGTTAAAAATGCACAAAAGGGTCAGCCCATGTCGGCGTTGGAAAAGCTGATGGGCAACAATTCGCCCAAAGTGTGCGTTTCGAACTTTCCGTCCTCTTTTGCCAGATAGAGAGGGAAATCCAGACCGCAGAACTCCCGCAGCACCTGGCGGCAGACCCCGCAGGGGGGAAAGAGTCCCGTGACCTCCTGCCCGGCCCGTCCGCCGGCTACGGCAATGCCCGCAAAGTCCCGTTTCCCGTCGAAAACGGCCTTGAACACGGCTACCCGCTCGGCGCAGATGGTGGGCCCGAAGGCTGCGTTTTCGATGTTGCAGCCCTGGTAAACGGTTCCGTCGGCGCAGAGCAGCGCCGCGCCCACGGAGAAGCCGGAGTAGGGGACATAGGCCTGCCCCCTGGCCTCCCGTGCCAGAGCGACAAGTTTTTCAGGTGTGGTCATTTCATTACTCCTTTCGGTTGCGCCGGACTCAATGCTGCGAAATGAATGCCGTGAAGAAGCGTCCGTAGGGGCGAGCATTGCTCGTCCCCAAACGCGACACGTCAATCGCAGACATAGTATTTGTCTTCCAGCCAACGATATGGGTTGTTTTCGATGTATTGCCATCTGACGGCAAAGTCATTCGCATCTCGAATCACATGGTCGTAATACAGCTTTTGCCAGACGGAGCGCCCGACCCGTTTCGTTACGTACCCTTTAAACTGTTGGATAACCTTCGAAACCGAGACGGCCCGTTCCGCAGCAGGATTCTCCAACCGCAGCAGCAAATGGATATGGTTTGGCATAATTACGTAGTTCTCAAGCCGCACGCTTGGATAATGGACGGGGATTGCTTGTACGGACTGATCCGCAATCATTCCGATGGCTGACAGGCCAATCAGCGGTGCCTGACCTTCTCCTGCATCAACGACGGTGCCAAACACGCATTGCCTGTTTTCTGCGCACATCGTGATGAAATACGCATAGTTTTGGCTGTAATCAAAATCCGGGAGCCGGTTTTGCTTTCTGCGGTGTTCTGTTTCCATAGCGGCACCTGCGTTGTTCGGAGTTTCTGTACGATGGATTGGGACGAGCAATGCTCGCCCCTACGACGTTGTTTCATCTAAATTCTTCCGTCAATGGCCGTAGCGACTGCGCACCTGCGCAGCCATAACCCCGTGCAAAAAGCGCTTCGCGCTATGGCTGCCGGATTGTCAGCCACTACGGTGCTGCAAAGATTAACGTGAAAGAACGTACCCCGAGACGGTTACAAAATTTCCTCTTTGAAGCTCTCTCCCTCGGTCTCCAGCGCCAGGCCAAAGACGTCGCAGATGGTGGCCGCGATGTCCGCGAAGCGGGTCCGGACGCCCAGATTGCCGGGCTTGACCTTGTCGCCCAGGATCAGCAGGGGGATGTATTCCCGGGTGTGATCGGTGGTGGCCCGGTAGGCGGGGTCGCAGCCGTGGTCGGCGGTGATCATCACCAGGTCCTCGGGGCCCATTTTTTTCATGAACTCTGCCAGCCAGCCGTCAAACTCCGTCAGAGCCGCGGCGTAGCCGTCGATGTTCCGCCGGTGGCCGTAGAGCATGTCGAAGTCCACCAGATTGATGAAGCAGAGGCCGGTGAAATCCTTGTCGGCATAAGCCATGGTCTTGGCCATGCCGTCGGTGTTGCCCTTGGTGTAGACGTGCTCCGTGGTGCCCTGTCCGGCGAAGATGTCAAAAATCTTGCCCACGGCGATGGAGTCCAGCCCCGCGTCCTTGAAGGCGTCCAGCATGGTCTTCCGGGGAGGCTCCAGGGAGAAGTCGTGGCGGTTGGCGGTGCGGGTGTAGTTGCCGCTGCTGCCGATGAAGGGACGGGCGATGACCCGGCCAACCCCGTGCCTGCCCCGGAGGATCTTCCGGGCAATGCGGCAGTATTCGTAGAGCTGCTCCGGGGGCACCACGTCCTCGTGGGCGGCAATCTGGAAAACGGAGTCGGCGGAGGTGTAGACGATCAGATCCCCGGTTTTCACGTGCTCATCGCCGTATTCATTGATGACGGCGGTGCCGGACCAGGGGGCGTTGGCCAGGACGCCCCGGCCGGTGGCCTCCCGGAAGGGCTTCAGCACTTCTTCGGGGAAGCCGTTGGGATAGGTGGGCAGGGGATTGGGGGAGACTACGCCGGCAATCTCCCAGTGGCCGATGGTGGTGTCCTTGCCCATGGAGGCCTCCGCCAGCTTGCAGTAGGCGCCGGCGGGCTTTGCCACGGGGCCCAGGAAGTCCAATCCGTCAATGTTGCCCAGGCCCGCCGCCCGCATATTGGGGATGTCCAGCAGCTTGGAGGTGGAACAGGACCGCAGGGTGTTGACGTTGTAATCCCCGAACTTCGCCGCGTCCGGCATTTCCCCGGCCCCGCAGGAGTCCAGAACGAACAGAAAAACACGTTTCATGTTATCACATACCTTTCTCTTAGCGAAGGAAGAAGCAAGAGGTAAGAAGTAAGAGGTAAACAAACGAAGCATTCTTACTTCCGGCTTCTTACTTTTTACTTTTCGAGCTTGACCGCCGTTTCCAGCGCTACCTTCATCATCTGCTCGAAGCCGGTCTGGCGCTCGTCGGCGGAGAGGTATTCGTGCCGGACCAGCTGATCGGAGACGGTGCAGATACACAGGGCGTTCTTCCGCAGCCGGGCCGCGTTCAGATAGAGGGCGGCGGATTCCATTTCGATGGCCATAATGCCCATCTTCTGCCAGTTCTTCTTGGGGTCCAAAGCGTCGGGGACGCCCTCATCGTCGTCATAGAAGAAGTCGGAGGACAGAATGTTGCCCACGTGGTAGACGGCTCCCAGCTCCTCGGCGGACTGGGTGGCTGCGTGGAGCATTTCAAAGGAGCAGATGGGGGCGAAGGTGCCCATCAGGTGGAACTGGGCCTGATAGTTGGAATCCATGCTGGCGCCCATGGCCATCACGATGTCCTTCAGGTTGATGTCCGGCTGAATGGCTCCGGCGGAGCCGATGCGCATGATGTTGCGGACGTTGTAGGCCTCGTAGAGCTCCCGGGAGTAGATGCCGATGGAGGGCATGCCCATGCCGGAGGCCATGACGGAGACTCGGACGTCCTTGTAGGTGCCGGTGTAGCCCTGGACGCCCCGGACGTTGTTCACCAGAACAGGATCCTTGAGAAAATGATCCGCGATGTATTTGGCCCGGAGCGGATCGCCGGGCATGAGGACCGTCTGCCCGAAGTCGGCAGGGGTTGCCTTGATATGTGGGGTCGGGTAGTTCATCTTCAGATACTCCTTTCGTTGATGCAATGAGCATCAGGCAATAGGCATCAGGCGATAGGCAACAGGAGAACGACGAAATATGAAAAGCTCGGCAGCGACGCGCACCGGTGCGCGCCGCTGGGATCTCTTACCGCAGCGGGCAGATTGCGCAGATTTCCGATTCCCGATTGCCGATTCAGCGATTGCCTAATGTCTGTGCAGTTTGACTTTTTTGTGTTCCATAATGGCTTTCTGCCAGCACCGGTGGCACATGGCGACGTAGCGGTCGTTGCCCCCCAGCACCACCTGGGCGCCCTCGGTGATCACGTAGCCGTCGCTGTCCACCCGGGCGTTGACTGTGGCCTTGGAGCCACAGTCGCAGATGGTTTTGATCTCCTGAATGGAGTCTGCCAGCTCAAAAAGACGGCGGCTGCCGGGGAAGAGCTTCGTTTGGAAATCGGTCCGCAGGCCGAAGCAGAGCACCGGAATGTTCAGCACGTCCACGATCTGTCGGAGCTGGTCGATCTGCTCCGGCGGCAAGAACTGACACTCGTCCACGATCACCACGTCGGCGTTTCGTGCCTGGAACAGGGCAAAGAGATCCGCCTCGGGGGACATGGTTTCCGCCTCTGCCTCCAGACCGATCCGGGAGCGGACCAGAGAGACTCCGTCCCGGCTGTCGGTGGCGGGCTTTATGAGCCAGACCCGCATGTCGTTCTCTTCGTAGTTATACTTGGTAATCAGGGCCTGGGCGGTTTTGGAAGAGCCCATTGCACCGTATTTGAAATAGAGTTTTGCCATGGTATTTCCTCCTGCCATCGAAGTGCGACATGAATATTATACTATGAAAACAGCCTCGATGCAACGGTTTTTGTCCGATAGACATAAAAAACAGGGCAAGCCCTGTTTTTTTATGCGTATTACACGTTGTTTTCGTCATTCGCCGGGGTTTCGTCCTCCGTGGGGACGCCGGATTTTTCCTGTTCCTGTTTTTCCAGCTCCGCAAAGCGGTCAAAGATGGACTCGGACTCGGCCTCGGGAATGGGCTGGCCCTTCATGCAGGCGGTGAACTGGGAGCGGGTCATGGTATCGTGTTCCATGAGATAGGACGCCACAGCCTCCAGCTTGTCGTCGTTGGACCGCAGGATGTTCCGGCACTGCTCGTAGGCCTGATCCACGATCCGGCGAACCTCGTCGTCGATCTTGCCGGCGGTCTCCTCGGAATAGGGCTTGGTGCGGCCGTAGCTCATGCCTACAAAGACCTCTCCGTCGTCGCCGTAGCGGACGGTGCCCAGGGCGTCGGACATGCCGTAGCGGGTGACCATATCGTGGGCAATGGCCGTAGCCTGCTGGATGTCGGAGGACGCGCCGGTGGAAATGTCGTCCATTTTCAGGCTTTCGGCAATCCGTCCGCCCAGGGCGGAGACGATATAGTCAAACATCTCGCCCCGGCTGGCGGTATCCTGGTCCTCCTCCGGCAGATACATGGTCAGACCGCCCGCGGGACCCCGGGGAATGATGGAGACCATCTGCACCGGGGGATGGTGGGGCAGATTCCAGGCGGCCACAGCGTGGCCCGCCTCGTGGTAGGCCGTCAGGCGGCGGCTGCGCTCGGAGATCTTGTGACTCTTCTTCTGGGGACCGTAGCTGACCTTCAGCAGGCCTTCCTCCAGATCCTCCATGAGGATGCAGGGCCGGTTGGCCCGGGCGGCCAGCAGCGCGCCCTCGTTCAGCAGGTTTTCCAGGTCTGCGCCGGTGAAGCCCACGGTGGCCCGGGCGACGATGTGCAGATCCACGGTGTCGGCCAGGGGCTTGCCCTTGGCGTGTACCTTGAGAATTTCCTCACGGCCCTTGCAGTCGGGCTTGCCGATATAGACCTGGCGGTCAAAGCGGCCCGGACGCAGCAGGGCGGGGTCGAGGATATCCTTTCGGTTGGTGGCGGCCATGACGATCACGCCGGTGTTGCCGGTGAAGCCGTCCATTTCCACCAGAAGCTGGTTCAGGGTCTGCTCGCGCTCGTCGTGTCCGCCGCCCAGGCCCGCGCCTCTGTGGCGGCCAACGGCGTCGATTTCGTCGATGAAGATGATGGCGGGGGCCATCTTCTTCGCCTGGTCAAAGAGGTCGCGGACACGGCCCGCGCCTACACCCACGTAGAGCTCCACGAAGTCGGAGCCGGAGATGGACAGGAACTGCACCTCCGCCTCGCCGGCTACGGCTTTGGCCAGCAGGGTTTTGCCGGTGCCCGGAGGGCCTACCAGCAGGACGCCCTTGGGAACCTTGGCGCCCAGGGCGGTGAACTTGGCCGGATCCTTCAGGAAATCCACGATCTCCTGGAGCTCGGCTTTCTCCTCCTCCGCGCCGGCCACGTCGTCAAAGGTGACCCGCCTGTTGGATTTTCCGATTTTGGCATTGGCCCGGCTGAACTTCATAGCCCCGCCTGCGCCGCCGCCCATCCGGTTCATGACTACCACCATGACGATGATCACGATGGCGCCCATAAGGAGCATGGGCAGCAGGCTGGTGAGCAGCCAGGCACTCTGGGATTCCGGCAGTACGTCGTACTGCTTCAGCGTCCCCGCCTCCAACTGCTCCGCGACGACATCTCCCAGATCCTCATAAAACAGGGAGAAGCTGTAGAGGCGGTACTTGACAATAGTTTGGCCCTTGAAGGGCTCCTTAAGCTGCATTTTCAGGGTGTCGCTCTGGATTTCAAAGGCTTCTACCTGCTCGTCCTTGAACAGACTGACCACTTCCGAGTACTTCAGATCCACGGAGTTGGACGCGTCAAAAAGCCGATACAGGGCAAACAGCATCAGCAGCATGATGACCGTGTAAACGATGATCGGGCCCCGCCGCGGGGCCTGCGGTTTCTGTTGATTCATTCACTTCTTCCTCTCTTTTCAGGGATCAGAGCTTGCAGGGACGGCACTCTGCCGCCCGTGTTCATATTCAATCACCACGGCGGCTTCCCCGTCGCCTGCTACCCAGGCGGGGTCCGCGCCGACGCCGAAGACGGCAATGGGCTTCCCGTTGGCTGTGACCACCGGAACGGCGTCCCGCAGGCGGGCCGGAATTTTCCGATCAATCATCAGGGCCTTCAGGGACTTGGTCCCTCCGGCCAGGGTGAGCCGGTCCCCGGGGCGTCGGCCCCGGACCCGCAACTCAAGCGTCGCTATCATATCACACTTCAGTGCAAAGGTGGTAAGGTTTTTTTTGCGTAAATTTAAATTTTTTGTAACGAAGCAGCGAATGCCTCCAAGGCCGCCCGGCAGCGCAACGTACCCCGGTACCGGGAGCCGCTGCTCTTCCAGCGGGGCGGGAGCTTCCGTGTCGGCAAACGTCAGCAGGTCGTAGCTTCGTCGGGCAGTCCGCCCGCCGGGCAGAGAGACCGCGGCGGAGGGACCTGCGGCCAAAAGCCGCTCCAGGGCTCCTACATAGACCAGGGAGGGGTCCTCCAGTCCCAGCTCCGTCAGCATCCCCAGCAGCACCCGCCGCCGGAGCACGGGGTCCAGCCCCAGCAGCCTGGCGCAGGACCAGCCCTCCGCCGTCCGGCCCTCCGCCGTCCGGCACTCCGCGTCCGCCTGAGCTGCCAGACGGGAGAGAAAGCCGTCCTCCTCCCGGAGCAGGGCCGCCGTGCGGCCCAGGGTGCGGCTCAGAGCCGGATTCTCCGCCCGCAGCAGAGGGAGGACCCGGTGCCGCAGCCGGTTGCGGACGCAATCGTCTTCGGCGTTGGTTCCGTCCTCCACATGGGATAGTCCCTCCCGTCCCAGCAGGGCGTCGATCTCGGCCCTGGTGCAGGAGAGAAGGGGACGGATGATATTCTCCCGCCGGACCGGAATGCCGCCCAGCCCCCGCAGGCCGGTGCCCCGGAGCAGGTGCAGGAGGACGGTCTCAGCGTTGTCGTCGGCGTTGTGGGCGGTGGCCAGCTTGCCGGGAGCCGCGCCTTGCAAAAACGCGTAGCGCAGGACCCGGGCGGCTTCCTCGACGCTTTCTCCGGTCTCCGCCGCCCGGCGGGCGGCGTCGCCTCGCCCCAGGGAGAAGGGAATCTCCCAGGCGGCGCATAGCTTTTGACAGAAATCCGCGTCCCGGTCTGCCTCCGCCCCTCGGAGCCCGTGGTGGAAATGGGCAGCCCGCAGGGTAACGCCGAGCGCCGGGGCCAGGGTCCGCAGCACCCAGAGCAGGGCCACAGAGTCCGCTCCGCCGGAGAGCGCGACGGTCACGTCGTCCCCGGGGGAGAGCAGCGCATTGTCCTGAAGGAAGCGGAAGACCTTGTCTTCCATAGAATTCTCAATTCTCAATTTTCAATTCTCAACTGTGTATGGTGTCTAAGTTCGAGAAGGAGAAGAACTGGGGCCTCCACTGGACCTTGACGGTGCCGGGCTCCCCGTGGCGGTTTTTCGCCACAATGCATTCGCAGACGTTCTGCTCCGCGGTGTTGGGGTTGTAATAGTCGTCCCGATAGAGCATGATAACCTGGTCGGCATCCTGCTCGATGGCGCCGGATTCCCGCAGGTCGGAGAGCAGGGGCCGCTTGTCGGTGCGGCCCTCTGAGGCACGGGAGAGCTGGCTCAGGCAGATCACGGGGACGTTCAGGTCCTTGGCCATGATCTTCAGGGCCCGGGAAATCTCCGCCACCACGTTGACGCGGTTTTCCGCGCTGCGGCTGTCCTTATCAGCCCGGGTCATCAATTGAAGGTAGTCCACCACAATCAGGCCCAGATTGTCCAGGCGGCGGCAGAGGGCGTTCATTTCCGTGACGGAGATGGTGGGGTTGTCCGAAACCCGGATGTCGGTTTTTCCCAGGGCGTCGGAGGCAATGGCGATTTTTTCCCAATCCTCCTGATCCAGGCGGCCTGTGGTCAGCTTGTTGTTGTCCACCGCGCTTTCGCAGGACAGCAGCCGGGAGGCCAACTGCTCCCGGGACATTTCCAGGGAGAAGAAGGCTACGGTTTTCCGGGTGGCCTTGGCCACGTTGGCCACGATGTTCAGGGCGATGGTGGTCTTGCCCATGCCGGGGCGGGCGGCGATGATGATGAGGTCCGATTTGTTCAGACCGTTGATTTTCCGGTCCAGATCCCGGAGGCCCGTGGGCGCGCCGGGAATGTCGCTGTCGGACTGGGACAACTCGTTCAGGTGGCCGAAGAGCTTGACCATGATCGTGCCGATGCGCTCCAGTTCGTCGTCCGCGTTGCCCCGGCGCAGGCCGAAGACCTTGCGCTCGGCGCTGTCCAGAATGGAGGAGGCGGTGCCTTCCTCCCGGATCGCCATTTCATTGATGTCTGTGGCGGCCTTGGACAGGGATCGCAGCAGGGCCTTGTCCCGCACGATGCCGGCGTAATGCTTGACGTTGGCCGCCGTGGGAGTAATCTCCATAAGCTGCCGCATATAGGCCGGGGTCGTGGCTTCCTCAAAGTAGCCGTTTTCCTTGAGCTTGCCCAGCACAGTCACCACGTCGATGGGCTGGGAATAGCTGAACATCCGGTAGACCGTCTCATAGATTTCCCGGTTTTGGCGCAGATAGAAGTCCTCGGGCTTGAGGATTCCCACCACGTCGCCCACACATCGGCTGTCGATCAGAATCGAACCAAGCACGGCCTGTTCGGCCTCCAGGGACTGGGGAAGCTGTTTGCTGATAAGGTCGTCAAAATCGGCCATGGCGCTACCTCTTTCGTTCGTGAAGAATGAAGCGTGAAGATTGAAGAACTGTGGTATCGCTTTGCGATAATGCAGAAATCATTTTTCAAAGTGCAGTTTTGAAAAATCCCTCAACTGTTCGCCATTCACGAATAGTATTATTATTGTTCCTTGACTTCCACCTTGAGCGGCGCGTCAATCCCGAAGCCCAGCTTCACCTTGACGGTATACAGGCCCACAGTTTTGATGGCGTCCTCGATGACGATTTTGCGCCTGTCCAGGTCAATGCCCTGGCTCTTCAGGGCGTCGGAGATTTCCTGGCTGGTGACGGAGCCGAACAGACGGCCCGCGCCGCCGCCCTTGGCAAGGACGGTCAGGGTCATATCCCGAAGCTTCGCGGAGAGGGCGGCGGCCTCTTCCCGGGCGCGCTGCTCCTTTTCCTGCTTGGCCTTGTCGTTCATGCGCATGGTGTTGACGTTGTCCGCGGTAGCCTCCTGGGCCAGCTTGCGGGGGAAGAGAAAGTTGCGGGCGTAGCCGTCGGAGACGTTGATCATCTCGCCCTTCTTGCCCTGTCCCCGTATGTCCTGCAACAATATAACTTTCATAACGATACTCCTTTTTGTTTCTCGAATTATTCAACTGCAAAATAGTGGTCAATTGCGTCCACCAGCATTTCCTGGGCCTCCTGCATGGTGGTGTTTTTCAGCTGGGCGCCTGCGGTGACGGCGTTGCCGCCTCCGCCCAGGGGCTCCAGAATGACCTGCACGTTTACCGTGCCCACCGAGCGGGCGGAAACATAAATCACGTCCCCCTGGCGGAAGAGAACAAAGGAAACCCGTATGCCGTCGATGGACAGCAGCTCGTCTGCGGCCTGGCCGGCAAGAGCCCGATTGACTTCCTCATCCACGCAGGAAATAGCCATTTCATCCCGGTAGACCCGGGCGGACTCAATGATCCGGTAACGGCGGACGGTCTCTTCAAAGCCGCTCTGGAACATGCGTTTCACATCCACTGGGTCCACGCCTTGGTAGCGGAGGAAAGCGGCGGCCTCGAAGGTCCGGCTGTTGACCCGGACGGTGAAGTTCTTGGTGTCCAGCACAATGCCCGCCATCAAGGCCAGCAGCTCGCAGGGGAGAATGGTCTTGGCGTCTACCGTGTAGGTGAGCAGCTCCGTGACCAGCTCGCTGGCGGAAGAGGCAAAGGGCTCGTGGATATTCAGGGCGGCGTTGCTGATATAGTCGGCGGCCCGGCGGTGGTGATCAATGACTGCCACCTGGTTCATGGATTCCAGCAGCTCCCGGCTTTCCACCTGGTCCGGTCGGTTGGTGTCCACCACGATCAGCAGACTCCGGGCGTCGGCTGCCAGCATGGCGTCCTGACCGGAGAGGAAGACGTCCTGATACAGGCTGTCCGCCTTGATAACCTCCAGCAGCTTGGGGGCGGCGCTGGCGTCCACGTTCACAACAATATGGTATTTCTTTCCCATGCTCCGGCAGAGGGCGGCCACGCCGCAGGCGGCGCCGATGGCGTCGGCGTCGGCGTTTCGGTGCCCCATCAGGAAGACCCGGCTGGCGGGCCGGATCAGCGCGGTGAGGGAGGAAGCCATGACCCGGGACTTGACCTTGCTTCTGCGCTCGGTCTCGATGGCCCGGCCGCCGTAGAAGCTGAAATCGTACTTGTCCTTGATAACGGCCTGGTCGCCGCCTCGGGAGAGGGCCATTTCCAGGGCCAGGGACGCGAAATCGAAGTTTTCCTTAAAGCTCTCGCCGTCCTTGCCCACGCCGAAGGAAATGGTGGCGGCGATGCCGTTGGGATTCATGACCTCCCGGGTGCTGTCCAGCAGGGAGAACTTGCCTTCCGTAATGCGGAAGAGCTCTTTTGCTTCGAAGATAAAGAGGAAGCGGTTTCGCTCCAGCTTCCGCAGCAGACCGCCGATCTTTTCCGCCCAGGCGGAAATGCGCTCGTTGAGGGCGGCGTTGAGGGTGGAGACCGCGGAGTCGCTGAGGTTGTTGGTCAGATCCTCGTAGTTGTCAATCAATATGATGGAGACCACCGGCCGGGAGCGAAGGTACTCGTCCCGGGTGGTCAGCAGCTCGGTGCTGTCGATCCACAGCAGTTGGGCGACGGCTTCCGCGTCGGCCTCCCGTTTGGGAATAAAGCCCAGGCAGCGGAAACGGCGCTCCCGGATCTGCAGCTCATCGGGACACTCCAGCTTGCCGGCCTGCAGCCAGTCAAGCTTGAAGTCCCGGAATACGTTTCCGATTCGCTCTCCTACCCGGGATTCCGCGGTATTCAAGGCCTTTTGCAGCTGGCGGTTGTGCCACAGGATCTCTCCGTCGGAGAGCCGGACCTCCGCCATGGGCCAGGGTGCGGTGGAGGAGACGGTTTTGCTCAGATTGTCCACAGCGGTCTGGACGTTGGCGGCGATGCCCTTGACTCGCTGCCGAGTGACGGCCAGGTCCAGCGCCAGCAGAAAGATTGCGGCAGCGGCCATGGCGGCCGCCATGGCGTATTCTTTCCGGGCGGCCTCTATGGCGCTGAAGATAAGCAGCGCCGCAGTAAATATGTAGGCTCCGTTTCGCAAAAGACGCTTGACGCTTCGTTCCATATTGTCACCTCCGCCCATGGTCGGGATTCTTCGTTCGTCGTGGATATAATCCCGTAACCTATACTATAACAGATAAAAACAAAATATGCTATACAAAAATCAAAAAAATTAGATTTTTGTATAGCATATTGTCGCGCCGCATTTCGGGCTGCGGCGCAGGGCTTACTCCGTCAGCGCCTCCCGGCGGTCCCGGAAGAGCAGACTGATGCACCAGATACCCGCCAGGGCCACAAGGCCGTAGATGATCCGGCTGAGCAGGGCGCCCTGACCGCCGCCGATCCAGGCGACAAGATCAAACTGAAACAGGGAAATCAGGCCCCAGTTCAGCGCGCCGATGATGACCAAAAGCAATGCCGCTGTGTCCATAACGCAGCCTCCTTTTCAATTTGGGTTGCTGAAAGTATGCCCTGCGGGAAAGATTCTATACATTCATAACTTATTTTCAGTTTTTTTCGGTGTTTTTTACAAGTTGCGGTTGCAAAAGCAAAATATCTTTGTTATAATTCGCTTACCGAAATCCATAAGGAGGATTATCCTGATGAACGCTTTTTTACCCGCTGACATTCTTCTGCCCCGCGACGTCCCCATGGAGAAATGGGCCGTCATTGCCTGCGACCAGTTCACCTCCGATCAGAAGTACTGGGACCGTGTCCGTGCCAACGCTGCCGGCAGCGCTTCCACCATCAATCTGATCCTGCCCGAGGCCGAGCTGGGCACCCCGCGGGAGGCGGAGCACACCGCCCTGATCAACAAGACCATGGGCGAATATCTGAAGAACGACGTCTTTGCCTGCTATCCCCACAGCCTGGTGCTGGTGGAGCGTACCCTGGAGAACGGCTCTGTCCGCCTTGGCCTGATGGGCATGGTGGACCTGGACGCTTACGATTACTCCACCGGCTCTACCTCTGCCATCCGTGCCACCGAGAAGACCGTGGTGGAGCGCATCCCGCCCCGCCAGCGTGTCCGCCGGGACGCGCCCCTGGAGCTGCCCCACATCCTAATGCTTGCCGACGACCATGACAAGGTTCTGATCGAGCCCATTGCCGCCAAGAAGGCTCAGCTCAAGAAGCTCTATGACTTCGACCTGATGGAGGACGGCGGCCATATCGTGGGCTACCTGGTGGAGGGCGAAGAGGTGAAGGCCTTTGAGGACCGCCTCACTGCCTATACCGCCAACGTGGGCAAGAAGTACGAGGGCCTGCCCGGCGTTCCCATGGTCTTTGCCGTGGGCGACGGCAACCACAGCCTTGCCACCGCCAAGAGCTGCTACGAGGAGCTCAAGGCCAAGAACCCCGGTGTGGATCTGTCCAACCATCCCGCCCGCTTTGCCCTGGTGGAGCTGGAGAACATCCATGATCCCGCCCAGGTCTTTGAGCCCATTCACCGGGTCATCTTCAAGACCAACCCTGAAGCTCTGCTGAAGGAGCTGGAGTCCACCTGGTGTGCCGAGGGCGGGTTCCCCGTCAAGTGGTTCATCGGCGAAAAGTCCGGCACCGTGTACCTGGACAAGGCCAAGAGCCAGCTGGCGGTGGGCGCGCTGCAGTCCTTCCTGGACAAGTACCTGAAGGAGCACGAGGGCGAGATCGACTACATCCATGACGACGACGTGCTGATCGACCTGGCCAAGCAGGACAAGGCAATCGGTTTCCTGCTGCCCGCCATGGAGAAGAGCCAGCTCTTCCGTGGCGTCATTGCTGACGGCATTCTGCCCAGAAAGACCTTCTCCATGGGCCACGCCCGGGAGAAGCGCTACTATCTGGAAGCCCGGAAAATCAAGTGACTTCCTCTGATCGTAGGGACGGCACGCTGCCGTCCGCCCCGACCATCCTGCGGGAAGACGCCCCGGGGAAGCTGAACCTGACCCTGGACGTGCTGGGCAGACGGCCGGACGGCTTTCACGAGCTGGAAATGGTGATGGTTTCCGTCTCTCTCCGGGACGAGCTGACCATCGAGCTGGGCACGGGAGAGCCTTGGGCTGTCACCTGCGACCGGCCGGAGGTCCCCACGGGGCCGGACAACCTCTGCTGGAAGGCCGCCAAGGCCTACTGCGACGCCGCCGGGGTAGATCCCCAGGGGCTGCGGATCCACGTGGAGAAGCGCGTTCCCGTCCAGGCGGGCATGGCGGGCGGCAGCAGCGACGCCGCCGCCGTGCTCCGGGCGCTGAACCGGCACTATGGCCGCTTCTCTGAGGAGGAGCTCCGGGCCGTCGGCCTGACCGTGGGCAGCGACGTGCCCTACTGCCTCTTCGGGGGCGTGGCCCTGGTTCACGGCAGGGGAGAGGAGCTGACCCGGCTCCCGGATCTGCCCGGGGAGCTGAACTTCGTGCTGGTGAAGCCGGACTTTTCCGTTTCCACCCCGGAGCTTTTCCGGGAGATCGACCAGGCGGAGGTCAGCGCCCGACCGGATACGGAGGCCATAGTCTCCGCCATCCGGCGGAAGGACCGGAACGCCATCGGCGCCAATCTGCAAAACGCCTTTGAACCCCTGGTGGCGGCCCGGCATCCCATTGTGGAGGAGCTGCGGCAGGTTTTGCTGGCCCACGGGGCCATCGGCGCCCGACTTACCGGTACCGGTTCCGTGGTGTTCGGCCTGTTTTGCAGCAAATTCCGGGCCTTTTCCGCGGCCCTGGAGCTGGAGGAATTTTGTCCCCTGGTCCACCTGGCCACGGCCCTTCCCGCCGGGGTCTTCAAGCTCAAAAAGTAGACGAATGCCGAGGCCCGTGCGGGCCTCGGCATTTTCTCTTACTTGAAAATCTTTTCGATATCCTTCAAATTTGTCCCGCTGCCGGTGGAGCCGATCTGGTTCAGCAGGATCACGTCCTGGATGTTGTTTCGCTCCGCGAAGTTGGAGATGGAGCTGTCCTCCACTCCGGCCCAGGGGCACCAGTCGGCGTAGGAGCGGTAGTCGATCCAGTAGATGTGCTCATAGTGGTCAATGAGCCAGGGAATAAAGGCGTTGCCGAAGGAGTCCTTCACCACCAGCACGGCGGAGCCGTCGGTGACGGTCTCGTTGTGGGCATAGCTCCAGGGTCGGTCTCCCGACACGAAGCCCAGGTAATAGGAGCCCTTGTTTCCACCGGACATATCCTTGACAATGGGCCATTCGTACTTGCCGTAGCCGCCCCCCTCTGGGATGTACATGGTCATCTGATTGGTCCCCTTGGGAATATAGGCCACCAGGGTATCGGGGTTGTTTTTCAGCTCGGCGCTGCCGTTGCTGTAATTGACAAAGCTGCCCAGATAGTCGGTGTAGGTGTAGGTCTCAAATTCCGCCGGGTCGTGGGGCCGGACGCCCTTCCGGGCGCAGAACTCCCGGTAGGCGTACCAGGCGCCCAGGGCGGTCCAGTGGTGATCCGTGCGGAAGAAGATGTTTTCGTCGTTGTGGAGCTTCAGTGCCCCGTAGACCGGCACGGTTTTCACCAGCGGGTCCATGTGCTCGTACATCCAGGCCGTGGCCTGGTTTTCATCGCTGAAGCCCAGGTCGGAGCGAACGGCGTCGTCCAGCATGACCCCCGTGGAGAGGGGCGCGATCAGACAGTAGACCGTTGCCTTGCCCTCCAGGGCCCGGGCCACGCTGCCCACAGCCTCGCAGTACCGGGTGCTGTTCTTTTCCCCAAAATAGTAGGCGCTGTAGCCGCCCCCCTCGGTGATAAAGACCGTGCCGGACTGGTAGGCCGGGGTGTGCACGTCTCCCGGCCCCTCCGCCACGTCGGTGGGGGTGGGCTCCGGCAGGGGCTCCGTGGGCGGCTCCGTGGTGGGCGCTTCCGTGGTGACAGGCTGGGTGGTGACGGGTTCGGTGGTGACCGGCTCCGTAGTGACGGCCTGGGTGGCGGCGGACGTGGGCTGCCGGGTCTCGGCTGTAGTTTGGGTCTGGGTCAGAGCGGGCATGGTGTCGGTGGGCTCCTGCGTCCGACCGCCCTTGACAGCCGGGACGATCACAAAGATCATCAGCGCCGCCGCGGCTGCCAGAGCCAGCAGGGCGAAAATGACGGAAAGTGCTCTGGTTCTCATTGGGTGTACCTCGATTCGGTGAATCTGCGTAGGGCGGCCAGAGGTCTGGCCGCCGGAAACGCGAAAAGCCTATGGAGCGGCGGTCTGGGGTCTATCTATAAAGGGCACGGGCGGCCGCCCTACGGATGAAACGATAAACAGCGCGGCTCCCGGGCGATGACCCGGGAGCCGCTTTGAAAAAGGATTATTCTTCCTCGTTCTTCTTGGCTTCGTCAATGATCTTGGCCTGGTTCATCTGCGGGACTTCCTCATAGCGGACGAACTTCATAGTGTAGGAGCCTCTGCCCTGGGTCATGGAACGCAGGTCAATGGCGTAGGAGCTCATCTCGCCCATGGGAACCTCGGCCTCGATGGTGCCGCCGCCCATGCCCATCACACGGCCGCGGCGCTTGTTCAGGTCGCCGACCACGTCGCCGGTGTAGGTGTCGGGCACGAAGACCTTCAGCTCGGCAATGGGCTCCAGAATGGTGGGACGGGCCAGGGGCAGGCCTTCCTTATAGGCGATGCCGGCAGCGGTCTGGAAGGCCATATCGGAGGAGTCCACCGGGTGGGAGGAGCCGAAGTACAGGGTGGCCTTCAGGTTGACCACGGGGTAGCCGGCCAGAACGCCCTTGCCCACGCAGTTGCGCAGGCCCTTTTCTACGGAGGGGATGAAGTTCTTGGGCACGCAGCCGCCGACGGTCTCGTCAGCGAAGATCATGTCGTCCTGCTCATCCTGATGCTCGAAGCGGATATAGACGTCGCCGAACTGGCCGTGGCCGCCGGACTGCTTCTTGTGGCGACCGTGCTGCTCGACCTTGCCCATGATGGTCTCACGGTATGCGATCTTGGCGGGACGGAGCTCCGCCTCGACCTTGTACTTGGAGGCCAGCTTGGAGATAATGACGGACAGGTGAATATCGCAGACGCCCGCGATGATCATTTCCTTGGTCTCGGGGTCGTTGCCGTAGGTGAAGGAGGCGTCTTCCTCGTTGAGCTTCACGAGGCCGGCGGCGACCTTGTCTTCCTGGCCCTTGGTCTTGGCGTAGATGGCCATGCGGTAGTTGGGAATGTCATATTCCATGGGCTTCAGGTTCACAACCTTGCCGGCCAGACCCAGAGTGTCGCCGGTGCGGACGGAGGCCAGCTTGGTGAACACACCGATGTCGCCGCAGCAGACCTTGGCGGTCTTCATGTTGTCCTTGCCCCGGGGGAAGAAGGTGTTGCCCAGCTTCTCATTGCTGCCGGTGCGGCCATTGACCACGGTGAGGGTGTCCTCAATGTCGCCGGAAATGACCTTGAAGTAGGAGTTCTTGCCGTACTGGTCGGACATGGTGTTGAACACGAAGGCCATGGGGCTGCCGGCGGGATCCAGCTTGAACTCGCCCTCGTTGCCTTCCTCGTCCACGGTGACCATGGGCTTGCCCTCCAGAGGAGAGGGAGCGTACTTGACCAGGTTGGCCATCAGGGCGTCAACGCCCAGGCCGGTGGTGGAGCAGCCGCAGAAGACGGGGGTGATGGCGCGGGTGGAGATACCGGTCTTCAGACCCTGAGCCAGCTCTTCGGGGGTGAAGGGCTCTTCCATGAAGAACTTCTCCATGAGGGCTTCGTCGGTCTCGGCGACCTGCTCGTTGAGCTCCATCATGTACTCCTCAATCTTTTCCTCAGCGTCGGCGGGCAGGGCGATTTCCTTGCCGCTGGCGTCGTAGGCTTTCTTCTCAATGAGGTCCACCACGCCCACGGCCTCATCGCCGTTGAGAATGGGGAAGGTGAAGGGAACCACGGAAGCGCCGAAGCTGTCCCGCAGGGACTGGAGGGTGCCGAAGAAGTTGGCGTGCTCCTCGTCCAGCTTGGAGACATAGAACATGGTGGGCAGCTCCCGGTCAGCCAGGGCCTTCCAGCCCTTCTCGGTGCCAACCGCGATGCCGGACTTGGCAGTCAGAACGATGATGCCGGAGTCGGCAACGCGCAGGGACTGGACCACTTCGCCGGCAAAGTCAAAGTAGCCGGGATTGTCCAGAATGTTCAGCTTAGTCTTGTTGAATTCAACGGGGATCACAGAGGTCTTGATGGAATACTGTCTCTTCTTCTCCTCGTCGTCGAAGTCGGAGACGGTGGTGCCGTCGGCACGCTTGCCCAGACGGGTGATGACCTTGGTGTTGAAGAGCATGCTTTCGCACAGGGCGGATTTGCCGTCGCCGCCGTGACCCAGCAGGGCGATGTTGCGGATGTCCTTCGCAGTGTACATTTACTATATTCTCCTTTCACGCGGATGAAAAGCCTTTTTCAGCCACAATCGATGTTATTATATACAATCAAAAAACAATTGTCAATTGGGAATTTTCAATTGTCAATCGTCAGAAGTGTTTTCCCCACACGCTCAGCAGCACAGCCGGGATCAGCCAGGCGGCGCTGTAGATCAGCAGGTTGAGAGCGGTGGCGGTGTCCAGCGCCGGGAGGGCTGCCAGAACACCCATCAGCAGCAGACCGCTGATCCCGTTCAGCACGGTGAGGATCGCCGCGCCCAGCGTGGCCGAGCGGAGCATCCGTCCGCCGGCGGCGGCCTGGGCAAAGCCGGAGAAGCTGTCCTTTGCCAGAATCGCGCCCTGGGCTCCCGTTCGTTTCAGCTCCGCCTCGGACAGGCGGATCCGCTCCGTGGTGGAGGGATAGAGGAAGGCGCTGGTGGGGATTCCGAACTTTGCCTTGAGGAAGCTGGGGGTGCCCAGGAAGGTCCGGGTCACCAGGATCCCCTTGAAGTGGCGGTTGCCCGCGATGGAGGCCAGACCCTTTCGCAGGTGATCCGGTGGGGCGTAGCGGATGGCAAAGACCGCGGCCAGTTCTCCGTTGAGGGAGAGGTACACCGCCTGTTTCACCCGGGCGCCTTTGTCCATGTGGACGCCCATCCGGCGCATGAAATCCAGGGAGCCCATCAGCACCACGTCCTCCTGGATGCTGGCGCCGATGCCTCCGCTGTCGTAGAAGCGGAAGGTGTCCACCTCATAGTGGCGGCCGTTGTGGGTTACCAGCAGATCGTCAAAGACCGGGTCCAGGGCGCTCTCGGAATGCCGGGCGGCGGCGGCCGCGTAGGCGATGATTCGATCCGGGTTGCCGCTGTAAACCTTAAAGCCGTTGAGGGTCAGGGACCCGGCAGGGAAGATGTCCTCGTCCCCGATCAGGATGGCATGCTCGCCGCCGAAAACCTCGGCGCCGTGATAGCCGCACAGGGCGGCGTCCATATCTGCCAGACGGCGGGAGAGCAGCAGGAAGAGCCGGGGATAGGTCATCAGGCCCGCCGCGGGAACGCTGCCCAGGAAAATCAGCGCGCCGGTCCAGGCAATATCGCGTTTCAGGCCGAAGCTGATCAGCAGGGTCAGCGCAATGCCGCCGATAACGGCGATGGGGGTGTAGAACCGCAGGACCCGTTGGGTGAGATCCCGGGTTTCCAGCTTTTCCATGAAGCTGCCCACGTCGGGAGCGGTGCGGACCAGGCCGCGGCTGTCCTTGGAAATCTCCGGAACTTCACTGACGCCGGAGGCGAGAGAGCTTCCCCGCAGGACCTTTACGGTGGTAGTGAGGGCCATACCCCTGTCATACTCACCCCAGAGGAAGACCATCAGCAGCGCGCCGACGACAACGGTAAAGGGAGAACGCAGCTCCTTGGCCGCAGGGAAACAGTCCGCTGCGGTGAAAGCCGCCGCAAAGACCAGCAGCAGGGTGGGCCGGAGCCCCTTGGCGTTTTGGGATTTGCGGAACAGGCATTTCCAGCTCGCCAGGGTCATCAGCACCAGCAGACCCAACTGAATATAGACGGTAGTGCCGCCGGAGAAGATTTCCGGCAGGAAGGTCCAGCCCTGGGAAAGATACAAAGTGAAAAACAGACTCAAAAACGTGAACAGACCCGTCAGAACCAGCCTGGAGCCGATTTCGTCCAGGGGCTTGGCGTACATCCGGTAGGCTTCCTCCGGGTGCAGCACAGAGCTTTCCTCCGGGGGAAGCACATCCTCGTCCCGCTTGAGCGGTGCGCTGCGGGCGGCGGTCGATGGTTTCGGGGGCTCCGGCCTGGGGGCTTCCTTCCGCACGTCGGCGGAGGGAACCGGATCGGCGGCTTCCTCCTGGCGGGGAGAGGGGGCCCAGCGGGGAGCTTCCGCTTCCGTGGAATCCCCGGAGCGGGTGGGCACGGAGCCGGTTTCCGGGAGAGGGGCCGGACGCTTTGCCCGCGCGCCGCTCTGCCCTGCCCGGGGTTTTTCGGCAGACGCGTCCTGACGGGAAGGGGATTCCACCGTCAGGCTGGCTGCCGTCTCGGTCATCGGGACTGCTGCCGCGGCTCTTGCGGCGGAGGCGGCGCTCTTCGCGGCGGCGGCCGCGACTCTGGCGGCGGCAATTTCGGCGCTGCTTCGGGCCGCGGGACGATTCCGGCTTTTTTTGCGGCTGCGGCGCGGCCCGGGCTTCGGCGTTTCCTCCGGTTGGGTCGGGGTAATCCGCGGCGGCTCGACTTCTTCGATGGGGACCGCTGCCGCCAGCAGCTCGTCCAGGGTCATGGCGTTGACGCCCTTGGGGCTGCGCCCCGCCCGTTTGGGAGGGGGCGTCAGGTCCGCTGCCGCGGCCTTCTTCGGCAGATTCATGGGCACGGTGGAAGCTTCCGCCGCCGGAATGGGTTCCGGTTCCTCAGCGGGCTCCGCAGAAACTGCCTCCGGCGCAGCGGACAGCCCAGCTTCGGGGACGACCTCCGGCGCGGCGGACAACTCCGCTTCCGGGGCGTGCTCCGCAGTGGGAACGGCCTCGGTCATATCGTCAGGAGAGAAATCCACTCCTGTAAATTCCTTCAAAATGGCATCCAGATCAATGTCCGCCAGGGGATCCTCGGCAGGGAAGTCCGCGGTCGGCGCATCCGGGGCGGGAAGATCCGGTTCTGCCCCGGAGGCGGGTTCCGGAAAGGCGGTCTCAGCCTGGGCAGGCACGCTGTCCGGCTCCTCCTCCCACTCGTCCGAATCCGGGGGAGCCATCAGGCTGTCCAGCAGTCCCCGAAGCTTGCCCCGGCGGGCAAATCTGCCGGCAGACTCCTTGGCCGGGGCCTGGGAAACCGATCCCTCGGCGGCGGGGACTCGTGGATCGGAATTCTCCGCGGCGGGCGTCTCCGGGACCGCAGGAGTCCCAAAGATTTCCTCCAGAGAGGGCAGCGTGTCCGTGTTGTCCCGGAATGGAGCCGCGGGAGCTTCGGGATCCGACGTTTCCTTCGGCGCTGAAACAGGCTCTGAAAGGGAAACGGCTTCCAAAACGGAGACGGACTCCGGGGACTCGGCCATGTCAACCGGCTCGGGCTCTTCCGGCGCGGCGCCGGCTTCTGCCAACACTTCCTCGGCGGGGGAGAAATTGAAAATTTCCTCCAGGGAGGGATCCTCCTCGGGCGGGACAAAGGGTACGTCGCTTAAATCGGGACGGACTTCCGGAGCCTCCGGGAAAAGGTCTGCCAATTCCACTGGAAAATCCGGCTCCGGGCGAGTATCCCGGGCGTCCTGGGCGGAGGGCTTCACCTCCATGCGGGCAGGCCGCAGGCCGGGCTCCTGGGGAGCGGCAGGCTTTGCCTTGGGGACCTCAGCCTGCTGCGGTTCCTCGAAAGCGACGTCCGAAATATCTGTGAGATCTGACTGCCGCCGGGCGGCCGTCTCATGGGCGTCCTTGTCGGCGCGGAGCAGGGCAGCCAGACGAAGGGCAAAGTCGTCTGCGGACTTTGTCCCCTCCTCGGACGGCGCGGCCGGACGGTTGAATTCCGGATCCGGCGTAAATTGTTCCTGGCGCTTTTTCATTCCAAAGGCACTCCCAGTATTGTCAGATGGTTCAGAGTTCAGAGTTCAGAGTCTGCGGCGCCGGCAAGCTGCCGGCCATGAGGCAACAGGGTTCGGGGCTCAGGGCCGCCGTGGTTATTTGCTCTCCCGCTGGCGCAGGGCCTCGTAGAGCAGCACAGTGGCTGCGGCGGAGGCGTTCAGAGAGGAGATGCGGCCCTTCATGGGGATGCTCACCAGCACGTCGCAGCTCTCCCGGACCAGGCGGCTCATGCCCTCGCCTTCATTGCCGATGACTATGGCGGAGGGGCCGGTCAGATCGGTGCGGTAGAGGTCACTGGCCCCGTCTGCGGCGGTGCCGTAGATCCACACGCCCTTGTCCTTCAACTCCCGGATGGTGTTGGCGATGTTGGCCACCCGGGCCACGGGCAGGTATTCCACGGCCCCCGCGGAGGTTTTTGCCACCACGGCGGTGAGCCCCACGCTGCGCCGCTTGGGGATAATGACCCCGTGGGCCCCGGCGCACTCGGCGGAGCGGAGGATGGCGCCCAGGTTGTGGGGATCGGAGAGCTCGTCGCAAATTACGATCAGCGGCGCTTCGTTCCGTTCGGCCGCCAGGGCAAGAATGTCCTCCAGGTCGGCGTATTCATGGGCGGCAACCGCGGCGATGACCCCCTGATGGGCGCCAGTGGGGCTCATCTGATCCAGCTTCCGGCGGTCCACGGGGACCACCACGGCCCCGGCCTCCTTGGCCAGAGCGGCCAGCCGGGTCAGAGCGCGATCCGTGCTGCCCTCGGCCACATAGAGCTTGTCGATGGTGCGGCCGCTTTTCAGCGCCTCAGTCAGGGCGTTGCGGCCCTCGATCAGACCCTCGGAGAGTTCCTCAGGCGCAGTTTCCGAGCCGGACCGTCTGCGTCCGTCGTTCCGGGCGGCGGGATAATTCGGTTTTTTTCGATCAAAAGTATCATTTTTCATAGCAATGTGTACACTTTCTCATAATATCCTATATATTGTATCAGATAATGCGCAAAAGTACAAGAAAAAAATGAAAAACCTGCCGATTGGCAGGTTTTTCGGAGAGCAGGACAAACGTTCATCCCGTATGTTTTCCAATGGGAATTTGAAAACACCTCAATTGTTCACGGTTCGCTCTTTATTTTTCATTCCGAAAAGCGCCGCGCCGATTCCGGCGGCCAGGGGCACGGCCAGTATCACGCCGATGGAGCTGGCCACGGCGGAAATCAGCTCCACAGCGAAATAGCCCGAAGTCAGCAGCATCCGCCAGGTGGGGCCCTGGGCCCAGAGCCGGAGCACAGTTACCAGGCTGGAGCCCACCAGGGCCAGGATCAGGGTGTTGGTCATGGTGCCCACCATGTCCCGGCCAATGTTCATGGCGGAACGCCACAGTGCCCGGCGGCCCAGCCCGGGGTTGACCTGCTTCAGCTCCGCCACGGCGGAGGAAAGGCTCATGGCCACGTCCATGACGGCGCCGAGGGAGGCAATCAGGATCCCGGCGGACAGCAGACCGTGGATTCGGACCGGGTAGTTTCTGGACTGCAAAGTGACCAGCTCCGCGATCTCCCCGTTCACGTCGTAGAGGTTGAAGCTGGTGATTCGGCACAGATGCTGGGCCAGGGCGCCGAAGCCCGCGGCCATGCCCACGCCTGCCAGAGTAGCCAGAACGGCGCAGAGTATTTTTTTGGAGGTCCCGCCCAGGATTACGAAGCTCATCACCGTCACTAAGGCGCAGAGGCTCATAGCCAGGGGCAGGGGAGCGCTGCCCTTCATCCACATGGGGCAGAAGATCCAGATCAAGGCTACCACCGTTACCGCCAGTCCCAGCAGGGATTTCAGACCGGTTTTCCCGCCCACGATCACCACGGCCAGCACAAACAGCCCCAGCACCAGCAGCACCGGCCCGATGCGGTCATACTGAAAGTAGGTGACCTGCTGGAGCGCACCGGTCTCCTCATCCCGAATCTGGAGGACGGTGATGGCGTCTCCCGGGGCCAGCTTGGGTCCCGCGAAATAGCCGATCATATAGTACATCTCCTGGGTCTGCCCTGCGAATTCCCCGGAGCGCAGACGGACCAGGGCCCGTTGGTTGCCCTTTTCCACCCCATCGGCGGAGTAAGGGTCGGGCTCTACGGTGTCATAGGAGATGTTCAGCACCTCCGCCTTTTCCACAGTGTGATACTCGTCCTGAAGCAGGATGGGATTGTAGATCTTTCCCTCCCGGGCGTTGAAAAACAGAATCAGGAACAGGACGCCTGTGCAGAGCAGAATCAGCAGCGAAGGCAGCCAGGCGGGAACGGACCGACGGAGCGGCGTTTCCGGCGCGGAAGCAGCCTGAGTCGGCATGTTTTTTCGTTTCATCCAATCACCTTTTGTTTGTTTTTCTTCATCATAGCGGATAATCTCCCGATTGTCAATGAAGAGACGAGCTTCTTTTCCGGCCTGCGTCACGGCTCGACAGCATTCTCCCCTCCCCCTTGTTATACTGGAACCGTACAAAGGAGGGAAGAAGGCCAATGAACAGAGAATCCGTTTCCCTGGCGCTGGCCGGGGCGCTGATCGGCGCTCTGGCTCTGAGCGCCACGATATTCGCGCATCTGCACCCGCCGAAGCGGGAGGAGTCCGCGTCGGCCCCTGTCGGGATGCAGTCTGAGACCCCGGCTGAGGCCTGGGAGGAGGGCCCGGTTGTCCCGGTTCTGGCAGAACAGGACCCGGCGGAGGATCTTGTGGAAGAGGATCCCGCGGCGGGACCCTTTCAGGTTCATCTCTGGGTTCCGGACCCCATTCCGGGAGAGAAGCTCTTTGTCTGTGATCGCCTGGGCTGCCCCCTGGAGGGAATCGAACCGGATGAAAACGGCGAAGTGATCCTTGGCCCGCTGCCCCCGGGACGCTACAGCATCTGGGCGGGGCAGACGGAGGTGGGAAGCTTCCGCCTCCGGGGCGACGCAGCCCTCAGCGATACCGCAGGAAGAGTCTGGACGGAGGGCAGGCTGCTCTGGCTGGAGCGCTTTACGCCGGGTACAGTCCGGCTTTCCGTCACCATGGCTGAGCCCGGTTATTATACCTTGGGGCTCCGGGATCGGGATGGCCGCAGCTGGAACCGGGATCTTTATGTTCCGGACAGCGAGGAGCCGAAGGAGCCGGGTCTCTGGGTACGGACGCTGGACTTCCCGGGCCTGTCCCCCGGCCTGTATACCGCCGTCCGGCGGAATCAGCCGCTGGGACAGGTGGAACTGAAGGCGGGGGAAACTGCTCTGCTGGAAATCGGAATCGACAATTGACAACTCCCCGGCATCGGTGCTATAATACGAAAAAACTTGTCCGTAAGAGGTGCTGATATGAAATACAGAAAATCCGCGTTGCTGCTTCGCTGGATTGCGCTTCTGTTTGCGATTCTGCTGGCCGTACTGCGGGTGGCGGTTCTGAAGACCGCCTTTGATGAAAATGGACTTCTGCCGATTGGAAGCAAGGTACTGCCCCTGACAGTCCTGGCCTGCGCGGTCTGCTTTGGCATTTTATGGTTCCTGTCCTCCAGGCTCAACGGCTTCCCCGGCCGGGAGAATTTCTTCAGCGTGCAGGGCGTCTGGCTGCCGATGAAGCTGCTGTCCGCCGGACTGCTGCTGGCGGGTTCAGTGCTGGCCCTGCGAGAGCTGAAGGAGTTTGCATTCAACGGAGACACGGTAATTCCCTGCGCGGGGATTCTCTCCGCGCTGCTGCTGGGCTGGACCTCTCTGCGGGAGCGGCGGGGCAGGGCGTTTTTCTGGGTGCGGCTGATTCCTCTCCTCTTTACCGGGGCCGCGCTGGTGCTGCGCTTCCGGGCCTGGAGCCACGATCCGCTGGTCATCCACATTGTCCCCGCACTTCTGGCCTGGACCTGCTGCATGATGGAAATGATGCTGCTGACGGGCTTCTCCCTGAACGTGGGCCATCGCCGCAGCGGAATTCTCTTCGGTCTTGGCGCGGGGATGTACGCCTGCATGACCGTTCCGGATTATTTCCTGACGGAGCGCATGGCGCTTTCGGATCTGCTGGCCCTTCTGGGCGTTGCCCTCTGGTGCGTGATTGCCGCTCTGGAGCTGATGCGGGAGCGGACGCAATCCAACTGACAGCTGGAATCGGAACGCGAAACGGCGGGAGAAGGTATATTTCTCCCACAGCTGCGAATACTATGCGCAGAGACAGAGACCCGGAAACGGGAAATAATTCCTCACGCGCCGGAAACGGCGCGTGTTTTTTTGAAACAAAATGAATTTTTCGGCGTCTAAGGGTGCAGGCGGCTGAAAATGAAAGTTGCAAGTTGCCTGCCCGTGTGTTATAATACAATTTAGTTTGTTATCACAGATCCATGATTGACTTTCACCGGAAGAGGTAATTGATATGACGCTGCGATCCATGGCCGGCGGAACCCTGCGCGGGCTCAACGCCGCAGGCGGTTTTTTATCCAAGCCCCGCAATTCCCGTACTTTGTATCTGACGGCCTTTTTCCTGCCTGCGCTCATCATGGGCGTGATGTGGGCAATCTGCGGAGTGATCCCCTTTGGTTCCAAAATGATTCTGGCCCATGACCAATGGCATCAATATTATCCCTTCTTCCTGGATCTGCGTTCCAGGCTGCAGAACGGCCAGTCCCTGCTGCACTCCTGGACCACCGGCATGGGGACCAGTTATCTGCCCCTGTTTGCCTATTATCTTGCCAGTCCCCTGAACCTGCCTGCGGCGCTGCTGCCCGAGGGCCTGCTGCTGCCCTGGTATACCCTGGCGGTGCTGATCCGCATTGGCCTGGCGGGACTTTTCTGCGCTTACTTCCTGAAAAAGACCTTCGGACGCGATGAACTGGCTGTGGCCTTCTTCTCTACCGCCTACGCCTTCTGCGCCTTCCTGATGGGATACTACTGGAACGCCATTTGGCTGGACACGGTGGCCCTGCTTCCGCTGGTGACCCTGGGAACCTTCAGCCTGCTCCGGGACCGTCGCTACGTGCTCTATGTAGTGAGCCTGGCCCTGTCTGTCTACTGCAGCTACTATATCGGTCTGTTTGTCTGCATCTGGGTGGTGCTTCTTTTCATCGGCTGGCACGTGGTAAACTGGGATGACCTGGCGGGCTTCTGGACCCGTTTCTGGAGGATCGTCCTGTTCAGCCTGGTGGCCGTGGGCATGACGGCCCTGTTGACGATACCGGCCTATCTGGGTCTGCAAAACACCTCCTCGGCGGTGAACAAATTCCCGGATTCCAATGCCATGAACATTGTCACAATTCCGACGATGAGCCATAAGGACGCCGCCGATTTGGTCAGCCAGGGGAGCCTTTCGGAGCTCTTTAGCTTCTTTGGCAGGGAAGCGCCCAGCTATAACACCGATTCCAACTTCACCCCCACCTGGATGGGCGCCCATGAAATGCTGACCGCCCTGCGCCTGGGAGAGATCGGCGCGTTCTTTGAGGGCTTCAGTGTCCCGCTGGACGGACTGCGCTCTGTTCTGGCCGGCACCGGCTCCCTGGCGGAGCCCACCACCATGGAAGGCGGGCCAAATATCTTCTGTGGCTTCTTCACCATGATCCTGGCCGTGGTTTATCTGGGCTGCAAGCGGATTTCTCTGCGGGAGCGGATTTTCTCGGTGCTGCTTCTGCTGTTCTTTGGAAGCAGTTTCCTGTTCCGCACCCTGGACTATCTCTGGCACGGCATGCACTTCCCCAATATGCTGCCCTACCGGTTCAGTTTTCTCTGGTCCTTTACCGTGATTTTCATGGCCTTCCGGGCCTATACCCAGCTGGAACACCTGAGCCGTCCCCGGGCGATTGCCCTCATTCTGCCGGTGGCGCTGCTGCTCTACTGTGTCATCAGCGCGGGAGAGACCCGTGTGGCGCTGGTATCCACCGTCGTGGCGGTTCTTGCGGTGGCGGGAGTGCTGCTCTACAGCTTCCGGGTTCAGCGCAAGGAACTTTTTGTGCTGGGCTTCTGCGTCATCACGCTGCTGGAATCCCTGGGCTGCGCCATCTTCGCGGCCAACAAGATCGGCTTCACTGAGGCTACCGCCTACCCCACGAAGAAAGAGGAAACCAAGAAAGTTGTGCAGACCATGCTGCAGCGGGAGGATAAGACCGTAGACCTCTGGCGGGCGGAGGTGGCCATGAAGCAGACCCTCAATGACGGCACTCTGCTGGGCTACAACGGAATTTCTGTATTCTCCTCCGCCGCCAACGCCCGAATCTCCGAGTTTATGCAGAGCATCGGCATTGCCGCCTCTGTGGCGGGAAACCGCTACGTTTACCAGGAAGCGGATCCCTTTACGAACCTGATCCTGGGGGTCAAATACCTGATTGACCGCAACGGAAGAAATGTGAATTCCAGCTATTTCCGGATTGTGTCGGAGCAAGGCAAGGTATTCCTGCTTGAGAACAAGAGCTACCTCACCCTGGGCTTTATGGTGAACGATCACATGCTGGAATTCGACTCCACCAAGCGGGCCAGCCTGCCCTTTGAGCAGCTCAACCACCTGTTTAAGGAAATGACGGGTTTCGAGGAGGCCCTGTATGAGCGGATTCCGCTCTCCACTGTGGAGGCTGTGGGCTCCGCCGAGCTCAGCGGAAAGACCTCCGCTTCCTTCCAGGTGAAGGGCAAATGCGACGACAGCAACTATGTGGAGGCCACTTTCGTCATGCCCAAGAGCGGCATGCTCTGCGTCTACTCCAAGGGCAGCAGCGTGCAGGACGTGACCTTCTATCTGAACGGCAAGAAGCAGTATGCCTGGTCGGATTCCTATGGCTATAACCGCTGTATGGGGAACTTCGACAAGGGAGACAAAATCAGCCTGCGCTACCGGGCAAAGAGCGGCAAAAACGGCAGCGTTACCATTGGCGCGGCACTGTTCAATACCGATGTCTTTGACCGGGCTTATAAGAAGTTCTCCGAGAACTCCATGATTCCCACCCTCGTCACCGATACCCGGATTGAAGGCGCTGTCCACGTCCGGGAGCCCGGCCTGCTCTATCTTGCGATTCCTGCCGATCCGGGCTGGAGCCTCAGCGTGAACGGGGAAAAGGCCCGGATTACCCCGGTGAGCGACGCCATGATTGCCGTTCATCTGGAGCCCGGCCTCCATTCCATTGTCCTGGATTATGAAGCCCCCGGTTTTGCCCTGGGCCTGAAAATCAGCATCATATCCCTGGCTATTTTCCTGGCCTTTGTGATTGTGGCGCTGCTCTCCCGCTTTACCCGGCCGCCCATTGTGAAGCTGCCGGTCCATCTGGCGGACCCTCGCCGGGGCGAGGAGCTTCCCATGGACGCTCCGCCTGCGGCCGAGCCCATTTTCCCCAAGTCCACCACGGATATGCCGGCTCTGGAGCTGTCCCGTTCCCGGGTGGAGTCGAAGTCCGTGTATGAGGACGGGGATCCTGCGGAAGCGGATTATTCGGATGAATACCCGGACCCGGAGCGATACGCGCCGGAGACCGCTCCCGAGGCCGAGCCCGTCCTCCCGCCGAGGCCGGACGGGACGGAGCTGCCGGACCATGCGCCGCTGAAGACTACCGGCGTTTTTGACCCCAACGATTATCCCGCGGAGATGGATAAGCCGGGCAGCTTTGAATCGCTGGCCTATCTGAATCGGCTGGATCAGCTTCTGGAGGAGATCGACCGGGAAAAAGCGGAAGGAGAAGCCGAGGCCCGGCCCCTTTCCCCGGAGATTGTTCCGCAGCCCATTCCGGAGCCTGTTCCGGAGGTGGTCCCGACCGCGCAGGAGGCGGTCCCGGAGATCGTTCCGGAGCCGGCCCCAAAGGCTGCTCCGGGCGCTTCGCGAAAGGCGGCCCAGAAAAAGACCGCGAAGGGCGCCCCGAAGAAGAACGGCAAGGCCGCTCCAAAGGGCAAAAAATAATTCTTGACATTTCTACCCGAAACAGGCTATAATATACGCCGAATGAGCCTTCGGCTCCCAAATGACTCGCTGCGGCTGTTTACAGCTGTTGAGCATATTCTACCATTAGGAGGTGTAACCACATGCTGCGTACCTATCAGCCCAGAAAGCGTCACAGATCCAAAGTCCATGGCTTCAGAAAGAGAATGGCTAC
>JAEEKA010000055.1 GCA_016282135.1 Oscillospiraceae bacterium
AAGCTTTCCCGTTGTGTCAAATATGGCGCAGCCATACTTCATGAGCGAAGCGTCTTCATATGCGAAGCATACTTCATATCCGCGTCAGCGGGTACTTCATAAGCGTTCAGGCGCGGCTATTAATTTTTTCCAGCGTTATTTTCGGGTTCACAGTCTCCTCGCTCTCGCAGGCCAGGGCGGAACAGGCCAGGGCGAAGCGGGCGGCAGACTCTATGGGCAGACCATCCAGGAAGGCCCGGAGGAAGCCCGCCATCATGGCGTCCCCCCCGCCGCTGGCGTTGATCAGCCTGGTTTCCGGGCAGGGGACCAGGCAGCGCTCCCGATCCCAGGCACAGTAGACTCCCTCGCTCCCCAGGGAAATGCAGACCCGCTCCAGGCCGGCAGACAGCAGCTTGGCCGCAGCCAGCTCCAGGCTCCGCCGATCCCGGATTTGGACGCCGGAGAGCAGCTCCGCCTCGATGCGGTTGGGCTTCAGCAGGAAAAGCCGCCCCAGCAGGGGCCGCAGCTTCTCCGCCTTGGTCAGGGATACCGGGTCCGCAAAGATCGGCGCGGCGCAGTGCGACCCCAGCCATTCCAGAGCCTCCCGGCTCAAATTGGTGTCCACCGCCACGGCGGCAGCCCCGTTCAGCACCGCCGCCCGTTCCGCCAGATAGTCCGGGGTGACGTGCTTCGCCAGGGCGTCGTCGCAGATGGCCAGCTCCATATCCCCCTCCGGGCCTTCGATGGCCAGATAGGTGGAGGTCGCGCCTCCGGGAACCCGGACCGCGTGGCGCAGGTCAATGCCCAGCCTGCCGCAATCCTCCTCCACCCGGCGGGCGTAGAGGTCCTCCCCCAGGGCGGTCAGCATCTTCACCGGGCAGCCCAGCAGCCGCAGATTGTGGGCGATGTTCCGCCCCACGCCCCCCAGGGAGAGCTTCACCGCACCGGGGTTGGAGTCCCGCGCCAGCAGAGGCGCGAAGGATTTCCCGCAAATGTCGATATTGATCCCGCCGACCACGGCGATATACGGCTCCATTCCGCATCACTCCTTTTTTAAGCTTTTATTATATCACACTATTTTGAAAATTGCAATGCCTGAAAAATGCTTGCATCCTGCCCCGGATTGTGCTATTATGAATTGTCAGGAAATTTCAGGGGGTGTGGGCATGGAGGCGCTTTTGGGCAACGAGCGGCTGAAATCCGGCCTGGCCGCGGCCTTTGCCTCGGACCGGCTCTCCCACTGTTATCTGCTGGCGGGGCCCGAGGGCAGCGGCAAGCACAGCCTGGCCCGAATTCTGGCCGCTGCCATGGAATGCACAGAGGGGGCAAAACGGCCCTGCGGCCATTGTCTTCAATGCCGGAAGGTTCTGGACGGCGTTCACCCCGACGTGATCACCGTGGACGACCCCGCGAAGAAAACCGTCACCGTGGAGCAGATCCGCCAGGCCCGGGCCGACGTCTACGTCAAGCCCAACGAGGGCAGGCGCAAAATCTACGTCATACCCCGGGCCATGGACATGAACCCCGCCGCCCAGAACGCCCTGCTGAAGGTGATCGAGGAGCCCCCGGACTACGGGGCCTTTCTCCTGCTGACCGACGCCGCGGAGCGGCTGCTGCCCACGATCCGGTCCCGCTCCGTCACCCTGCGCCTGTCCCCGCTGACGGAGGCCGAGGGGCTGAAGGCCCTGGCGGAACGCTGTCCCGGCAAGGACCCCGACGCCCGGGCTGCCGCCTGGGCAAGGTCAGAGGGCTGGCTGGGTCAGGCCCTCCGGCTGCTGGAGGCAGGGGAGAGTCTTGCCCCCGAGACCCAGAGCTTTGCGGAACGCTTTGCCCGCCGGGACAAGCTGGGGCTCACAGAGCTGCTGGCCCCCCTGGAGCGGCAGAAACGGGAGCAGCTTATCCCGCTGTTTCAGCAATGGATTGAGCTGCTGAGCCAGGCCCTGGCCGTCCGCGCCGGACAGCCCGGACGCTGGGAAGCCGCGGAGCGGGTGGGCCGGAGCCGCACCTCCGGCGAAGCGCTGAAGGCCCTGCGCTCCCTGCAAAGGGCGCTTGCGCTCCTGCAGGGCAACGTCAGCCCCGGCGCGGTCTGCGGCGCCCTCCAGGTCTGGCTGGATGTGCAGGAGTGAGGTTAGGGAGCAGGCACCAGTGACCAGTCACCAGAGGACGGGGGACGCGGATTCTTCGCTTTGCTCAGAATGACAGACGGGAAGGCCTGCAGCGCGGGCCCCAGCTTCGCGTCGCAGCCCGCCTTTCCCCCGAACGCACAGAAATACGTATCACGATCAGAATTGATTGGAGTATATATGAACAACGAAACTACAACGGATCTCAAGGATCTGAACGAAAACGAAACCGTGATTAATCCGCCCGTTCCGGCAGCAGAGCCCGCGCCCGTCCACACGGCCCTGACCGCCGTATCCGCCAAAAAGAAGGCCCCCCGACTGGAAACGCCGGAGGAAGCCTCTGTGACCGCGGAGCCCCCCGCTCCGCTCCCGGCGGACCCCAACGAGCGGGTCCCCGTCTGCGACGTGCAGTTCCGCCCCGGCAGCAAGATCTATTTCTTTGACCCCGGCGAGCTGAACCTGAAAAACGGCGACCACGTCATCATCGACACCGCCCGGGGCGCGGAATACGGCTTCTGCATCATCGGCAATCACCGGATCGCCCGCCGGGAGCTGGTTCAGCCCCTGCGCAAGGTCATCCGCCTGGCCACCCCCACTGACGAAAAGGTCCGGGCCGAGAACGAGAAGAAGGAAAAGGACGCCTACGCCTTCTGCCTGAAAAAGGTGGAGGAGCTGGGGCTGGATATGCAGCTGGTCTCCGCGGAGTGCGCCTTTGACGGCAGCAAGCTGCTGTTCTTCTTCACCGCCGACGCCCGGGTGGACTTCCGGGAGCTGGTCAAGATCCTGGCCTCCAACTTCCACACCCGCATCGAGCTGCGGCAGATCGGCGTCCGGGACAAGGCGAAAATGCTGGGCGGCATCGGCATCTGCGGCAGACCCTTCTGCTGCGCCAGCTTCCTGGACGACTTCCAGCCCGTCTCCATCAAGATGGCCAAGACCCAGAGCCTCAGCCTGAACCCCACCAAGATCTCCGGCTCCTGCGGGCGGCTGATGTGCTGCCTGAAATATGAGCAGGACGCCTACGAGGATCTGATTCAGACCAGCCCGAAGACGGAGTCCTTCGTAGATACCCCCGACGGCCGGGGCACCGTCATCGGCATCAATCTCATGAAGCAGTGCGTCACCGTCCGGATGGAAAAGGACGAGGATATTCGCAGCTACCGCAACAGCGACATCTGCGTGCTCCGCAGCGGAAAGGCCAAGAAGACCGATCCTCCCATCCCCGAGGACCTGGCACCCATTTCCGGCCGGAAGGACAACGATCCCTTCCGGGAGCGCCGCTCCCTCCTGGAGCAGCGGCTGACCGCGGACGCCGACGAGGAGTACGCGGAGGAAGCGCCGGTTTCTGAGGAAGCCCCGCGGCAGGAGTCCGAGGGCCCCGATCCCTCCGAACCCGGATACGGAGCGCAGAACCGGAGAAACCGCCGGGACCGCAGACCGGGCAGGCAGGGCCAGGGCGACCGTTCCGATTCCGAAAAGAAGCCGGCCCAGGAGGGCAAGCCCGCCGAGGCCGGAGGCAATTCTCACCGAAACCGGAAGGGCCAGCACCCCGACCGGGGCGGCAATCGCCCCGAACGGGCCGAATGGGCCGAACGGCCGGAAATGCCGGAGAAGTCCGGGCAGCCTTCCCGCCAGCAGCGCCGCCGCCAGCAGCAGGGCAGGCCGGAGCCCAAGCTCCCCCAGGCCGAGCAGGCCCCACGTCCCGCTCCGGAAAAGGCCGTCTCCGCCGAGCAGTCCGCCCCCAAGCCGGAGGGCAAGAAAAACAACAAACGGCGGTATTACCACAATCGGAAGCCCAAGGGATAGGTAACAAGTAATAAGTAAAAAATAAGAGGTAAGCAGTATCGTTGCGGATACTTCTTACCTCTTACTTATTACCTCTTGCTTATTTGCTTGTTACCTGGCTCAGAACGCCCACTTGCCCTTGCGGAAGATGGGAACAGTCTTGCCGTCCCGGGTGACGGCGTCGATGTCCAGGCCCTCGTAGCCGATCATGAAGTCCACGTGCTCCATGGAGTCGTTGATGCCCATAGCCCGGCACTCCTCCAGGGTCTTGTCCTCAAAGCCCCGGATGGTATTGGTGAAGCCCATGCCCAGGGCCAGGTGGCAGGCGGCGTTCTCGTCGAAGAGGGTGTTGAAGAACAGCAGGCCGGACTCGGAAATGGGGGAGTTCACCGGCACCAGCGCGCACTCGCCCAGATAGGCGGCGCCCTCGTCCATGGAGATCATCTGCTCCAGCAGCGCCTGGTTCTTCTCGGCGTGGACCTCCACAGCCTTGCCGCCCTCGAAGCGAACCCAGAAGTTCTCAATCAGCTCGCCGTTGTAGCTCAGAGGCTTGGTGGCGTAGACGATGCCCTCGGCCTTGCCCCGCATGGGAGAGGTGTAGCACTCCTCGCTGGGAATGTTGGCGTCGAAGGGCTGGCCGCCGAGGGTGATCTCCTCGCCGCCCAGGAACATGCCCTCGGGAATCATGCCAACGGTCAGCTTGGTGCCGTTGTCGCCCCTGTAGCGCAGCTCGGCGATGCCCAGATTGTTCAGGTATTCGCAGCGGTCGTGCAGATCCTTGTTGTGGGCGTCCCAGGCGGCAATGGGATCGTCAGTGACCCGGGAGGTGAAGAGAATCGCCTCCCAGAGCTTTTCAATGGCTCTGCCCTTGGGCAGCTCCGGGAAGAGCTTCTTGGCCCAGGCGGCGCCGGGCACGGCGGCGATGCACCAGGGATGCTTGTTTTCCATCTGGTCAAAATAGGGCTTGATGATGGGATAGCGCTTCTGGTCGGCCTTGGCCATCTTCTTTTGGTTGATGCCCTTCAGACCGTCGGGGTCCTCGGAGTCCAGATAAATCCGGCAGGGCAGGGTGTCCACGTAGTGCTGGAGCCGGGCCTTTTCCCACTCCTCCACCTTGGCCATGGCGGTGACGGTCTGGTGCCGGACGTGGAGCTTCTCCAGGGGCTGATAGCTGAACTCCACCTTGACCTTCCGGGCGCCGGCCTTGTAGCATTCGTCCACCAGCAGGGCGACGAACTTGGGCTGATCCAGGTCGCAGAAAATAAGCACGTCCTGGCCCTTCTGAATGTTGACGCCCTTCCGGGCAATCAGGCGGGCATAGCTGCGAAGTACGGTTTGTTTCATGGTTGATCTCCTTTACGGTTTTTCTCTTTTGCACGGTGCGGATGGCAGGGCACAGTCCCTGCAGCGCGGTCAGAAGGCCCAGCGGCCCTTGCGGAAGATGGGCACGGTCTTGCCGTCCCGGGTGAGGGCGTCGATGTCCAGGCCCTCGTAGCCGATCATGAAGTCCACGTGGATCATGGACTCGTTGATGCCCAGGGCCCGGCACTCCGCCAGGGTCTTGTGCTCGTAGTCCCGGATGGTGTCCGCAAAGCCCCGGCCCACAGCCAGGTGGCAGGCGGCATTTTCATCAAAGAGGGTGTTGTAGAACAGCAGGCCGGACTCGGAGATGGGGGAGTTCACCGGCACCAAGGCGCACTCGCCCAGATAGGCGGCGCCCTCGTCCATGGTGACCATCTTCTTCAGCAGCTCCTCGTTCTTCTCGGCGTGGACCTCCACCACCTTGCCGTTTTCAAAGCGCATGGAGAAATTCTCAATGAGCTGACCCTGGTAGGACAGGGGCTTGGTGGCGTAGACGATGCCTTCGGCCTTGCCCTTCATGGGAGAGATGAAGCACTCCTCCGTGGGCAGGTTGGGGTTGAAGAAAATACCCTGACGGCTGGTGTCGCCGCCGCCCTTAAATTCGGCCTCGGGAATCATGCCCACGGTGAAGTCGGTGCCGTTCTCGCCCTTGTAGCGCAGCTCGGCAATGCCAAGGCTGTTCAGGTAGGCGCAGCGGGCATGGAGGTCCTCGTCGTGGGCTGCCCAGGCGGCCATGGGATCCTCGGTGACCCGGGCGGCGGAGAGAATGGCCTCCCACATCTTCTCCATTGCTCTGCCCTTGGGCAGCTCCGGGAAGAGCTTCTTGGCCCAGGCCGCGCCGGGGACAGCGGCGATGCACCACTGATACCGGTTCGCCATCTGGTCCAGGTAGGGCTTGAGGATGGGATGGCGATTCTTGGCGGCCTTGGACATCTTCTCCTGGTTGATGCCCTTCATGCCGTCGGGGTCGCGGCTGACCAGGTGGATCCGGCAGGGCTCGGTGTCCACGTAGTGCTGGAACCGGGCCAGCTCCCAATCCTCAATTTTGGAAAGGGTGGTGACGCTGCAGTGCCGGTAGTGGAGCTTCGCCAGAGGCGGATAGCTGAACTCCACCCGAACCTTCCGGGCGCCGGCTTTGTAGCACTCGTCCACCAGAAGCTCTACGAACTTCGGCTGGTCCAGGTCGCAATTGATGATGACGTCCTGGCCCTTCTGGATGTTGACGCCCACCCGGGCAATCAGCCGGGCATAGCTGCGCAGTACGGTTTGCTTCATGTGTGTTTTCTCCTTTTTCTCTCTGTCGCTGATATATTATGCGTCTTGTGTTCACTCCCGGACGTACTCCACGTCCTTCCCGTCGCCGGTGAGGGTGAGGGTAGTATCCGTGAGGGCGTAGGTATAAACCCGGTCCCTGGTGTTGGGATCGGTGAAATCCACGTTCAAAATCCCGTCCGATACGGTCCAGCTTCCCGTCAGGGTGGCGTAGTCGCTGCCCTGGTATTCCAGATGGACGGTAACTGCGCCGTCCTCGGAGAGGGTCAGGGTCTCCACGAAGTCCCGGCCCTCGGAATATTGCCCCGCGTTGACCCAAACGCCGGTCAGCCCTGGGGCGGGGGCCTTCGACGCAGCCGTTGTTGAAATTTCCGTCTCCCCGCAGGCCGCCAGAAGGAGGCAGAGCAGGAGGCAGACAAGAAGACGTTTCATTTTATACTCCAATCAATCGGTTTTTCCCCGTTGGCCGCCAGGAAGGCGTTGATCCGGGAAAAGGGTCTGCTGCCGAAGAAGCCCCGGTAGGCCGACAGGGGACTGGGGTGGGGCGCGGTCAGAATCAGCCGCGGGCCTGCCTGTAGGGGCGAGCATTGCTCGTCCGCCGATCCACGTCGATCCGTCAGGCCTTGCGGACAAGCAATGCTTGTCCCTACGCTGCGTTTCGTTCCCTCATTTTGCATTATGCATTTTGCATTATGCATTCCGTCAGCCTCGGGCTCGGGCCGGCGGCCAATGGCCGCCCCTACGGCCGCATCGTACGCCTGCCTGGCGGGTGCCCCCCACAGAACGAAGGCAAGCGGCTGGGGCAGACGGGACAGGGCGGTGATGACAGCGTCGGTAAAGCGCTGCCAGCCCAAATTTTTGTGGCTGTTGGCCCGTCCGGCGGCCACGGTCAGCACCGTGTTCAGCAGCAGGACGCCCTGCTCCGCCCAGGCGCTTAAATCCCCGGAGACGGGGGCGGGAACACCCAGGTCGGATTCCAGCTCCTTGTAGATGTTCCGCAGGGAAGGGGGCAGCTTCACCCCCGCCCGCACAGAAAAGGCCAGGCCCATGGCCTGGTCCGGCTCATGGTAGGGGTCCTGGCCCAGGATCACCACCCGCACCCGCTCCGGGGGCGTCAGCCGAAAGGCGGCGAACCAGTCGGCCCGGGGGGGATAGACGGCCTCCAAAGCCGACGCCTCCTCTGCGGCGGCCAGAGTCCGCCGGTAAGGCTCCCGTTCAAAGGGATGCCCTAGCAGTTCGTCCCAGGCAGACGGGAGGGAAATTGAGGATTGAGAATTGAGAATTGAGAATTTTGGGTCGTTGCAGACAGCCTCCCCCACACCGTCATTCTGAGCGGAGCGAAGAATCCGCGTCTCCCGTCCCCCGTCCTCTGCCTTCCCCTTGAGGGGAAGGTGGCGCGGCGAAGCCGTGACGGATGAGGTGGGGTTGCTTGCCGCTGTCAATCCGTCAGTGTCAATCGCTTGTCGGGACACCACCTCATCCGCCCCAGTGTGTGCACTGGGGTACCTTCCCCTCAAGGGGAAGGCTTTGATTGCGTTCCCTGATCCCTGATTCCTGCTCGGGCTCATTGATCATACCCCCGCAGGGTGGCGGCCACGATCTCGTCTTCCTTCAGGCCGTCCTTGTGGAGCATCTTGCGCATGACGTCGATGTCCGCGGTGATGTCCACCACGTCGTCGGCAAAGAGCTTGTCCAGCTGCTTTTCGTAGCCGTCGGCCAGCTCGTCCAGGGCGTCGTTGATCTTCTGCTTGGCCTCCTTGATGGCGGCGGTCTCGATGCCCTGGGCCTCCAGACGGGCGTAGCTCTCCAAGGCCTTCAGTGTGGTGGGCAGGTAATAGTTCATGAAATTGTGGAGCTGGGCCTCCTTCTCAGGCCGCTGCTCCAAAATGGCGAAAATCTTCCGGGTCAGATCCTCAATCCGGTCGATCTTGGCGGAGACCTCCGGGTCGGCGATCAGATCGTTGTCGGCCCGAATCTGCCGCAGAATGCGGTCGTTCCGGGAGATGGCCTCCTCCGTCTTTTCCTCAGGCTGGGCGGCCTGGGTCTCGGTGTACTCCGTCATCATCAGCCGGTAGGTCTTCAGATCCAGCCAGGCGGGCTGGAGGATGCCCCGGGTAATCATCTCCCGCAGGTCCTTGATGACCTTGTGGTAGTCGATGCCCATCACGTCCGCCAGGTAGTGAATGGGGACCGCCTGCTTGTCGCCGATCAGCTTGAGATATGCCTCAAAGCGCTCCTTCTTTTTCTTGCGAATGTGGCCATAAATCCCCATGGTCAGGCCCGCCGCCGCCAGGCAAAGGCTGAAGCCGGTGGCGAAAAGGACCCCAAGGGAAAAGCCCTCTTCCGCCAGCGCCGCGCCGCCGCCAATGGCAAACAGCGCGCCCATGGCGGCAAGAATCGCGCCGAAGGCGGTAATGAGCCCTCCGTGCTTGGGCATCCCGTTAACCCGCTTCTGCTGCTCCGGCACCTCGGCCATGGGACGGTTCACGGGCTGGTTCACCGATCTGCGAACGTCGGAGGCGAGGTCGTCGATGGATTTTTTCACGTTGTCGCCGCCGATGTTGGGCAGAATATCCATGCCGTTGGCGATCAGGATACCAATGCCGATGGGGGCGCTGATGCCCATGATCAGCAAGCCGATGCCGATAAAATTCCACCGGCGCTTGCTGCGGGTCTTTTGTTCCTTGTAAGAATTATAATCCATGGAGCTTCCTCCGATCTTTCTGTCCAATCCCAAAAGGGGGCCCGCCGATCAAGGGGGCCGCCCTATATTTTATCGCAAAATACGCCGTCTGTAAAGGGATTATTGGGCTTTTTGATTGTAAAATTTCTGTTTTCAGATTGACATCCCGGGGAAATGATGGTAAATTGGTGGCATCCGGAAATTCAAGCAAATGAATCTGATTTGGAGGTAATACCTATGACTAACAAACCCCTGATCGGCTCCGCCGTCATCGGCCAGTCCGGCGGCCCCTCCGCCGTCATCAACGCTTCCGCCTACGGCGTCATCAAGACCGCCCTGGAAAGCGAGTACATCACCACCGTCTACGGCGCCAACCACGGCATCAAGGGCGTGCTCAACGACCGTCTGATGATTATGGACAAGGAGGACCCCAAGGAGCTGGAAAAGATGCTCTACACCCCCTCCTCCGCCCTGGGCTCCTGCCGCTACAAGATCGCCGACCCCGACGCGGACGACACCGATTTCAAGCGCATCCTGGAGATCTTCAAGAAATACAACGTCCGCTA
>JAEEKA010000056.1 GCA_016282135.1 Oscillospiraceae bacterium
AGGACGGAGATCCAGATCTGGCCGTGGATGATGTCGAAGGCCCAGAGGGCCAGGCCGCCGATCAGCAGGCCCAGGATGGAGCCGCCGATGACGCCGTTGGCGCTGCCCAGGAACATGGAGGTGATGTTCACCGCTCTGCCTGCGGCCAGCTCCGCGCAGGGGGTGGCGGAGGTCACGCCGTCGATGGCGTAGACCGTCATGGCCCCGGGGAAGGAAATCAGCAGGAAGCAGCGGGCCGCCAGCGCGGGGTTGATGAAGTTCTTGCCCAGGCCGCCGAAGCAGCACTTGACCACCAGGATCGCAAAGACGGAGCCGATGATGGGGGCATAGAGGGGGCTCTTGGCCGAAATGGTCAGGGCCAGCATCAGGCCGGTGACGGCGGCGGAGCCGTCCTTCCAGGTGTCGGGCCGATGGGTGAGCTTGTCGAAGATCAGCTCCGTCAGCACCGCGGAGGCAACGGACGCCAGCACCACCCAGAGAGCGTCCAGCCCGAAGGTAATTATGCCGATGACGGTAGCCGGCATCAGGGCCAGCAGGACCATCCGCATGATAAAGGAGGTGGACCATATATCACGGACGTGGGGGCCGGCGGAAAGATTCAATCTCTGATTCATTTCTTGCCTCCTGCCTGTGCCGCCCGTTTCCGGGCCATAATCTCAGCCTTGGTCTGCTTGAACATCTGGGTCAGGGGCCGACGGGCCGGGCAGATGTAGGTGCAGGAGCCGCAGGCGATGCACTCCAGACCGTAGAGCTTTTTCTCGTAGCGCTCCCAGTTCTTCATGTTGATGGCGTCCGCCATCAGGGCGGGAACCAGGCCGTTGGGGCAGATGGTGGAGCAGCGGCCGCAGTGGAGACAGGCGGTCTGCTCCTTTTCGGCCCGCTCTACCCGATCCTCGGCCAGCAGGGTGAGGGCGTTGGTGTTCTTCTGGATGGGGACCTCCAGCCCGGCCACGGCCACGCCCATCATGGGGCCGCCGGAGAGGGCCTTCTTGGGGGTGACGCCCTCCTTGACGCCGCCGCAGGCCTCCAAAAGCTGGGCAAAGCTGGTGCCGTCCCGGGCGATGAAGTTGGCGGGAGACTTGACCGCCTCGCCGGTAACGGTGAGCACGTGCTCATACAGGGGCTCGTTCCAGGCCACTGCCCGGCCCACGGCGTAGGCCGTGCCCACGTTCAGGACGATGCAGCCCACGTCCGCCGGGAGCATGGTGACGGGGAAATCCACCCCGGCGATGACCCGGATCAGGCTGCGCTCGCCGCCCTGGGGGTACTTGGTGTGCAGGGGCAGGACCCGCATCCGGGTCTTGCCCCGGACGGCCTTTTGCATGGCGGCGATGGCCTCGGGCTTGTTGTCCTCAATGCCGATGACGCACTCGGCGTTGGGATAGAGCCGGAGCGTCAGCTCCAGGCCCTCCACGATCCCCTCGGGGTTGGAGCGCATGAGCTGATCGTTGCAGGTGATGTAGGGCTCGCACTCCGCGCCGTTGGCGATGAGGTATTTGATCTTGTCCGGCTCTTTGGGGGCCAGCTTCACGTGGGTGGGGAAGCCTGCGCCGCCCAGGCCTACGATCCCGGCCTCTTTGACCCGGTTCAGAATGTCCTGGTTGGTGAGGCCGGAGAGGTCCTGACGGACGCCCAGGCCCTCCATGGGGGTATAGGCCCCGTCGTTCTCCACCACCACGCATTCGGACATGGTGCCGGCAATGGTCCGCCGCTTTTCCACGGCCTTAACCGTTCCGGAGCAGGAGCTGATGACGCAGGCGGACACGAAGCCGTCGGCTTCGGCCAGCTTTTGTCCTACCAAAACAGGGTCGTTCTTTTTGACAATGGCTTTTGCGGGCTTTCCGATGTGCTGGGACAGGGGGAAGACCATCTCGCAGGGGCCCGGATCGAAGCGGCGCAGGGGGACTTCCCTGCTCAGCTCCTTCCGCCCCTTGGGATGGACTCCGCCGCGAAAGGTTACGTTCACTGTTTTCTCCCTCCTGGTTTGGTGCAGCGTGCCGAGGAAAAGCGGCTTACGCTGGTTTTCCTCCGGCGCTCTTAGTGCATATTTTATCACACGAGCGGGGAAAAGGCAATGGAAAACTGTACAAACGTGTCGGATTTTTGAGTGTGGTTTTTGAACACTTTTCCCGGGTAACAGCGGTCACTAGGCATCCTGCCCTGCGTATTATGGGCTTTTCTCCAGAAAATGGTTGAAAAAAGAAAGAAAAATATGTATATTAAGCAAAAAGACACCGAGGTGAGCTGTAAATGAAGTACCGGCGAAGGCTGTTCCGGCACCGGGACGCCTACGATCTCAAGGGGACAAATGCGCTGTTTTTGAAGGCCATGCGGGAGAACTGCGCCTACGCTTACAAGCACTGCCCCGGGTATCGGGCCATTCTGGACGACGCGGGCTTCGCCCCGGATCGGCTGCAAACCATGGACGATCTGGCGGACCTGCCCTTCCTGCCCACGGCCCTGTTCAAGCGGCGGCGGCTCTTCTCCGTCCCCCGGTGGCGGCTGCCCCTGGTGGTCACCTCCTCCGGCACCAGCTCCGGCAAGGCCAGCGAAATCGGCTTCACCGTGGGCGACCTCTGGGCGGGGCTGAAAATGGTGCTGCGGATCTGCAAGCTCCGGCACCTGATCTCCCCCAAGCCCTGTCATTACGTGGTCTTCGGTTATCAGCCCAAACACAAAAACCGCACCGGCGTCTCCCGGACGGCCTTTGGCGTCACTCTCTTCACGCCCGCCCTCAGCCGGACCTACGCCCTGCGGTGGAAAAAAACCGGGAATGCCAAATCACAGGAGGCCTCCGGCGGGCGGCCGATGACAGCCCCTACAGGACGGGAGCGGGGAAAGGGCGAGTACGTTCTGGACCTGGGAGCCGTGCAGGACGCCATTGTGAAGCACAGCAAATCCCGCTTTCCCCTGCGCTTCATGGGCTTCCCGGCCTACGCCTGGTTTTTGATGAAGCGAATGGACGAGCAGAATGTCCGCGTTCAGCTTCCCAAGGGCTCCAAGCTCATGCTGGGGGGCGGCTGGAAGCAGTTTTACGCCGAGCAGGTGGATAAATCCGAGTTCTACGCCCTGGCCAAAAAGGTCCTGGGTCTGGACGACAAGGATATCATTGAGTTCTTCGGGGCTGTGGAGCACCCCATCTTCTACAACGACTGCGAAAAGCATCACTTCCACGTTCCCATCTACAGCCGGGTCATCATCCGGGACCCGGAAACTCTGAAGCCCGTGCCCAACGGGACGCCGGGACTGGTGAACCTGGTCTCCGCCATGGACATCGGCACCCCCCTGCTGTCGGTGATGACCGACGATCTGGGAGTCCTCCACGACAGCGGCGAATGCGGCTGCGGGCTGGATTCTCCCTGGCTGGAAATTCTGGGCCGGGTGGGAATGCAGGACATCAAGACCTGCGCCGCCGGGGCCTCAGAGATTCTGAACAAGGTGGAGGTAGAACTATGATATTGGCAGGCGGCAGACAATATGAAACCTCCATGCAGGACAAGCTCCTGGCGGAACTTGAGGAGCGGCTGAACGCCACCCTGGCGGGGCCGGGGCTGGACCCGGAGACCGTCATCACCGCCATCGACGCCCTGGGACGGCGGGTGGAGGCCGGGGAATTTGACCGGCAGCTGGCCGCCCTGCAAATCGACGGGGCGGAGCAATACAAGGAAATGGCGGTTCGCCTCCTGCGGCGGGACCACCTGGAATTCAAGTTTCGGACAGAACTGGGAGCGGAGTTCCGCCGGGATTACACCACCTGTCCCCCCGCCGGGCTGCGGCCCCTGCGGGTGCTGGCCCGGCCTCTGGGCGTCCTGCTCCACATCGCCGCCGGAAACGCCGACGGCCTGCCCGCCTTCTCCGTGGCGGAAGGGCTGGTGACGGGCAATATCAACATTCTCAAGCTGCCCCAGGCGGACAACGGCCTGTCCCTCTCCATCCTGAACGCCGTGCTGGAAATCGAGCCCCGGCTGGCGGATTATCTCTACGTCTTCGACACCCCCTCCTCCGACCTGGGCGCCATCAAAAAAATGGCTGATCTCTCGGACGGCATCGTGGTCTGGGGCGGAGAAACGGCGGTGGCGGCGGTGCGGCGCTTTGCCCACCCGGGAACCCGGCTTATTGAGTGGGGCCACCGGCTGAGCTTCGCCTATCTCTCCGGCCAACGGCCCGACGAAGAGCTGAAGGCCCTGGCGGAGCACATCGTCGCCACCCGACAGCTGCTCTGCTCCTCCTGTCAGGTGATCTACCTGGACACCGGGGACTTTGGCGCGGTGCGAAGCTTCTGCGACCGGTTCTGGCCAATTCTGGAGCAGGCGGCCAAGGCCAATCGCCCCGCCACCGTCGGGGCCGTGGCGGAGCTGACCCTGCGGACTTATACGGACAAGCTGGAGTCCATTCTGGACGGGGGAAAGCCGAAGCCCTGGAGCTCTCCCCTCTGCTCCCTGATTCCCAAAGAGGACAGCGCTTTGGAGCTCTCCCCCATGTTCTGCAACGTACTGGTGAAGCCCCTGCCCCGGGAAAGGATCATCCCCGTGCTGCGGAAGGCCAAGCCCTACCTGCAGACCGCCGGCCTGGGCTGCGAGCCCGGCCAGCGGGAAGACCTCCTGAACCTGCTGGTTCGGGCGGGAATCACCCGCGTCACCCATCCCGGTTCCATGTCCGAGAGCGTCCCCGGGGAGGCCCACGACGGAGCCTATCCCCTGCAAAGGTATCTGCGGATTGTGGACGTGGAGCTTTGATGCAAAACGCAAAAGGATGAAAAATACCCGGGGCCTTCCGCAACAAACGGAAGGCTCCGGGCGTAATTATTTACACGATCAAAACGTTATTCGAACTGGAATTCTCGGATCAGTCATCGCCGCCCACGAAATTCCACAGATAGTGGCTGAAATTCATCACAATGATCGCTACCTCTGCCCGGGAGGCAGTCTTCTTGGGCTTGAGGTAGAGCCACTCTCCATCGCCGGGAACGCCGGAGATCAGGCCGTTGTACACCGCCCAGCGCATGGCGCTCCTCGCCCAGGAGGAGACCTGGTCTCCGTCCGGGTAGGCGGACAGCTCCACCCAGTCCTCATCGTCCAGGGCGCCGAATTTCTTCTGGGTGTAGTTATAGAGGAAGACAGCCAGGGTCTCCCGGGTGACAGCCTCCTCCGGAGAGAACTTGCCGTTGCCGGTGCCGCCGGCGAAGCTGTTGGCGTAGGCCCATTCCACAGGGGCCGCGTACCACTTGCTCGTCTTCACGTCGGAGAAGTGGCTGACGCCGGCATAGGGGGAGGTGTCAGAGCCGTCGATCCGGGCCAGGACGGTGACGAACATGGCCCGGGAGAAGGACATCTTGGGGGAGAAGACGGTGCCGTCGCCGGTGCCCGCCATCAAGCCGGAATAGAAGCAGAAGCTCACGGCCTCCGCGAACCACCAGTCGCTGAGCTTGACGTCCAGGAAGGGGGTCTCCCAGGACGTCACGTCCACGTAGAACAGGCCGCCGCCATTGTAGGGGCCGTCGTAGGAGGCCTTGACGCCGTTGATCCTGACAGCGACATCACCGGAAAGCGTCCAGCCCTCCGCAGGCATGAGCCACACCATGATCCGGTAGGGCTCGCTGGCCTCAAAATAGTCGGAGCCGTACAGCAGGCTGTAGTTGTCCTCGCCCTCGTAGTGAAGGTAGCCAAGCTCCTCCACCGTGCACTGCTCCGGATTGTTGACCGTCGCCTGGGTGGTGGGATTTCTGCCTGCCAAAGGCGGAGCCACGGTTACATCCACGGACTGCACCTCCCCGCCGAGTCTGCCGCAGTACATCTCCACCATAGCCACCTCGGCGGTCTCGGAGATAAACCGGGCCCATTTGCCGTTGACGGAGGCAATGCCGGTTTCGCTGACGGTATTGCCGGGCTTGACCATGACCTCAAAGGAAATGGTATATTCCTCCCCGGCGGCAAAGGTGCCGGTAAACTCATGCACCAGCTCGTCCTCGATGCGGTAATAGGTCAGGGAGCCGGGGATCAGCTCGTAGTTGGCAAAGGCGGGGAAGCTGATGTCGCTCTCCTTGCAGTCGGAAACCTTTTTGCCCGCCCGGGGCTCCGGCAGGTTGAAGGCCGTGACCTTATCCATAATCTCGTCAGGCTCGTTCCAGTAGACGCTGAAATTGTCCAGCATCAGAACGCAGCCGGCCTGCTGGGCCCGCTGGCGAATCACCAGCCGCACGGGCTGACCGGCGAAGGCCGTCAGGTCCAGGGTTCTGGACTGCCAGGTTTCTCCATAGGCCCAGGAGTAGCAGGCATCCTGCACGATGGGGTTCCGCAGGCTCCTGACGGTGTCCGCATTCAGGATCGTGTAGCCGGGGCAGACAAAAACGTCGAACAGCACGTCCGCACCGTTCTCCGGAACACGGACCTCGTAGCTGAGCACCTCTTCATCCCCCTGCAGCGTGATGACGGGGGAAATCAGATAGTCCTCGCCGGCCTGGGGCTCAGAGGGAAGAAGGCCCATGCCTGTCACAACGCCGCTTTGCACATAGCCCTCGCCGTTCCAGGAGAAGCTGTAGCCATCGTAGTTCGCGTCGATGACGATCCAATCTTCGGGAAGGCCCTCGTTGAAGTTTTCGGACCAGATCTGGGAAGCGCCGCCGCCGCCCGCAAAGGCTGTGGCAGGCAGCAGGCCAAGCAGCATCACCACAGTTAAAACCAGGGAAATCGCTCGTTTCATGTGTATTGCCTCCTTGCATTTAATACTGAAAGCTTATTATATCATGTCTATCCCGAAATGGCAAGAACGGAATCCGCAAACCCCGCATCATTTTCTGAAAAATTGAAAAATCGTTTCCTTGACTTTCCGACCATATATGATAAAATATGAATATTGTATACTGGATCGTTCTGATAAAGGAAGGAGGTCGGCTGGCATGCAGGCTGCGAGAAACGGGTTGAAAAGCGCGGTGCGCACACCCGGGAAGACCCTGCTGTTTGTGCTGATCCTCACAGTGACGGCGGCCCTGCTGACCGTCTCCTGCTGCGTTTTCGGAGCAGTGCGGGGCTACCTGGGGAATTGCAACGACTATTTTCGCACCATCGCGGAGCTGGAATACATGGGGCAAAACTACCCTGACCAGGCCGTCTTTGACGAGGGCTGCGCCGCCGCACTGGAAGCCAACCGGGACACGATTTCCGCCCTGATCGCCTCCGATTCCGTGCTGGCCTGGGAGCCCGCATCGGCGGATCTGATGATTTCTCCGCTGATCCATCGAAAGGACAACACCGTACCAGATCCAGACGCGGCAATTCTGCGGATCAGGCTATACAACAGCTATGATTCGGACTCCTTCAACGGCTTGGTAACCGAAACGCTGTACTCCCGCAAGGATCACACAAACCTGCTGATCACCATCTTGACGCCGGCAGACGGAACAAAGCTGGAGGTTGGCAAGACCTATCTCATGGCCGGACGCTTCTTCCGCAATATCTTCCAGCCCGGTAAGGTCAGCGTCTATGAAAACGACCGCATCAACGACGTGCCCGCAGTGATTCCCGATGGGTCCGGGGAGGAGGCGGAAGCTCCCTTCCGGCGCAGCGCGGAGCTGCTGCATGTGAAAAACGATTCCTGCCGGGTCACCTACACCGCCGCCATCGAGGATCTCTATCCCATCCACCAGCAGGTGATGTTCCTGACGGAGGGACGCTTCTTCACCCAGGCGGAGTACGACGCCAAGGCCAAGGTCTGCGTGGTCTCCGAGAAAGCAGCCGGTTTGCTGATGCTGCACGTGGGCGACAAGATCCCCTTCACGGTGTTCCACGGGAACGGAGACCTCTACAACACCGCCAACCTGACCGAGACAGACAGCGGAGAATACGAAATCATCGGCATCCTGAGCCACGCGGACGCCTACCCCTACTGGGTTTTCCTGCCGGACGCCGCGGCCGCGAACGCGGAGCTCCGCCCGGTGAACGGCTATTCCATCGGCCAGTTCCGTTTGAAAAACGGACAGGTTTCCGCCTTTTTGGACGCTGCCGCTCCCCTGCTGAAGCAGGGCTTCCGGCTGAACGTCTACGACCAGGGCTACGCCGCCGCCACGGAGCCTATGGAGGAGCTGCTGTTCCTCTCCGTCGTGTTCCTGGCGGTCTGCTTGCTGCTGGCCTTCTGCGCCATGTCCCTGCAGAGCCACATCTTCATCTCCCGTCAGCGGGAGACGGCCCGAACCATGTATGCCCTGGGCAGCGGCAAAAAACACGTCTGCGTCTATTTCCTCACCGCCGCCTTGGCTTTGACCCTTGTGGGCGCAGTTCTCGGCGCCGTCATCGGCATTCTGGCGGAGGACGGGGTCTTCGGGATCATGCGGCGCTTTGCCTCTCAGTACGCGACGCAGGATCTTCGTTTCTCCGCCACAAGGCTTGCCGTCACCCGAACCCTGAATTTTGACCCGGTCTTCTCTGCGGGGACCTATTTGCTGGCCGCCGGGATCCTGGTGGTTGGAACCACAGCCTTCACTCTGTTCTTCACCCTCGGTGCAATGAAGAAACGGAAGAACGCTTCCAAAAAGAAATCCGCCGGACAGCGGCCCCACAAGCGGGTTGCCCGGGTCTCCCGGCTCTCCGGCTTCTTCAAATACGCTCTGCTCTCTCTCCGCCGGAGCCGGGCCCGCGCGGGGGCCGTGCTGCTGCTGGGTCTGGCTGCCGCCCTCTTCTTCGGGCAGCTCACCGCCTCTTTGGACGGCTATCGGGAACAGTTGGCCGCCTACAGAGCCAACGCCGCCCTGTCCGGCACCGCCACGGACTACTACGGGAAGCTGATCAGCGGTCTGAACATCGATCCCCGTCCCATTGTGAATCTCGCCGATTCCGATTTGGTGAAGGATTGCTGCTTTACCACCAGCCTGGGCCACATCAAGGTCCTGAAGGTACTGGAGGAGGGAGAAAAACCCTCCTATGAACGGTTCCAAAGCGCCTTCCAATTTGACAGCACCTTCCTGGAGGTAAATCGCGGGTCTGTCTGGACCGGCACCTCCTCTGTCAGCCACAATCCTCTGTATCACTACACGCAGGAAGGCTCCGTGACATGGCTGGAAGGCTACAGCGACGCGGATTTCATCCAACTGGTCGAGTATGAGAAAAAATTTAATGATCCCTTCACCGGAAAACCGATGATTGAGAAATACTGGGCGGGCCCCTCCATCTGCGCTCTGCCCAGATCCATGATGGAAGCCCAGGGGATCCGGCTGGGCGACCGGATCGACACTCTGGTTGCCTTTACCGACGAGAGCGCGGATGATCAATTGTTCCATCTGGTCTTTACCGTGGCGGCCTCCTACGAGGCGCCCGCAGGGAGCTCCGCCGTTTTCTGCCCGGTGACCTTCTTGCGGACCACGTACCAAGACGAAACGTATTATCTTCCTCCCGACAAGATGGGTGTGGACGAAGACACGAGGTACCTGATCAAGAAGAATTACTGGACCAGGAAGGAGCTGTTTGACGCCCAGTCCATCGGCCTGAGCGCCGCACTGAACTATTCCGGCCTTAGCTTCACTCTGACGGACATCAATCGGCTGGATGAACTGCGGCAGGTCCTGGACGAGGCGGGCTTCACCTGGGTCCACTCCGGCGACCGAACCAAAGACTTTGCCGTCATCGAGGATGAGGTCTATCTGAATACCACCCATTCCATGGAACGGCAGATTCAGTACGTGAGTTTCCTCTATGACGCACTCTATCTGCTGGCCGGGGTCATCGGCTTTGCCCTGGCCTGGCTGCTGGTCCTGTCCCGGCGGCGGGAAATCGCCGTGATGCGCGCCCTGGGCACCCAGCCCGGACGGATTGTGGGCAATTTCCTGCTGGAGCAGCTTCTGCTGATGTCCGTCGGCCTTGCCCTTGGCGTGGTTGTCACCATCCTTACCGGCGCGGCCCTTCGCCGCGCCCAGCTCCTGCTCACCGCCGCCTTCCTGGGCGTGTGGGCCATGTCCGCACTGATTTGTCTGGTCACAGGCCTGCACAAGAAGTCCTTTGCTGCTCTGACAGAGCCGGAATGACACAATTGTCACCAGTTTATCACGAACCGCGATCAGAAAGGAGGATGGGAATTTGCAGGCAGTGAAAAACGGGCTGAAAAGCGCTCTGCGGACTCCAGGCAAAACACTGCTGTTTGTCCTGATCCTCACGGTGACGGCTGCCCTGTTGACCGTCTCCTGCTGTGTCTTCGGGGCGGTGCGCAGCTATTTGGACGACTGCGGCAACTATTTCCATACCATTGCGGAGCTGGAATACATCGGCGACGACTACCCGAACCAGGTGATCTATGACGAGAAGCTGGTCGGTGCGTTGGAGGAAAACCGGGATACAATCTCCGCCCTCATCGGCACAGAGCCGGTGCTGAGCTGGGAACCGGCCTCCGCGGAGCTGATGCTCTCCCCCATGCTCCACCGGAGGGATCTTTTCGTTCCTGATCCCAACGCCGCGGTGCTCCGGATCAAGCTCTACGCCTTCCAGGAGGATCAGGGCCTGTATACTGCCATGGTAACCGAAACCTTCTACTCCCGGCAGGACTTTACCAACAGGCTGATTATGGTACGGGGTCTGGACGGCGCAGAGCCCTTGGACTTTCCCGCCGTCTATCTGGCAGCCGGCCAGTTTTTCCGGGCCAACACCCCCAACCCTACCTTTCAGATTGAATCCGTCTCCTTTCTGGACGACGGCAGCCTGACCCAGCTGCCGCCGTTGCTCCCGGATGGAGCCAGTGTGGAGGACGAAGCCCCCTTCCGGCGCTATGCAGAGACCCTGCGCATCAAAAACGACGCCTGCCGAGTGGCCTACACCGGCAACATTGAGGACCTCTATCCCTTCCATCAACAATTGACGGCCCTGACGGAGGGCCGATACTTCACCCAGGCGGAATACGACGCCAAGGCAAGGGTCTGCATTGTCTCTGAGAAACTGGCGGGCATGCTGAGCCTGGCCCCCGGCGACACCATCCCCTGCACGGTGTTTCGTGCGGATGGGGATCTGTATGACGCCGCCAACCACAGGCGGATCGACGAAGGCGACTATGAGATCGTCGGCATCGCCAAGCACTCCGACAGTTATCCCTTCTGGGTCTTTTTGCCCGACGCCAATGTGGGCAGCGTCATTCGCCCGGTAAACGGCTATTCTCTCGGCCAGTTCCGGCTGAAAAACGACGGAGTTCAGGCCTTTCTGGAAGCCGCCGCGCCCCTGCTGGCCCAAAACTTCCAACTGAACGTCTACGATCAGGGCTTCTCCGCCGCCACGGAACCCATGAAGGAGCTGCTGCTGATCTCCGGCATCTTCCTGGCAGTCTGCCTGCTGCTGGCAGGCTGCGCCCTGGCCCTGCAAAGTCACCTGTTCATATCCCGGCAGCGGGAAAGCGCCCGGATCATGTGCGATCTGGGCAGCGGCAGGGCCCACGTGTGCCATTACTTTCTCAGCTCCGCTTTGGCGCTTACCCTCCTCGGCGCGGCCCTGGGCGCTCTGGTGGGCATGCTGGCGGAAGACAAGGTCTTTGAGATTCTGCGGCAGTTTGCCGCCCAGTTCGCGGAGCAGGATCTGCGCTTCTCCTCCACCAAGATTGCCGTGACCCGCACCCTGGACTTTGCTCCCGCCTCCGTCCCGGCCCGTTATCTCACCGCCGCCGGGATCCAGGCAGGGGGATCGCTGCTTTTCACCCTGTTCTTTGCCTTGGGGAGCCTGCGCCAACGGAAACAGGCGAAGAAAAAGCCCGCCGTACGGCAGGTCAGGAAGCACGCCGGTCGGGTCTCCCGGCTTTCCGGCTTCTTCAAATACAGCCTGCTCTCCCTGCGTCGGAGCAAGATCCGCACGGCCGCCGTGCTGCTGCTGGGTCTGACAGCCGCCCTGTTCTTCGGTCGGCTGACCTTCTCCCTGGCGGGCTACCGGGAACAGCTGGACGCCTACAAGGCCAACGCGGTGATCACCGGCAGCGCAACGGATTACTACGGCAGGTGGATCAGCGGCCTCCTCGTCAACGGCCATTCCGCGGCAAAGCTCGGCGTCTCCGAGCTGGTAAAGGACAGCTGTGCCACCACCAACCTGGGCCACATCAAGTTCCTTGGCGTGGTGGGCAAAGAGCAGCTTCCCTTCAGCTGGCCAAACGAAGGTACCTTTGCCTACGAAACCGTCTACTACCTGCTGAACAAGGAACCCGCCTGGGCCGGAAGCTCCTCCGTCTCCCGCAGTCCTCTGTTTTACTACTCTCAGAGCGGCTCCGTGGATTGGCTGGAGGGTTGGAGCGAAGCGGATTTTATTCGGATCGACGACGCCGTTTATGAGCTTTACGATGATCGCAGCGACTCCAGGTTTTCTTCGTCCTACCGATCCGGTCCCGCTGTCTGCGCCGTTCCTCAAAACCTGATGGAAGCATACGGGATCGAGCTGGGAGACAGAATCAATACCGTAGTCGCCTATTACCATCCCTATTGGAAGGAGCTCTTGCTCCCCATGGAGCTGCAGGTCGTGGCTTCTTACGTGGCCCCCGTGGGCAGCTCCACCATCTTCTCCCCGGTAACCCTTGTGCGCCCGGGGCAGGAGGATGAAGACTTCTTCCCCGTGCTCGGAAGTAAAACCGAGAAATTTGAAGTTGACCGCAGGTTCTATTCCCGGGAGGAGCTGGCCGCCATTCAGGCTTTGGGGCTCTCCCCCGCTATAACTTATTCCAGCTTTACCTTTACCCTGAGAGATTCCGACCGCTTGGACGAGCTGCGGCAGGTTCTGGAGGACTCAGACTTCACCTGGGCCCGCTCCCCGGACCGGACCAAAAGCTTTGTCAAGCTGGAAGATGAGGTCTACCTGAACACCACCCACTCCATGGAGCGGCAGATCCAGTACGTGAGCGTTCTCTACGACGCGCTCTATCTGCTGGCCGGGATCATCGGCTTTGCCCTGGCCTGGCTGCTGGTTCAGTCCCGGCGGCGGGAAATCGCCGTGATGCGCGCTATGGGCACCCAGCCCGGACGGATTGTGGGCAATTTCCTGCTGGAGCAGCTCCTGCTGATGGCCATCGGCCTGGGCATTGGCGTCGGCGTCAGCCGTCTCACCGGCGCGGCTTTGAACAAGTCCCAGCTCCTGCTCACCGCCGCCTTTCTGGGCGTGTGGACCCTCTCCGCGCTGATTTGCCTGATTGTCGGTCTGCGAAAGAAGTCCTTTGCCGCGCTGACGGAGCCGGAATAAGGCCCCGGCGGGCTCTGATCCTTGATCCCTGATTTTACACAGAAACGGAGGAACTCCCATGTCCATTCTGGAAGTCCACGGCGTCACCTATCGCTATGAAAACAAGTACCAGACCGTCAACGCCCTGAACGGGGTGGACTGTGCCTTTGAGGAGGGGCAGCTCTACGCCCTGGTGGGCAAGTCCGGTTCCGGCAAGAGTACCCTGCTGTCTTTGATGGCGGGACTCATGCTGCCCACTGAGGGGGAAATTCTCTTTGAGGGCAAAGCAACCGCCTCTATCAATCTCAACCGTTACCGCCGGGAAAACGCCGCGGTCATTTATCAGAGCTTCCGTCTGCTGCCCCTGCTCACCGTCTCGGAGAACGTCACCTATCCCATGGAGCTCCGGGGCTTCAAGGGGAAGCAGGCCCGGGAGAAGGCCGCGGAGCTGATTGCACGGGTGGGTCTGCCGGAGACGGTACTGAACCGCTTCCCCGACATGCTCTCCGGCGGTGAGCAGCAGCGGGTGGCCGTGGCCCGAGCCATGAGCATGGACACCAAGCTTCTGCTGGCAGACGAACCCACTGGCAACCTGGATACGGAAAACAGCCGTCTGATTATTGACCTGCTGCTGAAGCTGGCCCACGAGGACGGCTACTGCGTGGTGGTGGTGACCCACGACCTGGACATCGCCGCCCGGGCAGACCGGGTCTTCCGCATGCGGGACGGGAAACTGGCTCCTGAAGAAAGCTGAGCCCGGCTTTTCAAAAAAGAAGGACCTGCCTGTGGGCAGGTCCTTCTTTTTTGAGGCGAATTCCAGCTTCGCCCCGGCGCGGGTCCTTTCGGGCCTCAGAACAGCAGGTCGTGGGCCAGGCGGAGAACGGGCAGTTCCCGGGCGGCGATGAGCCTGCCGAGGGGGGTGCAGGCGCGTGTCTCGTACTCCCGGACTGCATCCTCATAGCACAACCGAAGGGTGGACAGGTGGAAGCAGTTCTGCTCATCCTCAGTCAGATGCCGCTCCCCAAAGGAGCGGACCCGGCAGAGAAAATAGTAGTTGAGATTGTGACGGTGGATCAGGTTGTAGTAGTCGCTGACCAGGCCCAGGGCGCAGAGAATCTCCACCTCCGCCCCCAGCTCCTCCCGAAGCTCCCGGCGAATGGCCGTCTCAAAATCCTCCCCCGGCTCCACCCCGCCGCCGGAGGTCTCGATCAGCGTGGCGGCGCCGAATTCGTCGTCCCGAAAAGCCCTGACAAAATAGTACCGGCCCGCGTCGTCCACCACAACGGCTCGGACAATTGGACGGTCATGATTCGTGTAGGTGAAAGGCCACTGGTTGTCGGTCAGCTCCAACCGGAGCGGGGTAAACGCATTCATTTGCTTCTCCCTCCTGATTACGGGATTCCGATCTGTCGAAGATGAATAACATTTCAGCCTAACTGCATTTAAATTCTATCTATTATGCATAAGAAAGTGAATATTGCGGATATAACATGATTTCCCGCTGTATTCATAAGAAAATGTGAAATCTTCATTAAAATTTCATTTATTTTTCCTTGCAATTATATAAATTTATGCTATAATGAAGCCAGCAAGAGGTTCCAACCTTTCGCTTCATCTTTTCTTCTCTTTCTCTTTCTTTTCGTTTCATCCTCTTTTCTCTTTCTTTCCTCTCCTTTTCTTTCTCTCCCTGCCCTTTCAGAATCCCCCTATTTCCCCGCAAAAAGGACTGTCTCAATTTTTGAGGCAGTCCTTTCTTTTTCCCGAATGGCGGAGCCTCTGCCGGATCGCGCTGCCTGTACCCTGGAATCCTTTCCCTCAATCCAGGCGGATTCCCAGAGCGGCAAGATCCCGGCGCAGGCGCTCCGCTCCCCGGAACACCAGGGCGGGAATGCCGCAATACACGGCTCCCTCCGCGTTCACCGGCACGTCGTCGATGAACAGACATTCCGCGGGCTCCAGACCGAAGCGTTCCAGGGCCAGTCGGTAGAAGCGAGGGTCCGGCTTGGTGATCTTCTCATGGGCGGAGATCAGCAGCCGATCGCCGAAGAACCGGGACACCGGGTAGCGGGGCCAGTACTCGTCGTGGCGCAGGCCCGCGTTGGAGAGCAGGTACAAGCCATAGCCCCGTCGACTCAGGGCCTCTGCCACCTCGTACATCCCCGGGATCATCACCGGGGGCTCGTCCCAGCGGCAGACCATCCGCTCCAGGACAGGCCAGAGACGTTCCGGGAACCGGGGCCGCATCCGCTCCAAAATCTGACGGTCATCCAGCACGCCCCGATCCAGTTGGGCCCACTCGATGCTGTGGAAGAGCTCCTCCCGGATCAGCCGAGCGTCCTCCTCCGAAAGCCCTGCCTCTCGGGTGAAACGGGCAGGGTTGAAATCCACCAGGACGCTGCCCATGTCGAAAAGAATGTTTCGGATCATGCGCCGGTCTCCTTTTTGCGGAAGACGCCCTTCAGCTTTGCGGCAATCCGTTTTCGCTTCTCCCTGCTGACCAGCCGCTCTGACAGGTCTCTGGCCCCCACGCCGTAGACCAGATACAGGATCAGGCCGGAGACGATCATAATGAATACCGTGGAGGCGCAGCGTCGGCCCGAGGCGTTCAGGTTCGTATAGGACATGCCCTCGTCCTGGACCATGCTCTGAATAATCATGGCGTAGGTCCGCCCGTGGGCGCTGTTGAAGGTGGCGGACATATCGTATTCCGTGAACAGCGCGTTGAAGTTCAGGGCGAAGACCGCCAGCACCGAGGGCAGGATGATGGGCAGCTTGACCCGGATAAAGGTCTTCAGCGGCCCGGCGCCCAGGTTCTTGGCTGCGTCCTCCAACTCCTCATCGATGGCGTAGAAGCTGGCCTTGATCATACGCAGGGAGAAGGGCAGCTTCACCACCATATAGGCAATTACGATCAATATTCGCACCCGGTCTTCATAGTACAGATTCTGGCCGAAGACGTACCACACGTCGTTGGAGTTGAAGAAAATCCGGTAGGAATAGCAGATCAGAATGGTGGGCAGCAGCCAGGGGAAGAGCAGGGCGTATTCCAGCGCCGTCCCCCGCTTCTTGCCCTTGTGCTTGAAGATGTAGTTGCAGGCAATCACCACGATGACGCAGGCCAGAGCCGCGGCGATCACAGAGAGCAGGAAGCTGGTCTGGATGCCCCCCAGGGTATCCTTGTTGGAGAAGACGCCGGTGATGGCTCCCTCCCGGATCCTCATCTTGCCGCTGGAGGCCTGATATTGGTAGTCCTGGGTGCCGAAGTAGTTGAGCAGGGTCCAGCCGCCGCTGCTCAGGCTCCGGGATTTCACAGACTCCCAGGAGCGGAAGGAGAACACCACGATCATCACCACGGGCGTCATGTAGATGATGAACAGGATATAGGCGTAGATATGGGCCAGCACGTTGGCCACCGGGTTGGTAATCTTCTGCTTCTGGAGCTTGGCCTTGGTCTTGGAGACGGAGAGGTAATGGCCCTTGCGCTCATAGCGGGAGAGCACCGTCAGCAGAACGATGGTAAAGGCCGCCAGGATGATGCTCAGCAGGGCCGCTCTGGCCTGGGGAAAGGCCTCGTCGGCGGCGGAGGAGCCGGCCAGGCGGACGATTTCCGGGTTGATGGAGTCATAGCCCAGCAGGGTCGGTGCGCTCATGGCGCACAGACCGGTGATGAAGACCATCACCGTCAGACTGAACAGGGTGGGCAGCAGGGTGGGAAAGACCACCTTGAACAGGACCTTGAAGGGACTGGCCCCCATGTTTCGGGCCGCCTCCACCGTATTGTAGTCGATGCCCCGAATGGCGTTACGGAGAAAGAGCATGTGGTTGGAGGTGCAGGCGAAGGTCATGGTGAACAGCACCGCGTTGAAGCCCGAGAACCACTTGGGGCTGAATTCCGGGAAGGCGTCCTTCAGGGCAGTGGTCAGAATGCCGTCCCCCGCGTAGAGGAACATATAGCCGGTGACCAGGGCCACGCCGGAATAGATCATGGTGGTCATATAGCCCAGTCGCAGGATCCGGGCGCCCTTGATGTCAAAGTATTCGGTGAGCAGGACGATGGAGATGCCGATCACGTTCACGGTGAGCACCAGCAGCACCGCCAGCTTCAGGGAGTTCAGGACGTATTTGCCCATGTTGCCCGCCAGGAAGAAGCGGATCACCGCGAAGGGGTCCGTCTTGCCGCTGGCGTCCTTGGCGGAAAAGATGCTGGTCAGAGTGTCCAGGCAGGGCAGGAGCATAAAGCCCAGAAAGAGATACGCAAACAGCAGGCCGCCGATCAGGCGGATAATTTTGGTGCTGTCAAAGGGCTTGGGGCCGAGCTTGCCGTTCATGGCCGCCCCTCCTCCCCCGTGGGCGCGTAGCTCATCAGGTCGGCAGGATCAATATTGACCCGCACTGCCTCGCCGGGATCATAGATGTGGACCCCGTCGTTGCGCTCCATGACCTTGATGGTCTGGCTGCCCAGATCGACGTAATACTTGATGTACAGGCCGTAATACTCCCGGGAGACCACCTTGCCGGGGATCGCCACGGTGCCGGGCCGGGCGGCCTCGTTGACGTGGACCCGCTCCAGGCGGACGTAGTGGTGCCAGTTGGGATCCAGGGAGGCCCCGCTGTCGATGAGCGTTTGCACCACCGGCCCGGAGAGCCGGTTGATATCGCCGATGAAGTTGCAGACGAACTCCGTGGCGGAGTGGTTGTAGATGTCGTTGGGGGTGCCGATCTGCTCGATGACTCCCCTGTTGAACACCGCGATGCGGTCGGAGAGGGTCAGAGCCTCCTCCTGGTCATGGGTGACGTAGATGGAGGTGATGCCGAACTCCCGCTGCATCTTCTTCAGCTCCTCCCGGAGCTGGACCCGGAGCTTGGCGTCCAGGTTGCTCAGAGGCTCGTCCAGGCAGATGATGTCCGGCTCCGTCACCAGCGCCCGGGCAATGGCCACGCGCTGTTGCTGGCCGCCGGAGAGCTGGGAGACTGCCTTGGCAAGCTGCTCGTCGCTCAGATCCACTTTTTTGGCGATGGTCCGGACCTTTTGGTCCAGCTCAGGCTTCTTCAGCTTTTTGATTTTGAGGCCGAAGGCGATGTTGTCATACACCGTCATGGTGGGAAACAGGGCGTAGCTCTGGAAGACAATGCCGATGTTGCGCTTTTCGATGGGCACGTCGGTGATGTCCTTGTCCCGGACAAAAACTCTGCCCTCCGCGGGAGAGATAAACCCGGTGAGGGTCCGCAGGGTGGTGGTCTTGCCGCAGCCGGAGGGCCCCAGGAATGTGAAGAACTCGCCCTCGTTCACCTGGACGTTGACGTTGTGCAAGGCAGTGAAGTCGCCAAACCGCACGACGATGTCTTTGAGTTGGATCATGGTGTTTCTCTCCTTGTCGTTTGGTTGTAAGTCGTTTGGCTGTAAAACAAATGGCGAACCATTTGGGTTCGCCATTTGTTTTACCGGGAAAGCTTTGCTTACTCAGCCTTCTGGGTCAGGGTGGCCCAGTCCAGGTTCTCCCAGTCGGGCTCGGCGGGGGCGTTGTCGTCCGCCCAGTAGAAGCCCAGGTTGGTGAGAATGTTGGTCCACTCAGCGGAGTGCGCGGCCACGTACTCGGCATAGTTCATGTCGGTGCCGTCCACCTTGCTGGTGGCAAAGTTCTTGATGGTGTAGATGGCTGGCGTCTTCTCGTAGATCTTGGCAGCCGCGTCCTTGTTGCAGGGATAGGTATCCCATTCCTCGGCCCAGGCAGCCTGGAAGTCAGCGCCGCCGAACCACTCGGCAAAACGGCGGACCTGCTCGGTCTGAGCGTCGGTACGGCCGGCCTTGTCCACGATACCCACGTACTCGTTGATGTAGTAGGTGCCGTCGTCGATCTCCACCAGAGCCCAGTTCTCGGGCTCCAGGCCGCCCTTCAGGGGCTTGTCGGAACCGTTGGCGGCCGCGTCGATCTGGCCGTAGAGGGCGGAGGAGTAGTACTCGGAGATGGCCACGTCGCCCCGGTTCAGGGGATCGAAGCCATACTTGAAGTCGTCGCCGCCGGAAACGCCCTGGGCGCAGAACTTCCACAGAGTCTTCCAGCCGTCGATGGAGATGCCGCCGGCGGGAGAGCTGGGATCTACGAAGGCGTAGAGCATGGCGGAGTTGATGTTGGCGTTGGTGGTGCCGCCGACCTTGTTCTGGCGATACCACTTGTAGCCGGAGTTCACCACGTCGGCCCAGTGGGCGAAGTGCAGAGACTGGCCGTTGGTACCCAGCTCGTCGGTCCGGTACAGCATCAGCACGTTCTGGACCACCAGACCGTAGGCCTTGCCGTCATACTTGTAGTCAACCTTGTCGGCCCAGGTGGGGGTCCAGTCCAGGAGCTTCAGGTTCTCGTACTGACCGTTGATGATCTGGCCCCAGCGGGTCTCGTTCAGGCCGAAGATCACGTCGGCGTCCTTCTTCTCGTTGGCGGCCTGCACAGCGGCGGAGTCGCCGGAGATGACGGAGTTGTCGTCGATGCTGACCTTGAAGCCGGCGTCGGCGGCCTTCTTCACAAACCATTCCACCCGGTCGGCGGAGTTGGAGTTGGAGTAAATGCGGATGGTGTAGTTCTCATCGGCTTCCACGCCGGTGTTGCCCTGGGTGGGGTTGGGAGCCTCGGTATTGTTCTGGCTGGGCTTGGGCGCCTCGGTTTCCTTGCCGCCGTTTTCAGAGCAGGCAGCCAGGCTGAACACCACGCACAGTGCCAGAATGAGGCACAGCAGTTTCTTCATGATTTCGTTCCTTTCCATTCCATTTTCAAGCGCCTAAAGACGCTCTAAAGGTATCATACCACTTTTTTTGTATTTTTCAACAAAAATTTTGAGAATCGTATCTGGTGGCTTCCGGTTCCGATCCGCCGCGGCGCGCCTTCTCTTCGGCCTCCAGCAGCGCCAGGGACTTTGCGCGCTCCACGGTTTCCGGGGAAATCCGGACGGGCCTGTCCTCCACCACCACCCAGCTCTCCATGGGAATATGCTCCGGCAGAACGCGCTCAATCTCATGGCGGATATAGTGCATTTGCACGCAGTGCGGCGAACGGTCCACCGTGGCGAAGCGCAGCCGCTTCACCTGTCCGGTGCCGAGAATTGCGGTCAGCTTGGTGACAGCCATGTTCAGATGGTCCCGCTCCAGGCAGAGGGCATAGCAGCCATCCGTGTTTTCAGACAGCTTTTCGAAGCCCTTGGGAGAAAGCTCCGGCAGGCAAGCGCCGTAAATCAGCACCGTCCCCCGAAAGCTGTAGACATTTGTTTCCAGAAATGCAGCCATAGCGAACTCCTGTTCCGGCCCCGAAAAGCGCGGTCTCACCGCTCACGCGGGGCCATCAATCATACTTCTTGCCCAGGGAAGCAGCCCCTCCGATTCCTCCAGCACCAGCTCCTGCCAGATTCCGGCGTAATACAGGCCCTCCCCTTTCGCGGAGTTCTTCCGGTTTCCATAGACGTGCTCCGGCATGAGAAACGGCTTGGGAGTCCAGGTGCCCCGCGGGCTGTTTTCCATGGTCAGCACCCGGTCCGCGCGAAAGTCCAGCACCCCGTACCCTTTCTTTTCCGGGTTCCAGGAAAGGCGCTCCGCCGGCAGATAGAGAGCGTTCGCCTTGTTGCGGAGAAAACCATCCGATGCGTGGGGATGCCAACGGTATTTGGCAATCTCTTCCGGTTCTGTCAGTATTTCCCCGATCTGGAGATAGCCGTAAATCACGTGGAGATCGGCTCCGCGAAAGAAATCCTCGCTCCTCCGCACGAAGCGATAGCCCTCCGGCCCCTGCTCCGTCTGCCGGAACCAGCCGAAGAACAGGAACAGGTCGCCCCGCTCTACTCCGGCGTTGGCCAGCAGGCCCTGGGCGGCGTCGGTCTGCCCGAAGGCTGGCCTCCAGCCCTCCGTCCCGGAAATGCGCAGGTCGGGCCGCAGATCCGGGTCCAAGTGGCAGCGGGAGAAGGCCTGCCCCGGCCGAAGCTGCTCCAGCAGCGTCCCGTAGTTGAGGCCCCGGAAGGACAGCGCCTCGTAGGCATCCCGGTCCTGAGACGGAATCGGCAGCGACAGCAGCGTCCCGTCCGGCAGGATCGGGCTGGGACAGCCACCGTTGGAGGAATCGAATCCCTTTCTGGATAAGATAACTTTCATGCAGCAATCCTCCGCGCGTTTTCTTGCTCCGGTCCCCTGCCGCGCAGGCAGGAAGGCTACGAGATAAATTTTCCGCCGTTCCAGGTCCTCTGGGCCTTCGCAATCAGCAAAAACCCGCCGGCAAAGCCCGCCGGCAGGGCCAGCCAGCCGGAGTTGCATTCCAGAAGAAATACCATTACGCCGGTGAGCACGCAGCCTGCGCCGATTGCAATCAGCCCAAGCCCCATCCATTTTGTGTAGGCGGGAACGTCTTCCGGCTTCACGTGCCGGGTGTGGTACGCATGGATCAGATCTATTTTCTGTTTCTTCCAGATTTCCAGGCCCAATCCGAGGCAGAGCGCCCCGACGGCCAGAAAAACAAGCAAGCCGATCAGCATACCGCCACCCCCTTCCTGCATTGTACTACAAGAATTTGCGTCTTTCAACACAAAAAACCACATTGCATCGCCGGTATCAAGCCGGGATTCGTGCTCGGAACGCAGCCCGCCCCGGTTCCCTTCCAACGGAGCGCCGCGCTCCGCCGACTTTTCATCGCTCCGATAATGCAACGGTTTTGTGTTTTTTCAAAACAAATGATAGCATTTTCTCCGTTGATGTGCTACAATAATTCGGCAAATGAACGATACTTTGTCCCCGCAAATCGGCTCCATTGAAACACACAGAAAGGAAGAACCCCATGAAAAAAATCATTTCGCTCCTGCTGGTCCTGATTCTGACCCTCAGCCTCTGCGCCTGCGGGGAGGATTCCGGGAAATCCGTCTTTGACGTCACAAAAGCCGGAGAAAAAACCGTCTCGCCGAAAGCCTTTTACGGCTGTTGGAAGTACGAAGACGACGAGCGCTACATTTTCATCAACGAAAACAACACCTGGGACTTCCGGGACGAGAATATGTACATTCTCTCGGAAGGCACTTATTCCCTCAAGGGCGACAGCCTTGTGCTCAAGCAGGAGGACAACTCTACCGCCTTCACGCTGAAGCAGGACGGCAGCAAGTGGCTGGTGGACGACGAGGACAGAACCCTCGCCCGATTCGATTGGAGTGAAGAAGCGAACAATGATATCAGCCCCTTCCTCGGTATGTGGAAGTATGACGATATCGACCTTCTGCTGATCGAGATCAGCGCGGACGGAACCTGGACGATGCATGAGCAGGACACCGACGAAAAAACCGTCGGTCCCTGCCGCATGGAAAACGGCCAACTGGTATTGGAAAACGAAACCGGAAATAAGGTGCTCAGTCTGAGTCTGGGCTCTGACGACCGGCTCTACGACAGCGAGGGAGACGCCCTGTCGCCTTATGCCGGGCCCGAACTGCCCACCGGCCACAAAGCGGACAATACCCCCTGGTTCGTTGACAACGATCTTCTTATCAACTACAAGCTGGGTGATCCCGCGAAAAAAGTGGTAGGCGCTGTAGCGATCCGCGGCCAGGACTCGCTGAGTTATACCCGCATCCCTGCCACTTGGAATGTCGAGCGGGATTCCTATCAATCCACCGGAGACGGAAACTGCATCATCACCCTGACCGCCAGCGCGCTGTCCGACGGGAGCACCATGCCGGCCTTCGTCAACAAGGAAGGCTATGTGGTGACCTGGTCCTGGAACCTCTGCGACTACTACAGCGGCGTCATTCTGACCGAAGACGAGGAGGATACGTTCTATTCCTACAACTATGAATCCAACGGGGAAAATATCCACGTGGAGTTCAGCTACAGCTGTGATTGGACCAGGTACGACGATCTGTCCTATCTGTTCACGCTCACACTGACGGTTCGGATGCCGGAGAATTACGACGGGCTTGTGCTCGTCTGCTATAATGCGCCGGAATCCGAAGAGCTCCGGCAGGAGCACGACCTGGTTTACGAAGGCCGGACCGTCCTCCCCGTGGACGAGCTCCCGGGATGGAGAGAGATGCTTACCGGCCTCATTTGCAGAATCAACGAATGACGCGTTTTCCGGGCGAGGGCCGCAGGATTTTCCCTGCACCCCCGCCCGGAAACGGTATCACAGCGCCAGCCCGCGCACCAAAGTTTTTTGCCGTCAATTTGCCATCAAATTGGTTCGCTTTTTACCACACGAAGCGCAGTATCACGCGCCGAAGGCAAATATCACAGAAAAAGGACTTGCCGAAGCAAGTCCTTTTTCTGTGCTCCGAAGACAACTTCGTTGATAGATACCCATCAGGGGGCGCAAATGTAACGGAGGGGGGGCGCATTTTTCCTCCTTATCGACAGTAGCTTACAGAACCGACTTCAAAAACTGAACAACATAATCAGCCGGATTCGGCGGTCGGACTACGGCCACAAGATTGCGTTTACATACAAGGTTTCACTCACTGCGTAGGACGACAAGCGGCGCATTCCAACCTTTCCCGGTTTGGATGCGCCGCTTGTTTCCCAGAACATTTGAAGATTCGATTTCCTTGTTATGGGTCGGTCATCCTACCCACGATGACGGTGCGCTCAAAGCGCAAGGTGCATTCCGCGACCTTGCAGAAGCTGATGAAAATGGCGATGCAGCTTACAATACTTTTGCCATCAGGCGATTGATGATTTCGTCTTTCTCATCCATACGCTTATCTTTCTTCCGGATTTGGTCAATCAGAAAATCAATGCGCGCCTCGTACATCTCTCTGATGAGTTCAAGTTGCCTCTGTAAAGATTCAATTTCCTCGTTTTTAAACTTGAGAACTGCCTTTAGCGCTTCGTTTTCCGTGTTGGAGCCGCTACCCTCCGGGGCGTATTCCTCCTGCAAAAGCAGCACGTTTGCAATGGGGCGAATGGTCTTGTCATAGTTGAAGCTGTCTTCCTGTTCGGAATTCGCGGCAAATACGCGGCGCAGCGTCGTCATGGAGAGATAATCCCCATTTGCCTCGATCATATCTAAAATACGCGGCAACGTAAGTTCATTTTGTTTTTTGACTTCTTTGAGCTTAGAAATAATATTCTGCGTGTTTGTCAAATCCATTTTTGAAACCTCACCTGTTTTTTCTGTTTTCGGGAGTATCTTTTTTAGTGGTCAGCATTCCAAAAGTGTCACTTGCGTATTTTCGGGATTTCTGTCATAATTGCACTCGCCAAATTGAAGCGGGATTTCTCAATGAACAGGCCAGCGGAGTAACTATACTGATTTTTCGGTCACTTGTCAATATTTCTTTTCATTAGTGACTCAATAAATGCGAAATATTATTCGTTTGCCGGTTCGTGGAATCCAGCAAGAAACACTGAAAGAGGAGAAACGTGAATGCTTGAAAAACAAACAACTGTCCTGGTCGCGGAAGGAAATGAATCGTTCCGTGCAGCGATTTCCAAGGCACTTCAAAACGGTGGATATAATGTTGTCGGCACAGCTGGCGACGGAAATACCGCAAAAGAGCTGATGAATGCGCTGCACCCGAGCGTGATCATTCTGGATCTGATGCTGCCAAAGCTGGACGGAATCTCAGTGCTCAGGTCCTTACCTGCTGAAACGCGCCCAAAGATTCTTCTGCTGTCGGCCTTTGCAACAGAGTTTATCGCGTCCACAGCTGCGGAGATCGGCGCGGATTATTTGATGCTCAAGCCCTGTGCCGCGCAAGCTGTGGCGATGCGAGTCGGCGAAATATTGACTGCGGCGACAAACGACAATCATTTAAGGGTCGAAGAAGTGTCCAACGAAACCGCGATCACCGACATTATGCACGAAATCGGAGTCCCGTCCCACATTCAGGGTTTCAAATATCTGCGAGAGGCAATTATTCTTGCTGTAAAGGACAATGATGTAATTAACGCCATGACGAAGGAGCTCTACCCGCAGGTAGCAAGCACCTTCTGCACCACGCCTGCGCGGGTGGAGCGTTCCATCCGCCATGCGATAGAGGTCGCCTGGGAAAGGGGAGACCTGGATACCTTGCAGCGATTTTTCGGCTATTCAGTCTCCAATACCAAGGGAAAACCGACAAACAGCGAGTTTATCGCTTTGATTGCAGACCGGCTTCTCCTTCAATCTCGCAACCGTAAGCTCAAAAGCGCTTGTTATTCGTCTGCGCCATTCCTGTGCACAAATTCAACTTGCATACATAGATGTCGATAAGCATAAAAAGACCGCCAGAAAGTACGCCAGCAGACCGAAAAGCATATCTTCTTCGTTCTCTCATTATCGTATCCGAACAGCTCGTCAATGGAAACGCCAAAAAAGTTTGCTATGGCATCCTTTTGTTGTGGACGATATCGTCTCGTTTTTAACTGACAACTCTTTCTGATCATCAACTTGAAACCATATACAAACGATTACCCCCCAAAAAACGATAACTTTTTTTGAACAAAAACACACAGCACCGCAGCCGGAGATTATTCCTCGCCGGCGGCGGTGCTATGCGCAATAATACCGAAAAGATACCAAAAAACGCGAAAAAACGCCGAAAAAAGGCACGGGCGTCGGAATATACGAAAACCCTGACCCCGAAATTCTATCATTTCAAAGGGTCAGGGTTGGTGGGGGAAGGTGGATTCGCTTTTCTGCGGAAAAGCCCCGGCGGTTGCGACAGTCCACCGGACTGTCGCCAAGTGCCGCCTTTCGAATCCACCTTCACAAATCCCCAAACGCAGAAAAGCGAGCCATCCGACCGGATGTCTCGCTTTTCTGTGTTCTGAGGACTTCATTGATAGAAGCCTGACCAGGGGGTGCATTTTACGGCAAGGGGTCTCAAATTGCCGATATGGGGCGCATTTTCCTGCCTTCGGGAACACAAGGGACGGTTCTGCGTGTTGGTCTGAGAGATTTTTCCACAGTTTATCTCCTTAAAAGTGCACCTGGGAGGGTCATTCCCCTCCCAGGCATCTAAGAAAGCAGAACAATAGAACACAGGGAACCGTCCCCTGTGTTCATGGTTCTTGTTTGCTCAATTTATTCGACGGGAAAAGAATCTCCGTAATAACTAATACTCTGTAAATTCTAAATCTTTATGATGGGGTATAGATGCTTCAGCTTGGTCCTGGCGTCATCGGCGGTGAATTGCCAGTCCACACCTTTCTGCGCGGCGTTTCTTTCAGCAGCCCACGGTTCGAGCAATCTTTGAAGCGAAAGAAGATCCGGGATTCTGTTGTTTGAAATGCACTGGCGGCCAATGGCAGACAACTCTATTTCTGCAATATCAAGCCAACTCCCATCAACTCTGCTTTGTA
>JAEEKA010000057.1 GCA_016282135.1 Oscillospiraceae bacterium
GGCCTCCACCAGCCGGGAGAGCTGGCCCACCACATGGGTGTTGGTGACGGACAGCTGGTTCGGGGTGCCAACGCCGGTTTCATCGTCGATCCTCGTGATCTCCGTGATGATGAGGCCCGTGCCGCCCTTGGCGCGGTCGGCGTAGTATTTGATCATCCGGGGTCCGGGTTCGCCGGAGGGCTCCGCCAGGGAGCAGCCCATGGCGGGCATAACAATGCGGTTCTTGAGTTCCAGATTGGCGATTGTTCCTGGGTTAAACAGTTTTTCGTAAGGCATTGTCAGTCTCCTTTCAGCATGCTATGTTTCTGTTATTCTGCTGCGATTTTCTTTGCGAACGCCGCGGCAGCCTTCAGATCTTCGTCATTGGGTCGGCCCTTGTGGACGCCCTTGAACTCACCCTTACAGTGGAATTCTCTTTGATCCATTGGGATGCCCCGCTTGTCCGCTTCCGCCTTGACCTTTTTCCAGGTGGAGTTCAGCATGGCCGCGGAGCCGAAGTTGACAATACGGCCGACCTTCTCCTTGGACAGCGACTGCACAAAATCCCGGACCTCCGGGTCGATGGAAAAGGCATAGTAGGAGTTTCCGAGGAAGAGAACATCCACCGGCTCCGTCACCGGCGTGCTGATGGGAAGGGCCTCCACGCCGAGAGCGTTTGCCACCGCCTCCGCCAGACGCCTGGTGTTTCCGGTCTTGGTGTAGTATCTGACCGCGATTTTCATATAATTCCCTCCTGAATTTTTGTAAAATATCGAAATAAACTACGGATTTAGCCTTTACAACGGAATTCTTATCTGCTATTATCATAGCGTATCCAGGGCAAGCCGTCAATAACGCAAAAAAATAATTGTAGATAAGAAAAAGATGATTATGGGAGGATACGCGCCATGTCGCAAAAGCATCTATGTCCCTGTACCGCCCGCTGCAACCTGCAACGGGCGATGGACTCGATCGGAGGCAAGTGGAAGCTGCCGATTCTCTGTTCCCTGACCGCAAACGGCACCAGCCGATATAACGACCTGCTGCGCAATGTACGCGGGATTTCCAACACCATGCTCTCCAAGACGCTCAAGGAGTTGGAGCAGAGCAGGCTTGTCCGTCGGGCGGAGTATATGGAGGTTCCGATCCGGGTGGAGTACGAGCTCACTGAGCGGGCAAAAAATCTCCAGCCGATTCTCCTGCAGCTCATTCAGTGGGAAGCGGTCGCGCAGGAATCAAACCAGTGACACAGATTGGAGGAACTATGCAGTATCGAACGGACAAATTCGGCGCTGAGCTCTCCATTCTCGGCTTCGGCTGCATGCGCTTTCCAAAAAAGGGAAACAGCATCGACATGGTTGAGACGGAGCGCGAGATCCTGGAGGCGTACAAAAGCGGCGTCAATTATTTTGACACGGCGTACATCTACCCCGGCAGCGAGGCGGCGGTGGGCGAGATTTTGCAGCGGAACGGCATCCGGGAGAAGATCAAGCTCGCCACTAAGCTGCCCCAGTACCTGGTGCGAAACAGGGCCGCGCTGGACAAGTACTTTGACGAGCAGCTCTCCCGCCTGCAGACGGATTATATCGATTATTACCTCATGCACCATCTGACAGACCTGGCCATGTGGGAAAAGCTGAAGAAGGTCGGTGTTCTGGAATGGATCGAGGAAAAGAAGAATAGCGGCGCGATTCGGAACGTCGGCTTTTCCTACCACGGCAACTCCGACGGTTTCCTGAAGATCATTGAGGATTACGACTGGGATATCTGTCAGATCCAGTACAACTATTTTGACGAGCACGCCCAGGCGGGCGTAATCGGGCTCAAAGCGGCGGCAGCCAGAGGAATCCCCGTTGTCATCATGGAGCCGCTGCGCGGCGGCAAGCTCGTCGGTATGCTGCCGGAGTCCGCGAAGGAGGTCATGCGCCGGAGCGGGCGGGACTGGACACCCGCGGCGTGGAGCTTCCGATGGCTGTTCAACCAGCCGGAGGTGACGGTAGTTCTTTCGGGAATGAACTCGCTGGACATGGTGCGGGAGAACTGCCGCACCGCTTCAGAGGCGGGAGTGGGACAGTTCACACAGGCGGATTTTGACACAATCCGCGCCGTCACTGCGAAAATCAGGGAGAAAGAACAGACCGGCTGCACAGGCTGCCGATACTGTATGCCCTGCCCCAAGGGTGTGGATATTCCGGGCGCCTTCCGCTGCTGGAACGCCATGTTCATCGAATCCAAAAGCCAGGGGCGGTTCCAGTACGCCCAGACCGTGGGGATGACTAGGGAGCCCGCCTTTCCATCCCAGTGCGTTGGCTGCGGGAAATGCGAGGCGCACTGCCCACAGCAGCTCCCGATCCGAAAGCTGTTAAAGGAAGCGGATAAAGCCCTGCGCCCGCTGCCCTACAAGGTCGGCATCTACGCGGCGCGGAAGCTCATGTTCCGGAAAGCGGGCCGGAGCAAATGATGGTCTTCAAGCCGAAGACCGCGGTGATATTTTTGCCGGCGCCGGTTATACAGACCGGTGCGCAGGGACGATGAGACAAAAACATACTTTGGGAGGGAAACAGTGCGATGCGCGATTGGCTAAGGGAACGACCTGCGCTGCGGGAGCTGCGTCAGGTCCGGCTGGCGCGGTGGGAAGACAGCGTGCTTGTCCGCTCGGGCGCGGAGGTCCTGGCGGCCCGGGAAATCGGAATCAGGCCGGAGAACGTCTTTTTCCCCGCCCCCTTTGACGCGGAGGCGGGCAGGGTGCTGGACTGCTGCCGCTTTGTGGCGGGCAGCCTGGAGGATCTGAAGACGCTGGAGCAAGCGGCGGAGCAGGCCGGGCCGGAGGGCGTGGTACGGGTCGGACTTCGGCTGCAGGCCCCCAGGCTTCCCCGGGCGGACCATACGCTTACCCTGGAGGAGCTGGCAAAGCTGGCAGGCGAAATCAAGCGATTGCCGCGGCTGACAGTGCGGGGCTGCTTCTTCTGCGGAGACCTGACCAACATACACGGCAAAGCATTGGGGAGGTTTTTCCGGGCAGGTTACGAGGCCGCCAAGCACATGACGGTGACCCTGCCCTGCGCGATGCCCTACCTGTGCTATGAAAACGCGGCTGCCGCCGTGGAGGAAAACGAGAGACTGCACCCGGGGACCCTGGCCGATTGTCTGCGGGCGCTGGACATCGTGACCATGCAAAATGAAACCGCGTTTTACGCCAAACTATACCTGACATGACAGAAACCGCCGGACGCTCACAACCGAAGTGAAGTGAACCCCAAAAGTTAGACATTTTTGAATTACGCGACCTGAAGGGTCTGGCATCTGTGTTGTGCGGGTGTCAGGCCCTTTAGTTTTAGCTTGATTCTGCGGTTGTTATAGTAGTCGAGGTAGTCAATGAGCTCAGCCTTGAAGTGCTCCATAGAGTCATAATTCTGGAGATAGAGCAGCTCGGATTTGAGCAGTCCGAAGAAATTGTCGATCACAGCGTTATCCAGGCAGTTACCTTTTCTGCTCATACTCTGCCGGATGCCTTTCTTTTCCGGCATCCGTTGGTATTTCTTGTGCTGGTAATGCCAACCCTGGTCAGAGTGCAGGATCAGGCCGGTGCCGCCGGTGATCCCATGGGTCACAGCCCAGTAGACCGGCCCATAATAGTAGGCCTTGGGATCGTCGACGTCGTCGAAGCCCGGTTCCGGGTCGGGCTCCGGGTCGGGGGCGGGTCCCGGGTCCGGTTCGGTGTGGCCGGAATGGGGCTGGGTGGTGTAGCGATGTTCCCCCGGGACGAGCCGGTAGAGGGTCAGGGGGCAGCGCAGGCTTGTCAGCGTGCAGAAGCCGGAAGAGCCGGTGCTGAATTGCAGAATGCGGGAGGTGAAGCGTCGGTTTGTGATCATCGCCGTGCCCTCCGTCCACTGAATCCTCCACCGGGACTCCCGGGCGTCAGGGGCCGTGAGGGTGGAGAGCATAGCGTTGGAGCTGGGGACGGCCAGGTAGTTTTCACTGGTTTTCATTTTGAGCAGCCAGGAGCCGTCATCGCAGGGAACGAAGGAATACACCAGCTTGTCAAGAACCTCATTGAGCCATTCTCTGTCCACGAAGTATCCGGCAGAGACGTCGGTGGCCACGGCGGCGGGGCTGAGTATGGCCGGGCCGGTGACCTGGGGGGAGGAACGCAGGGCCCTGGTGGATTGGTAGGTCAGCACGTAGTCTCCCGCCCAGTCCTCGGGTTCCTCCGAGACCAGACGGAACTGGCCCGCTTCCGCGGGGTCTTCCGCAGCAAAATAGCCGGAGACGGCCCAGAGCTCCGTAGTGCCCGCACTGAGCTGCAGCCTCGAACCCGGAACAAGCAGGTCAGGCCGCTGGGTGGAATCCTCGGTCAGGGCTTCCCGGCTCCAGCCCAGGAAGTGATACACGTAGGCGTCGGCTTCCAGTTCTCCCGTGGGGGCAGGCAGGAGAATCACCTGATTGTCCTGGACCTGGCAGACTATTCCGAGAAGAACTATCTTCAATCGGAGGCTGTGCAGCATTATTCGTGGTACTGCAAGGACAAGCTCTACGGCTTCACGTGGTCCACGGTGATTTACGACCCAGCGACGGAAACAATCGTCGATGTGCTGTATGACAACAAACTGGTGGAAACAGACGCGGCTGACGGTACAACGCGGACGCTGCTTGGCCAAAATGTTGCCGGCCTTTACGCCCATGAAGCTGTTCTGTATTACTTTGAAGCAGACAAGAGCCGCCTGAACGCCGCACAGGGAACAAATTACGAGAGAGGAACTCCGGGCTTTCGGGAAATGGACCTGGAAAGCGGGGTCGTCAAGGATTGTGGCCTGCCGGATACGGAAATCTTTTGGGCCCAATATGATGAGGATTACATCTATGCGCAAAGCTATTACGACGGAGACAACCCGATCCATACGTTTTTTGTGCTGACAAGAAATTACGAACTGGCAGGGCGGATTGAATTGACCGATGGGCTCGGTATCGCGGCAGTCACCAGCGACCGGGTTTATTTCTGCAACGCCTTAGCCGGCGCACCGATCAGCGGTTATCTGGACAAATCCAAAATCGGCACAGGCGAGCTGGAGCTGATTCCCATCAAGATGGTCGGGTAATGCTGCAGGATAAGGATTCGCGCGCCTTTCGATAACACATCTTGAACCACGGAGGAAAGTGCATGCAACTGGAGATCGACAAGCTGTCAAAGGCCTACGGCGAGAAGCTGGCGCAGGACGGATTTACCTATTCCTTCCATCCCGGCGTCAGCGCTATTCTTGGACCCAACGGCGCAGGCAAAACCACCCTGATGAATCTCATTACCGACTGCACGAAGCGGCAGGGGGGCGAGATTCGCTACGACGGCACAGACATTCTCAAGCTGGGCAAGGAATTCCGGCAGCGTCTGGGCTTTATGCCACAGAGCCAGGGCATGTACGAGCAGATGACGGCCCAGGACTTCCTGGCCTATATGGCGGAGATCAAGGGTCTGAAAAAGAAGACCGCCGCGGCCCAGATTCGGGAGCTGCTGTCGGTGGTCAACCTGGAAAAGGCCGCCCATCAGAAGGTGGGCAGCTTCTCCGGCGGCATGCGGCAGCGGGTTCTGCTGGCCCAGGCCATGCTGGGCAGCCCTGAGGTGCTGCTTCTGGACGAGCCCACCGCGGGCCTGGACCCGGAGGAACGGATCCGGCTGCGGGGCTACATCGAAAAGCTGGCCGCGGACCGGATCGTGCTGATCACCACCCATATTACCAGCGACGTGGAGACCATCGCCGATGAGATTCTGCTGATGAACCACGGGAAGCTGCTCTTCGCGGCGAAGCGGGGGGAGTTTATCTCCGGCTGCGGCGCCGCAAGCCTGGAGGACGCTTATATCAAGCGGCTGCACGCGCTATGAGAGAGGGCAGACGGGTATTGCTGGCCCCCAAGGTCTGGGGCCTGTTGGCGCTGCTTCTGGCCTTCAATCTGGTGCTGGCGGTGACCCAGGACTGGCGCACGGGGGCCTATTACGACGAGTATCAGTCCGCCCTGCGGGCCTGCCAGGCACTTTCCACGGAGGAGGCCATGGAAAGTGTCGAGACAGAGCTCTCCGCTTTTCAGGCCCTGAGTCTGCTGGAATGGTATGAGAGCGAGGAAGACCCGGAGCTCAAGGAGCACCTGCGGCAGCAGTTGGAGGACTCCTTCGGGGTGGATTTTGAGCGACGGATCCGGGAGAGCGCCGGCTCCGAGGATGAGGAGCGCGGCGCCATTCGCATGGAGGTTCTCCAAACCCTGCAGGAGCAGCTTCAGTACATCCGGGATTATCCCGATTATCTGCTCCAGGTGCAGGACAACGCGGAGATGATGAAGACCTGGGAGATATTCAACAAGGAGGGCGGCTTTTCCTCCCGGAACATTGAGAAAACCGCCGCGGATTTTCCCACCTCGGTGGAGCTGCGCCTGGACAACGACTACGCCGTAACCGACCTGGTGACGGATACGGTGGGCAGCTACAGCCTGCTGGTATTTACGCTGTTTCTGACCCTGCAGTTTCTGATCGAGCGGAAACGGGGCCTGTGGAGCCTGATTCACGGCGCCCCCGAGGGCAGAGGCCGGCTGGCCTATAAGCGGGGAGCGATCCTGCTGCTGGGGGTCGTGATTGGAACCTTGGTCCTGCTGGGGGGAAAGCTGCTGTTTGTAGCCCTTCGCAGCGGCGGCCTGGGCTCTCTTACCCGGAATGTCCAATCCACGATGGTCTTCAGCGATTTCCCCTGGGTCATGCCGGTTTGGGTGTTTCTGATCGGATTTTTTTTGCTGAAGATTCTGGGCATGTGGCTGGTGGGTATGGCTGTGTGGGCCATCCTGCAGTCGGTGAACCATCTGCCCCTGGCCCTCTGCGCCGCGGGAATCGCCCTGGCCGGAGAGTACGCCCTGTTTCGCTTTATCCCGGACAGTTACACGATCGCAATCTTCCGTTATGTAAACCTGTTCGCATTGGTGGACGTGACAAGCATTGCGCTGCACTATCTGAATCTGAATCTCTTCGGCTGGCCGGTGCAGGGCTTCCTGCTGTCCATCGGCCTGATTCCGCCGGTGCTGGCCCTGCTTTTCGGCGCCAACGTCCTGCTGACTGCCCGGGAAAAGCCGGTTTCCCGGCAAAACTCCCTGTTGGCCCTGGCAGACCGGATCCGCGTGCCCTTTTCCAGATTCGTCAGCCGTCTGCGGCTGTTCGGCATGGAGCTGTATAAGATACTCTGGCTGCAAAAGGGCGTGCTGATTGTCCTGCTGGCGGCGGCGTTTTCCTTTGGGTTTTTGGAAATGCAGCCCCCCGACGAAGAGCTCTATGACACGGAGTTGTCTTGGATCTCCGCCTCCATGGCGGGCCCCATCACAGAACAGACGCTGGAGTAGATCGACGCAAAAATTGAGGAGTATTCCGCCTATCCTCCCAGCGAAATGATCCAGCGGCAGTTGGAAATCTATGAGCGTTTGCGGGATAATTGCGTGGAAAGTCTGGAAGCGAAGGATGGCCGCTGGCTCATCGATCCCCAGCCCGTTGCCGCCCTTATGGGGAGCCACAGGAACAGCTACGGCTACCGAAACTATCAGCGGCAGATTGCCGTGGTGCTGCTGCTGGCGCTGGTGCTGCTGCTCAGCGGAATCTTTTCCCAGGAACACCAGAGCCGGGTAACCCAGCTCTTGCAGGGAACGCCCCGGGGCGGGGCCGTCCTCTGGCGGAAAAAGCTTGCGGTGACTATCCTGTTGACAACGCTTGTCTGGCTGGTCTTTGAGGCAGGGGAGCTGTGGCATCTGGCGAATGAATATGGCTCCGTCGCCCTGGCCGCGCCGGTTCAAAGCTTTGACTACTTTGCGGAATTGCCCCAGAAGGTCAGTCTCGGTGTGGCTGTGGCGGTCTATCTCCTGCTCCGCCTGCTGACCATGCTGGCCGCCGCCGGTGTGATCCTGCTGATCTCCTGTTTTTGCAGGCAGAACAACCTGGCGCTTTTGGCGGCCTGCGCCGTTCTGGTGTTGCCGGCCTGCCTGAGCTACATGCGCATTGATATTTTGGATTTCGTATGCCTGTCCCGGCTTTTCTCCCCTCTGGAGGCGGAGCCGGCCGGCTACATCACGGCCGCGGTGATTGGCTGCGGAGCCGCTGTTTTGTCGCGGATTCGCTGGCTGAGCAGGAGAAACATCCGAAACAGAAACTGATTGTCCGGGTTTCTGTGAATATTTTGTGAACAAATCGAAAAAAACGCGTCGGAGCGGTGCTTTTTGCCGCTCCGACGCGCTGTTTTTGAAAAAAATTAAAAGAAAATTAAAAAATTTTTGGAGAGAAATAACCGAAAAAATCGAAAATATTCGATCAATAAAGTGTATAGTATTTCAGCTTTACAAGCGGGACGTTTTCTGCTATAATTCATGCCATGCGCATAAAGTGCGAATCCAGGAGGTAATAGAAATGAAAACCAAGACTATCATCTCGCTTCTGCTGGCAGTCTGCCTGTGCCTGTGCCTCTGTGCCTGCAGCGAGTCCGAACCCAAGAATACCAGCACTGCCGGTCAGACCCAGGGTGCGACGGACACCACCGCGGCGCCGTTGCCTGAGACGAAAACCTGGGGCAGTTGGACCGTTGACGTTCCCGCCGGCTACGAGTTCAAGTGCGGCGATTTCCTCGATGAGACCGATACCCGCTATTTCTCTGTAAAGAAGTCCAGCTTCTCCTACTTCGACTTCAAGGCCGATGGGGAAGACCGGATCATGAACAACTACAACTACAACAAGAACACCTACACCAACGAGCAGAAGGACGTCAGCGGCACCTTCGGCGGCAGCGAGTGGGTGGGCTTCCAGTACAGCGACGGTTACGGCGGCTACGGCTTCGAGGCCTACGCCACCGTGAACGGCGAAATGATCCGTGTCTCCTCCGCGGGCTATACCTTTGACAACGAGGTGGTGAGCGCGGTTCTCGGTTCTCTGAAGTACAGCGCTGAGGCCGAGCCTGAAACCACCGAGGCTCTCGTTACCACCGAGCCTGCCGTTATTGTCGCCAGCACCGAAGCCTCTGAGCAGGAGCCGGTGGAGGGCGCTCCGGTTTATGCCAATATTATTGAGCTCCAGGACGTCTCTGTCGGCGTCAGAGAGGGTTATACCGAGATGAAGAACGGTCTGCCCTCCATGTACGTGATGCAGAACGATTCCACCGGCGGTCGGGTGACAATTCAGAATATGGCCGGCTCCGCGGAGGAGAAGGTGGCTTCCATCATGGCCGGTCTGGAGTACGAGACCAGCGAAAAGGATCTCAACGGCATGCACTGGATCGTCGGCGTTTGCGACGATTTCTACTGCTTTGCCACCACCATTGGCGACGACGTGCTGACGTTCACCATTGACTATGGCGCGACCGAGCTGGAGATGGAGAATCTGATCTTCTGCGTTATGCCTAAGGCCGCGGAGTAAACACAAGGGAAAACCGGTCTCGCAAGGGGACGCCGCATGCCTGCGGCGTCCCCTTGTAGCATCGGTTGAACATGCGGAAACCGATTATCCGCTTTGCACATATTTCTTATGAATAATGTGCATAAGAAATGAGAGAATCATTCAGAACATAAACGAAGGCGAATAATCTTTCTGCTTTACAAGCGGCATTCTTTCTGCTATAATCCGGGCGCATCAAAAAGATCTGGAGGAAAAATTAAATGAAAACCAAGAACATCATCATGCTTTTGCTCGCTGTCTGCCTCTGCCTGTGCCTGTGCGCCTGCGGCGAAGGCTCCGATGGAAAGAAGTCCGCTCCCGCCCAGGTATCGCCCGTGGGCATGACCGAGGCTGTGAACAATGAAGTGCAGAATACCCAGGCTGCCGACACCGAGGCGAAGGACGCCGAGGAAGCTGCCCCTGCCGTGGTGCCCACCCATGCGGAGGAAGAGCTTCAGGCTCCCGAAAAGGGCCAGAAGAACAACGGCGGTCTGGACAAGTAAGCAGGCTGGACAATACCATAACGCCCAATCAAACGGGGTGCCGCGCTGTGATTGCGCGGCACCCCGTTTGCGGTATGTTATTGCGCTTTCCGGCATAGAATCCCTATCGGTGCTTTGCCAGCGTGTCCAGGAGCCACAGGCCGGTGTCGGTGTAGTCCTCCCGGGTGAAGCCGCTGTATCCCATCACCGAGGCGCGAACGGCGGAGCAGGCCTCCGCCACCTTGGAGAAGGACCACATGCAGTAGGAGATATTTTCCTGTTCCAGCAGCGCAATCCAAAGGTCGGCGCTCTCCAGGTCCCTGGGCAGGCCGCCGCTGGCGGCGGTGACGCCGAACTCCGTCACGAATACAGGCAGACCGCTTTGGCTGACCCGGGCCGTCATGTCCCGGTATTCCTGACCGTGGGTGGCGGAATAGAAGTGCAGGCTGTACAGGAGGTTGTCATAGGCCAGCGGATCGGCGGCCACGCTGTCCAGATCCTTGGACCAGTCCGGGTTGCCCACCAGAATCACGGCGTTTGGCGCCTTTTCCCGGATCACGGGGATGATCTGCTCCGCGTAGCGCTTCACCGTGGGCCAGTCCACGCCGTTGGGCTCGTTGCAGATCTCATAGAGTACGTGGTCGCAGCTGCCGTAGGTCTCTGCCATTTCCCCGAAGAAAGCCTTGGCGTCCTCCAGATACGTATTGGGATCGCCGTCGCTGAGAATATGCCAGTCGATGATGACGTACATGTCCGCCGCCTTGGCCAGCTCTACGCCCTGGGCGATATCCGCCTTGTGGCGGTCCTTGTCGCCCTTGGTGCAGTAGCCGATGATGCCCACGCCGTAGGTGTACATGGCCAGCCGGATCAGATTGACGCCGTCTTCCTGGGAGAGCTCCCGGAAGAGCTCCTCGTTGAGAAAGGACTCGGAGGTAATCAGCCCGTTCAGGCTGACGCCCCGCAGCATAACCGGCTGGCCGGAGGCGGAACAGAGCTTTCCGTTCAGCACCTGAAGCTGCCCGCTGGAGGAGGGGCGGTCCCGTCCGTCCCGGCAGATCAGAGGGGCGGGGCGGCTCTCCTGGGGCTGGGTCGTCGCGGCGCCGGATTCGTCGGCGGGAGGCGCGGCGCAGCCCGCCGCGGCGCTGAGCAGCAGCAGGATCGCAAGGAAGAGGGCGGCTGCCTGTTTCATAGGGACTGCCTCCTTTCGGCGTGCTGTCAAAGGGTGACCGTCACCCGGCAGACGGGAGCATCGGTCAGGGGAACGGTGTTTCCGGCCATGGGCCAGCCGTCCACCGTCATGCCCTTTTCCCGGCCCCGGCGGACGGTGATCTCGTAGCGGGTGCCCCGGAAGAGACGCTCGATCCGGCAGCCTGCCAGGGAGTCGGGCAGGCAGGGATCTACAATCAGCCCGTCGTAATCCGGTCGTATGCCCAGGATGCCCTGGCTGACAGCCACAAAGGACCAGGCGGCGGTGCCGGTGAGCCAGGCGTTTTTGGCTTCGCCGTAATTCTGAGCGGCCCGACCGGCGATGGTCTGGCTGTAGCAGTAGGGTTCGGTGCGGTGGATTTCACTCTTGTCCTCGATGAAGGCCGGGGCGTTGCGGGTGTAGAGCTTGAAGGCTTCGTTGCCCTCTCGCACCCTGCACCATGCCAGGGTGACCCAGGGGTTGTTGTGGCAGAAAACGGAGCCGTTTTCCTTATAACCGGGGGGATAGGAGGAAATTTCGCCCAGGTAGTCGTGGTACTCGGAATAACAGGGCGCCAAAAGCTCCACGCCGAAGTCGTTGCCCAGCCGTTCCTCGGTGGAGCGGAGGGCCGTTTTGCCGTACTCCTCGCCGCCGATGCCGGCCATGACGCAGAAGCCCTGGGGTTCGATGAAGATCTGGCCCTCTTTGTTTTGCCTGCTGCCCACGGGCCGTTCAAAGGCGTCGTAGGCCCGGCGGAACCAGGCACCGTCCCAGCCGTGGGTCAAGACGGCATTTTCCATGTCAGCGACCTCTGCGCGAACGCCGCCGGCTTCGTTAATCAGGCCCAGGCGGTCGCAGAGAGCGGCGTACTCGGCGCCGTATTTGACGAACATGCCGGCGATAAAGACGCTTTCCGCCTTGCCGCTTTCAAAGTTGGAGCAGGTCTGGAAGCTCTCGCCGGGAGTCTGGCTAAAGCAGTTGAGATTCAGACAGTCGTTCCAGTCGGCCCGGCCGATCAGCGGCAGTCCGTGGGGGCCCCGGTGGGAGATAATGTAGCTCACGCTCCGGCGCAGATGCTCCATCAGGGGAACCTCGGTGCCCAGCACGTTGTTGAAGGGGGTGGGCTCCTCCAGAATGGAGAAGTCGCCGGTCTCCCGAACGTAGGCGCAGGTGCAGGCCACCAGCCAGAGGGGATCGTCGTTGAAGCCGGAGCCCACGTCGGCGTTGCCCCGTTTGGTGAGGGGTTGATACTGATGATAGGTGCTCCCGTCGGCGAACTGGATGGAAGCAATGTCCAGAATCCGCTCCCTGGCCCGGGCGGGGATCAGGTGTACAAAGCCCAGCAGGTCCTGGCAGCTGTCCCGGAAGCCCATGCCCCGGCCGGTTCCGCTCTCATAATAGGAGGCGCTGCGGCTCATGTTAAAGGTAACCATGCACTGATACTGGTTCCAGATGTTCACCATCCGATCCAGTTTTTCCTCGCTGCTGTGTACCGTGAAACGGGAGAGCAGGTCTGTCCAGTAGGTCCGAAGAGCATCCAGGGCAGCCTCAAACTGCGCCTCGGTCTCAAAGTCTGCCAGAAGACTGTGGGCGGGCGCCTTGTTGATAACGCCGGGAGCGGTGAATTTTTCCTCCTGGGGCAGTTCCGCGTAGCCCAGCCGGAAGAGCAGAGTCTTCTCCTGGCCGGGGGCCAGGGTCAGCTCCAGCCGCAGAGCCGCGATGGGTGCCCAGCCAGAGGCCACGCTGCCAAAGCTGGACTTTTTCTCCACGGCGATGGGGTCCCGCCAGCCTCGGAACTGGCCCAGGAAGCGGTCCCGGTCCGTGTCGAAGCCGGCAATGGGGGCGTTAACAGAGTAAAAGGCGTAGTGGTTCCGGCGCTCCCGGTATTCCGTCTTGTGGTAGACGGTGGAGCCTTCGATTTCCACCTCGCCGATGTTCCAGTTGCGCTGGAAATTGGTGGAATCGTCCACCGCGTTCCACAGGCACCATTCCACGGAGCCGTAGACAGTCAGCTTCTTTTCCACGTTGCTTTCATTCTTAATTGTAAGGCGCTGGACCTCCATGGGGGTGTCAATGGGAACGGTTACGGTGAGCTGAGCGCTGACGCCGTCCTTTTCCCCTTCGAAAACCGAGTAGCCCAGGCCGTGACGGCAGCGATAGCTGTCCAGCGGCGTCCGGGCGGGGAGAAAGGCAGGGCTCCAAATCGTATCTCCGTCACAGATATAGAAGCAGCGGCCGCCGTCGTCGGCGGGGACGTTGTTGTAGCGGAAGCGTGTGATCCGCCGCAGCTTGGCGTCCCGGTAGAAGCTGTAACCGCCGCAGGTGTTGCTGACCAGGGAGAAAAAGCCGTTGCTGCCCAGATAGTTGATCCAGGGCAGAGGCGTGTCCGGCCGGGTAATGACGTATTCTCGCGCCTGGTCGTCAAAAAAACCATATTTCATAATGTGTGCACTCCCAATTCGAGAAAAGTCGGGCAGAGAAGCCCCCTTGTAAACATCGAAATCGATTAAGTACATTATAATCGTGAAGCTTTCAAAAGGCAAGAGTTTTTTGAAAAAATGGAAATTTATCTGAATTGCACCAGAACGACAGTTAAAATTTATGCAAAATAACGACAGAAAAGGGCTTGACGAATGAGAAAAGCATGGCTATAATGAAAACAACGAAATCGATTAAGCTCGGTTGAAGCCGTGGAAGGCGGTGCAGGATGGTAACAATCACAGATATTTCAAAAGCCTGCGGCGTCTCCCGAGCGACGGTCAGTAAAGCGCTCAACGGTGCTCCGGACATCTCCCCGGAGACTGCCAGGCGCGTCCGGGAAACGGCTGTCGCCTTGGGCTACCTGCCAAACGCTACGGCCAGAGCCTTGAAGCTGGGGAGAACCTACAACATCGGCGTCCTCTTCTCGGACGCCACCGGCGGCGGCATCTCCCATGAATACTTTTCCCAGATCTTGGAGAGCGTCAAGGCCGAGGCCGAGCGATTGGGTTATGACATCACCTTTATTTCCCGGGACCTGGGCGGCCAGCAGATGGACTACTACGAGCACGCGAAATATCGCAGCTGCGACGGCGTAGTCATCGCCTCGGCGGATTTCAACGACCCGGCCATCGTCCGATTGGCCATGAGCGAGATCCCCACCGTCACCCTGGACTACAGCTTTGACAGCCGAACCTCCATCCTGTCGGACAACGTCCGGGGCATGGACACGCTGGTTCGCTTCGTCTACACCCGGGGCCACCGGCGGATCGCCTTCATTCACGGCGAAATGACCTCCGTTACCCAGAAGCGTCTGGCCAGCTTCAAAAAGACCTGCGCCGCCCTGGGGCTGGAGATCCCGCCGGAGTACATTCGCTCCGCCGTCTACCACGATCCCCGGGCCAGCGGCCTGGCAACCCGGGCCATTCTGGCACTGTCGGAGCGCCCCACCTGCATTATCTACCCGGACGATCTGAGTTTCCTGGGCGGGATGAGCGAGCTGGAGCGGAACGGATTGTCCATTCCGGGAGACATGAGCGTCGCGGGCTACGACGGCATCCCCCTTTCTCAAGTTCTTCGCCCCAGGCTTGCCACCTACCGGCAGGGCGCGGAGCGCATGGGTCGGGAGGCAGCCCGCCTGCTGATCGAGCAGATCGAGCAGCCCGACACCTGGCTTCCCCAGCAGCTTACCGTAGAGGGCGAGCTTCTGCCGGGAGACACGGTGGCTGACATCGGTTAAAGCGCGCAAGCGTTTTAATAATATCAATCAATAGGGCCCTGTGGCCCAAATAAAGAGGACAAGGAGAATCTATCATGAAGAAATTGCTCGCTATCCTTCTGGCGGCTCTGATGCTGCTCAGCGTCGTGGGCTGCGCCGAGAAGAAGGACCCCACCGAAGCCAATGCTCCCGCCAAGCCCCAGGGCAAGGTGTTCAACATCTATGCCTGGAACGAAGAATTCAAGGGTTTCTTTGAGAAGTATTACACCGTTCCCGAAGGCGTCACCGTCAACTGGATCATCAACCCCAGCGACAACGGCGTCTACCAGCAGAAGCTGGACGAGGCTCTGAAGGGCCAGGCCAATGCCAAGGACGACGACAAGATCGACATGTTCCTGGCCGAGGCTGACTACATCGGCAAGTACGTCGATTCCGCCTACACCATGGACGTGACCTCTTTCGGCTTCAAGAACGCCTCCACCATGTACGACTACACCATCAAGGCCGCTTCCGACAGCAAGGGCGTTTGCAAGGGCGTTTCCTTCCAGTGCTGCCCCGCTGCGGTCATCTACCGCAAGAGCATCGCCAAGGACGTTCTGGGCACCGACGATCCCGCCGAGGTTCAGGCTGCCATGGACAGCTGGGAGAAGTTTGACGCTCTGGCTGCCAAGGCCAAGGAAAAGGGCTACTACATGACCGCTTCCTTCGCTGAGACCTTCCGCGCGTTCTCCAACAACTGCACCAAGCCCTGGGTTGACGCCAACAACAACCTGCAGTTCGACCCCCAGATCACCGCTTGGATGGACCAGACCGAGAACTACATCAAGAACGGCTACACCCTGACCGCCGGCGTGTGGGACACTGAGAAGACCAACCAGATGTTCAAGGACGGCAAGACCATGTGCTTCTTCGGGCCCGCCTGGTACTACAACTTCTGCATGAACAACGCGATGGACGCCGAAAAGGGCTGCGTGGGTGACTGGCGCATCGTCAAGGGACCCCAGGCCTACTTCTGGGGCGGCACTTGGCTGCTGGCTGCTACCGGCTCCGACAACACCGAAATGCTGAAGGACATCTTCGAGACCTTCACCGTCAATGAAGACGTCTGCACCAAGCTCGTCCAGAACGAGAACCAGTATCCCAACAACACCAAGATCGTTGAAAAGTTCGCCAAGGACAGCTCCTACGGCAACACCGCCATCCTGGACGGCCAGAACGACATCGCTGTCTTCGCCGAGCTGGCCAAGGACATCAAGTGGGAGAACCACACCAACTACGACCAGCTTCTGAACGAGGGCCTGCAGAACAAGCTGCAGGAGTTCTACAACGGCTCCGTGAGTAAGGACGTCGCTATGAAGAACTTCTACAACTACGTCAAGGAAGTCTACGCCAACATCAACGTCCCCCAGAACTGATCCGATTAAACTGACCGCGGCAGGGGCCTCTGCCCCTGCCGCTGCCATTCCCGCCGGGTGGGAGGAGCTATCATGGAACGAAAAATCCGAAGGAAGGACGGCAGCCTGCGATCTGTCAGCTACGCCAAATGGGGCTACATCTTCATTGTGCCGTTCTTCTTAGCCTATCTGATCTTTACGCTGGTTCCCCAGTTTCTGACCGTTTACAACAGCTTTTTTGAAAACTACCAGGACGGCCTGAACCAGGTCGGTCCCAACTACGTGGGTCTGGATAACTACAAGACCCTCTTTACCCCGGACAGCGCGGGCACCGTCCGCATTGTCAAATACGTGGCCAACACCATGATCATGTGGTTCGCCGGCGCGGTGCCGCAGTTCGTCATCGCCCTGCTGCTGGCCATCTTCTTCACCAGCTATCGGCTGAACATCAAGGGCCAGGGCTTCTTCAAGACGGTGATCTATATGCCGAATTTGATCATGGCCGCTGCCTTTTCGATGCTGTTCTTCACCCTGTTTTCCCGGGTCGGTCCCATCCAGGCCCTGCTGGTAAAAAACGGATGGATCGACGCTTCCTTTGATTTCTTTTCACACAGGATCACCGTGCGCGGCATGATTGCCACCATGAACTTCCTGATGTGGTTCGGCAATACGACCATCGTTCTGATGGCCGGCATTATGGGCATTGACCAGGCCCTGTTCGAGTCCGCCACTCTGGACGGAGCCAACGCCTGGCAGGTTTTCTTCCGGGTGACTATGCCGCTGCTGATGCCCATTTTCGTCTACTGCCTGATTACGGCTATGATCGGCGGCATTCAGATGTTCGACGTGCCCCAGGTCCTCACCAAGGGCAACGGTGCGCCGGATGAGACCACCAGAACCCTGGTCATGTACCTGAATAACTATCTGACCAATAAGAACTACGGCATGGCCGGCGCGATTTCCGTTATCATCTTTATTGTTACCGGCGCTCTGGGCGGCGTGGTCTACAAGATGCTGGTCAAGCAGTACAAGGAACCCCAGCGGCAGCACCGCAGAAGAAAGGGGGATGTCCTGTGAGAGCTCTCAGCGACAACGCAAAGGGCAAGATCAAGCTGACCATCCTCCGGGTGATCGTTTATGCCATCCTGGCCTTCCTGGTCTTCCTGTGCCTGTTCTTCTTCTACCTGATGATTATCAATGCCTCCCGCTCCAACGCCCAGCTTGCCACCGGCTTTGAGATTCTGCCCAAGGAGCATTTCATTGACAATCTGGTCAACGCCTGGAACGACGCATCCATCAATATCCCCCGGGGCATGCTCAACAGCCTGATTATCGCCCTGGCCACCGCCGTTCTGACCACCTATTTCTCCGCTCTGACGGCCTATGGCATCCATGCCTATGACTTCAAGGGCAAGAAGTTCGTGTTCACCTTCATCATGGCGATCATGATGATCCCCGCCCAGGTGTCCGCCCTTGGCTTTGTTCAGATGATGAACAAGTTCAATATGAACAACAGCTACATTCCCTTGATTCTTCCCGGCATGGCTGCGCCCGTGGTCTTCTTCTACATGAAGCAGTACATGGAGAGCGTCCTGCCCCTGGACATTGTGGCGGCGGCCCGGGTGGACGGCTCCGGCGAGTTCCGGACCTTCAACACCATAGTCCTGCCACTGCTGAAGCCGGCGATCGCGGTGCAGATGATCTTCTCCTTCGTTAGCTCCTGGAACAACTATTTCATTCCGGCCCTCCTGTTGGACAAGGCGGAGATGAAGACGGTTCCCATCATGATCGCCCAGCTCCGCAGCGCCGACTACTCCAAGTTCGACATGGGCAAGGTCTACATGTTTATTCTCCTTGCCATCCTGCCCGTGATGCTTGTCTATATCATTCTCTCCAAGTCCATCATCAAGGGCGTCACCGCCGGCAGCGTGAAGGGGTAAGCACATGAAACAATTTACCGGATTTCAACATGGCGTGAACCTGGGCGGCTGGCTTTCCCAGTGCGACTACTCAGAAGAGCGCTGCCGGAACTTCATCCGTCCGGAAGACTTTGCGATCATCAAGGCCTGGGGCGTAGATCACGTCCGGGTCCCGGTGGATTACGATCTGCTGGAGGCCGGCGCCGACGGCGCCGAGCCCCGGGGCTTCGGCTATCTGCGGCTGGCGGCGGACTGCTGCCGTTCCAACGGCCTGCACATGGTTCTGGACCTTCACAAGACCCCCGGCTTCTCCTTTGACCCCGACGAGGGGGAGGGCGGCTTCTTCGAAAGCGAGGCCTTCCAGACGCGCTTCTACCGGATCTGGGAGGAGCTGGCCCGGCGCTTCGCCCGGGATGCCGACATCATGGCCTTTGAGCTGCTGAACGAGGTTACGGAGCGGGAATTCATGCCCGCCTGGAACCGGATCTGGCAGGAATGTGTCCGGCGCATCCGCGTCTTTGCGCCCACAGTTCCCATTCTGGTGGGCGGCTACTGGCACAACAGCGCCCAGTCCGTCAAGGACATTGCCCCGCCCCCCGACGAGTATATCATTTACAACTTCCACTGCTATGAGCCCCTGATCTTTACCCACCAGGGCGCCCACTGGATGCCCACCATGGATCCCAACTTCCGCCTGCCGGTGACGGCCAGCCTGGAAGAGATGGAGCAGGCCAGCCGGGCAATGCTGGGGGAGCGGACCACGCTCCTGGACGGCTGGCCCCAGGGGACAAAGCTCAGCCCCGCCTACTTTGAGGCCTTTGTGGCCTCTGCGGTGGAGGCCGCGGAGGCCCGGGGCGTGGCCCTGTACTGCGGTGAATACGGCGTGATCGACCTGGTCCCGCCGGAGCAGGCGCTGGAATGGTACCGCGTGTTCAGCCGAGCCTTTGACAAGCTTGGCATCGGCCGGGCTGCCTGGACCTACCGGCAGATGGATTTCGGCCTCTCCGATCCCCGGATGGACGGAGTCCGCCCTGCGCTGTTAAAGCTCCTGTAAGCACCCGCCGCCGTTTGTTTTCGACGAATCATATCAAGGAGGATCTGATCCTTATGGCAACTGTCCAACTGGTTAACATCAAAAAGGTCTACCCCCATTCCGGTGAGACCAAAAAGAGAAAGAAAGCAGACGTCTCTGAAAAGAAGACCAACCTTCAGATCACTGATGAGGGCGTCGTGGCGGTGCAGGAGTTCAACCTGGAAATCGCGGACAAGGAATTCATCGTTTTGGTGGGTCCCTCCGGCTGCGGCAAGTCCACCACCCTGCGGATGGTTGCGGGTCTGGAGGAAATCACCGGCGGCGAGCTCTACATCGACGGCAATCTGATGAACTCCGTGGCGCCCAAGGATCGGGACATCGCCATGGTCTTCCAGAACTACGCCCTCTATCCCCACATGACGGTATATGATAACATGGCCTTCGCCCTAAAGCTTCGGCACATGCCCAAGGCGGAGATAGAAAAGAAGGTCATGGAGGCCGCGGAGATTCTGGATATTACCGAGTATCTGGACCGGAAGCCCAAGGCGCTTTCCGGCGGCCAGCGCCAGCGTGTGGCCATCGGCCGGGCCATCGTCCGCGCGCCCAAGGTTATGCTCATGGACGAGCCCCTGTCCAACCTTGACGCCAAGCTGCGCAACGAAATGCGGGCGGAGATCATCAAGCTCCGCAAGCGGATCGATACAACCTTTATCTACGTCACCCACGACCAGACTGAGGCCATGACCCTGGGCGACCGGATCGTTATCATGCGGGACGGCTTCGTCCAGCAGATCGGCACCCCCCAGGAGGTCTTCAATCACCCTGCCAATCTCTTTGTGGCCGGCTTTATCGGCATGCCCGTCATGAACTTCTTCGACGCGGAGCTTCAGGAGGAAGCCGGGAAATACTTTGTTTCCCTGGGCGGCATCCGGGTGGAGCTCTCTGCCGAGAAGGAAGCCCGCTTGAAGGCCAAGGGCGTCAAGAGCCAGAGCGTCACCCTGGGCGTCCGTCCGGAGCATACGGACGTGGCGGACACCGGCATCCTGGGCCGGGTGGATGTGGCGGAAATGATGGGCTCCTCTGTCCATCTGCACATCACCGCCGAGGGCCGGGACGTGATCATCATTGTCCCCACTGTGGATCTGGAAGGCAGCTTCAACATGGGCGACAGTGTTCACTTTACCTTCAACGGCAAGGTTGCCCACGTCTTCTCCAAAGAGGACGACCACAATCTGGAATACTGAAACATCCTCTGATACTACTCTCCTTTTTCATCTTCCTTTTTCTCCTTTTTCTTCCCCGCACCGGGCCGTCTCCATTCGGAGGCGGCCCATTTTTACGGACAAGAGCGGTTCCTTGTCTTGCCTGGCAAAACAAGGAACCGCCCCCATTCGGTTTTTCTTTAGTTGTCCGAAAGGATGGCATCAACTTCCGCAGGACTGGGCATGGAGCGGAGGGCACCCTGCCTGGTGGTGACCAGGTAGGCTGCCGCGTTGGCAAAGCGGAGCATCCGGCGCAGGCCCTCGGGGCTGCGGCCCTTCAGACCCTGTTCCCGTACGTCGTGCAGGACGCAGGCACAGAAGGTGTCGCCCGCGCCGGTGGTATCCACAGTGCCGCCCAGCAGAAACGCCGGAGCGAAAAGCTCGTGGCCGCAGCAGAAGCAATAGCTGCCCCCGGGACCGCAGGTGACGTTCATCATCCGGACGTTCGGAAATTCCTGCAGCAGCTTTCGGGCGCCTGCCGGGTAGTCGGGAGCGGCCCCCTCGGCCCGACGGCCTTCGGGGCCCCATACGGCCTCGGGGAAGAGAAACGCAAGCTCTTCGTCGGAGATTTTGAGAACGTCGCACTGGCTCAGACCCCAGACCGTCTGGGCTCTGGCGTCTTCCATGGAAGTCCAGAGGGGCGGCCGAAGATTGGGATCGAAGGAGATCAGCGCGCCGCCGGTTTTCGCGGTCAGCACGGCGGTCTTTGTGGCGTTCCGGACGCCCTCGTGGGTCATGGACAGCGTGCCGAAGTGGAAGATCTCGCAGTCCCGCAGCAGGTTCCGGTCCAGCTCCTCCTCCCGGAGCATCATGTCCGCCCCGGGGCTGCGGTAGAAGGAGAAGTCCCGATCCCCGTCAGGCAGCCTGTGGACCACGGCCAGCGTGGTGGGAATCTGAGGGTCCTCCAGCAGACCTCGCAGGTCGATCCCCGTCTCCGAAACTGTCTGCCGGAGCTGGCGGCCATAGACGTCCCTGCCGACCTTCCCGATGAAGGCCGTCCTGCGGCCCAGCTTTTGCAGCATGGCCAGCACGTTGCAGGGGGCGCCGCCGGGATTGGCCTCCCAAAGGGGATTCCCCTGGGGGCTTTGTCCGGCCTCGGTGAAGTCGATCAGGAGCTCGCCCAGCGCAACTACGTCAAATGATTTCATAGCAAAATACCTCCGTTGTTTCTGGAAAGCTGGCGTGGCTTACACGCTGAACAGCAGCTCCGCGTAGGCAGGGAAGGGCCAGTCTGCGGCAGGCACCAGAGCCTCCGCCCGGTCGCAGGACGCCCGCAGCCGGTCCATGGCGGGCCGGAGCCGATCCCGAATGGCGGCTGCCTGGAGTGCGGCGGCGGGGATCCCTGTGAGCTCCGCGGCTGTCTGCTCCAGATCACCGGCCTGGGCGTCGATGGCGTCGGTCAGTTCCGACAGCCGGGCCACCCGGTCAGCCTCACAGGCGCAGGCCAGAGTCGGCGCAAAGGCCCGCTTGGCTGCCGCCGAGGCCGCCAGCTTTCCGGTAAAGGCGCAGATGGCGGGCAGGATCTCCTGCCGGGTCATGGAGAGCATGGTCTTGGCCTCAATGTGGACGGTCTTGCAGTAGTGGTCCAGCAGGGCCTCGCAGCGGGCGGCCAGCTCCGTCAGGGAATAGACCCGGTGCCGCTTGAAGAGCGCCACGTTCTTTTCGTCCAGCAGGTGGGGCAGGGCGTCCGCCGCAGTGGGGTAGTTGCAGAGCCCCCGCTTGGCGGCCTCCTCCAGCCAGGCCTGGTCGTAGCCGTTGCCGTTGAAGATGATCCGCCGGTGGTCCCGGAAGGTCTCCAGGATCAGCCGGTGCAGGGCGGCCGGAAAGTCCTCTGCCGCTTCCAGCCGGTCGGCAAAGATCCGCAGGGATTCCGCCACGGCGGTGTTGATCATAATGTTGGCGCAGGCGATGCTGTCGGCGGAGCCCACCATGCGGAACTCAAACTTGTTGCCGGTGAAGGCGAAGGGAGAGGTGCGGTTCCGGTCCGTGTTGTCCCGGGCGAAGCGGGGCAGGGCGTCCACCCCCAGCTTCAGGGTGGTCTGCTGGGCGGCGTTGTAGGGCCGCTGGGCCACAATGGCGTCCATGATGGCGGTGAGCTCGTCGCCCAGGAAGATGGACACCACGGCGGGGGGCGCTTCGTGGGCGCCCAGCCGGTGATCGTTTCCGGCGGTGGCCGTGGAAATGCGAATCAGATCCTGGTAGTCGTCCACGCCCTTGATGACGGCGCAGAGGAAGAGGAGGAACTGGGCGTTTTCGTAGGGCGTGTCGCCGGGGGAGAGGAGGTTTATCCCCGTGTCCGTGGAGACAGACCAGTTGTTGTGCTTGCCGGAGCCGTTGACCCCCGCAAAGGGCTTCTCGTGGAGCAGGCAAACCAGATCGTGGCGCAGGGCTACCTTTCGCATCACGTCCATCATCAGCTGGTTCTGATCCGTGGCGATGTTGGTGGTGGTGTAGACCGGGGCCAGCTCATGCTGGGAGGGGGCCACCTCGTTGTGTTCGGTCTTGGCCAGGATGCCCAGGGCCCAGAGTTCCCGGTCCAGTTCCTCCATGTAGGCGGCCACCCGGGGCTTGATGGAGCCGTAGTAGTGGTCGTCCATCTCCTGTCCCTTGGGGGGCGGGGCCCCGAACAGGGTCCTGCCGGTGAAAATCAGGTCCTTCCGCCGTTGATAGAGGGCCCGGTCAATGAGAAAATATTCCTGCTCTGCCCCCACGCAGGTCCGAACCTTCCGGACCTCGTGATTGCCGAAGAGCCGGAGGATCCGCAGGGCCTGCCGGTTGAAGGCGTCCATGGAGCGCAGCAGCGGCGTCTTCTTGTCCAGCGCCTCGCCGCCGTAGGAGCAGAAGGCGGTGGGGATGCAGAGCGTTTTGCCCTTGAGAAAGGCGTAGGAGGTGGGGTCCCAGGCGGTGTAGCCTCTGGCCTCAAAGGTGGCCCGCAGGCCGCCGGAGGGGAAGGAGGAGCCGTCGGCTTCTCCCCGAATCAGCTCCCGGCCGGAGAATTCCGGGATAATCCGCCCGTCGGAGGCGGGACTGATAAAGCTTTCGTGCTTTTCGGCGGTGATGCCGGTCATGGGCTGGAACCAGTGGGTGAAGTGGGTGGCCCCGTGCTCCAGCGCCCAGGTCTTCATGGCGGCCGCCACCGCGTCTGCTACGGCAGGCTCCAGCTCGGAACCCTCGTCAATGGTCCGGCGGAGCTTCTGATAGAGCTCCGCGGACAAGGTGGCCTTCATCACCCGGTCGTCAAATACCAGCCGCCCAAAGCAGTCAAAATCGTGTTCCATAGCGCATCCCCCTTTGCTCGTTTGGATTGTTATATTATATTGAATATTCATGCGCATGTCAAGGGGAAAACAGTGCATTTTTGAGGAAAACTGATGGGCTGCCGCGAATAAAAATTCCGCCCAGCAAGTTGCTCGGCATTGGCGGCAATCTTCACTGCCCACGAAAAAAGAAACCGAGAATAAACGAAAAATGATATACAAATCACACAAGTCTGTGTTATATAATAGGCATAGAAAAGAGGTGGGCAACATGAAGCTGCTTCTGATTGAGGACGATCTGCAAATCTGTAAAGTCATTCAAAAGTTTTTCAGGGATCAGGGGGCGGAAATCACTGCCGTACATGACGGCGACACGGCCCTGCGGGTGGCGGAAACGGAACTTGAAAAATATACTCTGGTGCTACTGGATATTATGCTCCCCGGGGCGGACGGGTTCACGATCTGCCGGGCCATCCGCAAGAACAGCGAAATTCCCGTGATTTTTATTACCGCCAAGGGCCGGGAGGAGGACATTCTCCGGGGCTACGCCTTGGGCTGTGACGACTACATCGTCAAGCCCTTTCTGCTCTCTGCCCTCTACGCCAAGTGTACCGCTCTGGTGAAGCGAACGGCGGGGCGGCCTGAGCGGGTGCTGACCTGCGGGGAGATTCGGCTGGATACGGGGAAGCTCACCTGCTGTGTGGGAGAGCGGGAGGTGGAGCTGGCCCCGAAGGGCTTTGCGATTTTATACTATCTGATGGAGCATCCCGGCTGGGTAGTGGATCGGGACACCCTGCTGCGGAAGGTCTGGGGCGAGGATTATTTCGGCGTGGATCGGGTGGTGGACAACCACGTGAAACGGCTGCGCAAGGCCCTGGGCCCCGCCGGAGCCCAGATCCACACCGTCTTCGGCCGGGGCTATAAGCTCACGCCGTAGGGACGGCCAAAGCCTTCCCCCTGGGGGGTAGGTGTCATCGGGCGTCTCACGGAAGCCCGATGACGGATGAGGTGGTGCCTCGTCCGAAGAGAAGGAAGTGAATATTGAAATAAGAAAAGGAGAGAACATGAAAAAAACCATTTTCAAACAAAAGCGCTTCACGCTGCTGCCGCTGCTGCTGCGCACGCTGGCCCTGGCGCTGGCCCTGATGCTGATATTCGCCGTTGCTCTTCAGATCTATATTTACCAAAGCATCACCCAACAAGTCCGGGAGGAGGTGAATGACTGTCTGAGTGGTATTCAGAAACGAATTGAGAATAACAATTATCTGGTAAAGGCGGGGACGAAGTGGAATCTTCGGTTCACCCTTGCAACCTATGATTTCTTTGCCTATCTGCCGGGGAGCGAGTATCCGGTGCTGGAAACGAGCTTCTCTCCCGATTGCTCCTCGGCCGTTATGCTGCTGGACAGCCGGGGCGATGTCCTGGCTTCCAACCAACTGTTCCTGTGGGAGCGCCTCTGGTTTTCGGATCTTGCCGAGCCCATCGACGACCAGGATGCCCGCCAGCAAAGCTTTCAGAGCGTATTTTTTTTCTGCGACCCCGAGGAATTGCCGGAGGCAGACCAGATTTTTGCCGACTATCTCCGATATATGGAGGAGGTCAAAACCCAGGAATTTCCGAGTGGAGTCACCGTAGAACTTTTCAGTGCCTATCTCAACCGGGAAACCCATACCTACCTTCCCCGTTCCGGCAACATGGATTACGGATCCTATCAGGATGGCTTTGTTGTGGACGCGAATCTGCCCGGCTACTCGCTGGAGGTGATTCATCCAGGAGAACTGTGGGATTATGATGCCAATTCGGACTACGTCTATAGCGGCGTTGGTGGGCTGTTTGGTGGGGAAAGCCGGGAGGTGCTGGAAAAGCTGGGAGGAATCAAGCCCTATTGCTTCGGTACCCCCATGGCAGAAAACCGGGTCACCGTGGAGCAGCTGGGGGGCGGACTGGTGCTGTTTGACGGAGTTGCCCAAGTGGAAATGGAGGGCAAGCCCTGCTGGCTCAACGTGCGCATCCAGTTCAATTACAGAGCCCCGATGGTTGTCCGGTACTTTTGGACGCGCACGCTTCTGTTTGCGGGGGTAGTTACAGTTCTGTCCATAGCCTGGTGCTGTTGGCGGTACTGGCGGGAGAAGGCGGTCATGGAGAAGGTTCGCAGAAGCCTCACCGACACGCTGGCCCACGATATCAAGACACCTCTTATGGCCATCAGCGGCTACACGGAAAACGTGCTGAAGGGCAAGCTGACCGAAGCGGAGGAGAAGGAGTATCTGTATTCCATTCTCGACAACGTCGCCTATACGGATAATCTGATCAGCCGGACGCTCTATCTCAACCACATGGAGCAGGGGAAGAAGGGCAAGCCCGAAGCGGTGCAGCTTGCGCCGCTGGCGGAGAAGCTGCTGACCAAGTACGATCTGATGCTCCGCGAAAAGCGCATCCAGACTGCGCTCAGCGGCGGGGCCGAGCTGCAGGCGGACCCGGCGGCCCTGGAGACGATTCTGGAAAACCTGATCTCCAACGCGGTCAAGTACACCCCGGAGGGCGGGAAAATCCAGATCAAAATGGACAAGAAGACTCTGACGGTCACGAATACCGTCACGCAGAAACTCGACGTGAAGAAGCTCAAGGAGCCCTTCGTCCGGGGCGACGCGGCCCGGAGCAACGTGAAGGGCAACGGCCTGGGCCTCGCCATCGCGGACCGCGCGGCCAAGGCCAACGGCTTCAAGCTGAAGCTCTCCTGCACGGATACGGAGTTTCAGGCGGAATTGAAATTCTGAATTGCGAATAAAGCCGGTTCTGTGATTGCCTGCAATCGCGGAACCGGCTTGTTTATGTTTTCGAAAACTTTTTTTGCGAAAGGATATACCCAGGATATAAGTTTGTGATATATAATAGACGTAGAAACGAGGTGCGAAACCATGAAGATTCTGCTGATTGAAGATGATCTGCAAATCTGCGAGGTCGTACAGACCTATTTTGAAGAAAGAGGGGCCGAGATTAAGACGATTTCAGACGGCGCGGCTGCCCTGCACGCGGTGGAACGAGAAATCGGCCAATACGCCCTGGTGCTGTTGGATATTATGCTTCCCGGCGCGGACGGGTTCACGATTTGCCGGACGATCCGTAAAAACAGCGAGATCCCCGTGATTTTTATCACCGCCAGGGGCCGTGAGGAGGACATCCTCCACGGCTACGCCCTGGGCTGCGACGACTACATCGTTAAGCCCTTCCTGCTTTCTGCCCTCTACGCCAAATGTACCGCCCTGGTGAAGCGGACGGAGAAGGAACCGGGTAAGCTGCTGCACTGCGGCGCGATTTGCCTGGATGCAGCAAAGCTGTGCTGCACCGTGGACGGACAGGAGGTGGAGCTGACTCCGAAGTGCTTTGCTGTGCTCTACTATCTGATGGCGCGCCCGGGTTGGACGGTGGATCGGGATACACTGCTGGATCGGGTCTGGGGCGCAGATTACGAGGGCGTGGACCGGGTGGTTGACAACCACATCAAGAAGCTGCGCAAGGCCCTGGGCCCTGCCGGAGCGCAAATTCGCACCGTCTTCGGCCGGGGCTATAAGCTCGTGCCGTAGGGAAGGCGTTCCGCCTCCCGCGAACCACGGGACGGGAAACTCGTCCCCTACGGCCTGCAGCGCCGGCAGCCTGCCGGCCTTGGCCGACTGACGGAATGTAAAATGAAAAAAGCGGAATGAAAAGGACGGCGGACGCGGACTGCCGCGCCAGTGTGCGCACTGGCTCGCAACGACAGGCGGGGAAATCTGACTGTAGGGGGCGGCGTCCTCGACACCCCGAAAAAAGTGTAAGGAGAGAACCAATGAGAAAGAGAAGAAACAAATTAGTCCAAAAGCGCGTTACCCTGCGGACCCTGCTGCTGCGGGCTCTGGCGGCGGTGCTGACGCTGACTGCGGTTTTTTCCGTGGGCTTTCAGATTTATCTGACAAATTACATTGACGGTCAGTGCAGCAGAAGCGTCGACGGATACTTGAGGCGCAGGAGTAGTCGCATCGGGGAAATCCAAAAGGAATATGATCGGACGAATTGGATGCCGATAATCCATACAGAGCTGTTGATGACAGGAAGCGGCTTTGGCGCGTTCCCTCTGCCGGGCTCTGAGAAATACGGGATTGATCCCGGTTGGACCCCGAACTGTTACGGCTGCGCCGTACTGACGGATGAGCAGGGCAATCTCACAGTATCCAACCGGAGGGCCCTGGCAGGCAGCTTTGCTTTTTCGTCCTTCTATTATGGAGATGACAGCGCGGAGCCGGAGTCTGACAGCGGCTTCTACCTGTGCGATCCGCTGCAGTTGAATATCCCGGAGCTCACGCAGCTGTTTGATCGGTACGACAGCCTTTTGCTGCAGGCGGAGCAAGATCCGGAGTTCCGCTATTTAGATGAGTATTATACTCCGAACATTAACGTGCGTATGGAGTTTACTAGCGCTTATGTCAACCGGGAGACCCACACTTTTATCCCCTACGAGGGTGCGTTGATCAAATATGTCTGTGACGAGGATTATTACTCACAAGATGCCGAGCGATTCCCTGTATGCATTGATATAGACCTGCCCGGTTATGATTTGGTAAAAATTTGCGACTCGGAAGATTTAGAATATCCGTGCATAACGGCCCTGCGGCTTTACGGTGTAAAACCGGAGGTAATAGACGAGTTTGGTAAGCGGCGGGACTTTAGCCAGAACGTGAACTATACCGACCAATTTGACGACGGAAAAACGATTACAATGGGGAGTACTGCTGTCATAATCGATCAGCAGCGATACCTGCTTTCAGCGCGGATCATCGTAGACTACGCTGCTCCGCCCGTGGTGAAATACTTCTGCACGAGAGTGCTGCTCTTCGCGGCGGGCATCTCCCTCCTGGCCCTGCTCTGGTGCCTGTGGAAAAATCAGAAGAATAAGCTGCGCTATGCCATGGAGGACTACCAGCGCGCGCTCACCGACAACCTGGCCCACGACATCAAGACACCCCTGATGGCCATCAGCGGCTACGCGGAGAACATCCGGGACGGGAGTCTTCCGGAAGCAAAGCAAAAACAGTACGTCGGCGCCATCATTGAAAATGTTTCCTATACGGACGCCCTGGTCAGCCGGACACTCCGGCTTAACCACATGGGGGAGACCAAACAGGGAAAGCCGGAGGAGATTGCCGTTGGGGAACTGGTGGGGGAGCTGCTGCGGAAATATGAGCTTCTGATCGAGGAGAAGCAGATTACTTACAGCATCGACGGCGGCGTCACGGTGCAGGCGGACCCGGCGGCCCTGGAGACGATCCTGGAAAACCTGATCTCCAACGCGGTCAAGTACACGCCGGAGGGCGGGATAATCCAGATCAAAATGGACAAGAAGACTCTGACAGTTACGAATACCGTCACGCAGAAGCTCGACGTGAGGAAGCTCAAGGAGCCCTTCGTCCGGGGCGACGGGGCCCGGAGCAACGTGAAGGGCAACGGCCTGGGTCTCGCCATCGCGGACCGCGCGGCCAAGGCCAACGGCTTCAAGCTGAAGCTCTCCTGCACGGACACGGAGTTTCAGGCGGAATTGAGACGCTGAACAGAATCGGGGACGTTCCCCCTGCAACGCAGAGGGGAGCGTCCCTGCGCTTTTCCTTGACAGCGTCGCCGCGGCGTGATAGCATAGAGCCACAAATGCCCCGCAAGGGGAGAATGAGAGGAACACGCAATGCAAGAACAGAAACTCCACGGATTCATTCCCGTCCGGACCCGGGCCTTTGCCGAGTTGGACGGCACCCTGCGGGAGTACGTCCACGAAAAGACCGGCGCCCAGCTCTGCTGGCTGGACCGGAAGGACGAAAACAAGACCTTTTCTATCGCCTTCAAGACCCTGCCCGAGGATTCCACCGGCGTCTTCCACATTCTGGAGCACTCCGTCCTCTGCGGCTCCGACAAATACCCGGTGAAGGAGCCCTTTGTGGAGCTGCTGAAAAGCTCTGTCCAGACCTTTTTGAACGCCATGACATACCCGGACAAGACGGTCTACCCCGTCTCCAGCCGGAACGACCGGGATCTGCTGAACCTGATGGACGTCTACCTGGACGCGGTTTTCCACCCGGCCATCTACCGCAAGCCGGAAATCTTCCGGCAGGAGGGCTGGCGCTTCGAGGGAGAAGGGGAGTCGGTCTGCCGGCAGGGCGTAGTGTTCAATGAGATGAAGGGCGCTTTTGCCTCCCCGGAACGGATTCTGGACATGGAGCTGGATAAGCTCCTCTACCCGGACAACTGCTACGGCTTCGTCTCCGGCGGCGACCCGGCCCATATCCCGGAGCTGAGCTACGAGCAGTTCATTGCCAATCACAGGAAATACTATCATCCCTCCAACGCCAGGATCTCCCTGGTGGGCAGCGTGGACCTGGAGGCCTGCCTGGAGAAGATCGACAGCTTCCTGCAGGACTATGACCGGCAGGCGCTTTGCTTTGACATCCCCATGCAGCAGCCCGGCCCCGCCCGGCGCAGCACCGTGGAATATGCCATCGGTCCCGAGGAGGACCCTGCCGGGCGGACCATCGTTTCCAACGCCGCCCTGCTCTGCGCCTTTGACGACGATCTGCGCAACGACGCCTTCTCCGTCCTGGCGGACTACCTGACCGGCGACGACGAGGCCCCCTTGAAGCGGGCCGTGCTGGATGCGGATCTGGCCCAGGACTTTGAGGTGAAGCTGGAGGACGGCATCCAGCAGTCCTACGCCGCCTGGGTGGCCTGGAACACGGACCCGGACAAGCAGCCCGCCCTGGAGCGGACGGTCCGGGAGACCCTGGACCGTCTGGTCAATCAGGGCCTGGACCGGGACCGGCTGGAGGCCTGCTTCCGCCGTCACGCCTTTGAGCAGCGGGACCGGGACAGCGGCTACGCCCCCCGGAGCCTTTCCGAGGCCCTGGACATGCTGGACACCTGGCTCTACGGCGGCGACCCGGCCCAGGGCCTGCTGGCGGAGGATGCCTTGGGGGAGCTGGGAAAAGCCCTTGCCACTGACTTCCCGGAGAGACTTTTGCGGGAGATTTTCCTGGAGAACGAGCACAGCGTGACCGTCACGCTGGTGCCCTCCGTTACCCTGAGCGCCCGGCGGGCGGAGCAGGAGCAGGCAAACGTCCGGGCCATCACCGCCGCCTGGACCGAGGCGGATTGGGCCGCCCAGGCGGAGCAGGCGGAGACCCTGCGGCTTTGGCAGCAGACCCCGGACAGCGAGGCCGCCCTGGCGACCATCCCCATGCTGCGGATCGAGGACCTGGCCCAGGCCCCCGCGCCCCTGGGGATGACCGAGACCCGGCTGGGAGGGCTGCCGCTGCTGCGCCATAAGACGGGCAGCAAGCTGGCTTTCCTGCGAGCCCATTTTGAGGCATCCGATCTGAAGCTGGAGGAGCTGCCGGTGCTTTCCGTCCTCTGCGAGCTGCTGGGAGCCATGGGCACCGCCAGGTATGACCGAACCCGTCTGCCCCTGGAGCTGATGCGCACCGTGGGACGAATCAACGTGAAGCCCGCGGTGGTGGAATGCAAGACGCCGGATCGCTGCCGGGTGTTCCTCTCCGCTGTTCTGGCCTGCCTGCCGGAGCTGGGAGAGAAGGCCGCGGCCCTGCTGGGGGAGATTCTGACGGCCACCCATTGGGATGATCTGCCCATGCTCCGGGACAACCTGCAGCAGATGGCCCTGAACGCCCAGATGGCGCTGTCCACCGCGGGGCACCGCTACGGCGTCTCCCGGCTGGGCGCGGGCATCACCGCCCACGGCGCCGCCCAGGAGTATACTGCCGGTGTAGAGTACGTCCGCTGGCTGAAGCGCATGAGCACCGCGGACGACGAGACCCTGCGGGGACTTCTGCGGGATATGGAGGCCCTGAACCGCCGTCTGGCGGTGCGGGAACGGATGATTCTATCCGCCAACGAGCAGGTCAGCGAGGCCGCCTTGGAGGCTCTGCGGTCGGCGATCCCGGTTTCCGGGCAGCCGGTCCCCGGGCCCGCAGTCTACGCTCTGCCCGGCGCCCGCCGGGAGGGCGTGGGGATTCCCGCTGCCGTGGGCTTTGCCTGCATGGGCTCCAACCTGCTGCTTCATGGCCGGAAGTACCACGGCAGCTTCCCGGTTCTGACCAAGGTGCTGAATTACACCTACCTCTGGAGCGAGATCCGGGTCCAGGGCGGCGCCTATGGCTGCGGCTTTAGCTGCAAGGCAAGCGGTGACCTCGGCTACTACACCTATCGGGATCCCCAGCCCGCCCGCTCCCTGGGCGTCATGAAGGCTGCGCCGGCCTATCTGCGGAGCTTCTGTGCCGAAAACCCGGACCTGACGGGCTTTATTCTGGGCTCGGTTTCCGCAATGGATCCCCTCCGGGGGGAGGAGGAGACAGTCTCCGCGGGAGAAAAGCGCTGGATCCGGGATGTCACCGAGGAGGACGTGTGCCGCCTGTATGACCAGCTGCTCCACACCACCCCCGCCGATCTGCTGGCTCTGATCCCTGCGCTGGAGGAGCTGGCCGCGGAGCAGGCGGTCTGCGTCACCGCCGGAAAGCCTCTGTTGGAGGCCTGCGAACTGGAGCGTGTGATTTCCGTCTGACCGAAGCCTATAACTTTCCCTCATAGGAGCTATAAATTCTTCTCATGGATTTTTTGGGATTTTTCATCATATTTTCATGAAATGCCCCTTGAAAATTGGCACTGAACAGCCTATAATGCACAATGGAAGCGTTTGGGGCATTTCGTCTGCCTGCGTTGCCCGGCTTCCGGAAAACATGGGGCGCTGACCCCGGCGCTGAACGCGCACAAAAAGGAGATTATCATGCTGAAACTCTACGAAACCGGTATCTATCTTGTTGACGGCGAGAAGATCGTCACGGATCCCGCCCAGCTTCCCAAGCAGGTTTCCCAGGAAGAAGCCAGCAA
>JAEEKA010000007.1 GCA_016282135.1 Oscillospiraceae bacterium
TTCCTCCTCTTAAAACTCGAGTCCGCCTTCGCGGGCGCCCTCAGCCAGAGCAGCGACACGGCCGTGGAAAATGTAGCCGCCGCGGTCGAACACGACCTCAGTGATGCCCTTTTCCTTGGCGCGCTCGGCGATCTTCAGACCGACCTTCTTGGCAGCCTCGGCATTGCCGGCGGCGCCGTCGAAGTCCTTGTCCAGAGTGGAAGCGGAAACCAGGGTGACTCCGTTGATGTCGTCAATAATCTGAGCATAGATATTGGCGTTGCTTCTGAATACGTTCAGGCGAGGACGCTCGGGGGTGCCGGAGATCTTCGCACGAACTCTCACATGACGCTTGATGCGCTGTGCATTTCTGTCAAACTTTTTAACCATTTATGCACACCTCCGATTACTTCTTGGCGCCAGTCTTGCCTTCCTTATGGCGGACAACTTCACTGGCGTACTTGATGCCCTTGCCATGGTAAGGCTCGGGAGGTCTCTTCCCGCGGACCTCGGCCGCGAACTGGCCGACGACCTGCTTGTCATAGCCCTTAACGATGATCTTGTTGGGAGCGGGAATCTCGATCTCGATTCCCTCGGGGGCGTCCATCGTGACGGGGTGGGAGTAGCCGAGGTTCATAACCAGCTTCTTGCCTTCCATCTGTGCACGATAGCCGACGCCGACAATCTCAAGCTCCTTGGTAAAGCCCTTGTCCAGGCCAACGATCATGTTATTCAGCAGGGTACGGGTGAGACCATGAAGGCTCTTGCACTCATGGCTGTCATCGGGACGGGAAACGGTGATCTTGGCGCCGTCCTTCTCGATAATCATCTTGGGGTTGAAGGTCTGGGTCAGAGTGCCCTTGGCGCCCTTGACGGTGACCACATTGTTCTCAGCGATTTCCACGTTGACGCTTGCGGGAACGGTAATCGCCAATCTGCCGATACGAGACATAACGTTACCTCCTTACCAAACGAACGCAAGGACTTCGCCGCCGACGTGCGCCGCGCGAGCAGCCTTGTCGGTCATGACGCCCTTGGAAGTGGAAATGATGGCGATGCCGAGGCCCTTCAGGACCTTGGGCAGCTCCTCAGCGCCGGCGTAGACACGCAGGCCGGGCTTGGAGACGCGCTTCAGGCCGGAGATGACCTTTTCGCCCTTGCCGAGATACTTGAGGGTGATGTGAATCATGCCCTGGGTGCCGTCGTCTTCGACGGTGAAGGACTTGATGTAGCCCTCGTCCAGCAGGATCTGCGCGATGGACTTCTTCAGGTTGGAAGCGGGAACGTCCACCGTGCTGTGCTTTGCATTGTTTGCATTACGGATGCGGGTCAGCATATCCGCAACGGGATCGGTGATTTGCATGTGATACTCCTCCTTGTTGAAGTTACCGGTCTGGAACCGGTTTCAGTATCAGGGTATCATTGGGAATGCAAAATGCATGATGCAGAATGCAAGATGATTTCGCATTATCCCAATGACTTCTGATACCGGTTTACATTAAAATCAGCTTCGAGTCATTCGTGACTGGTCACTGGTGACTGGTGACTAAGCGCAGCTTACCAGGAAGCCTTGCGCACGCCGGGGATTTCGCCCTTGTAGGCCCGCTCACGGAAGCAGATACGGCAGATGCCGTAGTCCCGGAGATAGGCGTGGGGACGGCCGCAGATCTTGCAGCGGTTGTAGCGGCGGGTGGAGAACTTGGCTTCCCGCTGCTGCTTGAGAATCATAGCTTTCTTTGCCATTTTGTCTTCCTCCCTGATTAAGCGTAGAACGGAGCGCCGATCTGAGCCAGCAGCTCTTTCGCTTCTTCGTCGGTTTTGGCGGTGGTGCAGATCACGATGTTCATGCCGCGGATCTTGTCCACCTTGTCGTACTCGATTTCGGGGAAGATGAGCTGTTCCTTCAGGCCCATGGCGTAGTTGCCGCGGCCGTCGAAGGCGTTGGGGTTGATGCCGCGGAAGTCGCGGACACGGGGCAGGGCCACGCAGAAGAGGCGGTCCAGGAACTCCCACATCTTGTCGCCGCGCAGGGTGACCATGACGCCGATGTTTTCGCCCTCACGAACCTTGAAGTTCGCGACGGACTTGCGGGCCTTGGTGACCACGGGCTTCTGACCGGTGATGGTGGCGATGTCCTTGCAGATGGCCTCGATCTCCTTGGCGTTGTTCTTGGAATCGCCGCAGCCGACGTTCACAATGACCTTGCTCAGGTTGGGGATCTGCATGACGCTCTTGTACTGGAACTTCTTCATGAGAGCGGGAGCGATTTCTTCGGTGTACTTAACCTTCAGTCTAGCCATTTCTGAAATCCTCCTTCTCAAATTTCGTGACCGCACTTGCCGCGGCCGATGCGGATCTTCTGGTCGCCTTCCAGCTTGTAGCCGACGCGAACGCCCTTGCCGCACTTGGCGCAGTACAGGGCGACCTTATCGGCGCGGATGGGGGTCTCCTTGCGGATGATGCCGGACTCTTCCCCCTGCTTGCGGGCCTTCTGGTGGACGGAAGCCACGTTGACGCCCTGGACGATCAGCTTGTTCTCGCTGGGCATGGCCACCAGGACCTTGCCCTTCACGCCCTTGTCCTTGCCGGACAGAACGATGACGGTGTCGTTTTTCTTAATATTCATGGTGCGTCCCCCTTAAACGGTTTCGGGTGCGAGGGAGCAGATCTTCATGAAGCCTTTGTCACGAAGCTCTCTGGCCACGGGCCCAAAAATACGGGTGCCTCTGGGGCTCTTGTCGTCCTTGATGAGGACGGCCGCGTTCTCGTCGAA
>JAEEKA010000008.1 GCA_016282135.1 Oscillospiraceae bacterium
GCCTGGAATACCATCCCGCCCCAGCGGCCGGAGCTGCTGTCCGCCTACCTGGGAAAGCTCACCCGGCGCTTCGCCCTGCGAAGGCTGCGGGAGAAGCTGGCCCAAAAGCGGGGCGGCGGCGTTCTGCCGGAGCCCTTTGAGGAGATGGAGAACGCCCTGCCGGCGGATCTGGGCATGGAGCGGGTCCTGGAGGCGCTGGAGCTTTCGGAGCTGTTGGACACTTTTCTGGCCTCCCTCTCCAAGCTGGACCGGCGTCTGTTTGTCTGCCGGTATTGGTATTTCGACACGATCCAGGAGATCGCTGAGCGCTTCGGCTGCAGCGAGGGAAAGGTAAAAATGCGTCTGAAGCGGACCAGGGACAAGCTGGCGGATCATTTGAAACGGGAGGGCTATGCAATATGAAGCATGAGAAATTTTGGGACGCCGTCGGAGAGATCAACGACCGCTACATTACAGAGGCCCACGCGCCGGAGCGGAAGCGCCGCCCGAGGCTCCGCAGGCTTCTCCTGGCGGCGGCCTGCGTGGCGATGCTGGCCGCCTTTGCAGGCGGGGGCTTTGCGGCCACTCGCTGGTTCCGCTATTCCGGCGGCCTCGCTCCCTCAGATCGGGCAGCGGGCGGGCGGACCGGAACCGAATTCGTGCTGGAGAACACAAAAAAGGCCAGCTTCGTGGGCTTCCGTCTGAACGGGACCGAGCTGTCCAAGCCCTACGCGGCTTACCGGATGAGTCTCTGGGAGGCCCTGCAGCGGGATTCCCGCACCTCGGAGGCAGCGATCTCCGCGGACGAGCTGGCCTCCGCCATGGTTCACTACCGGGCCGAGGCGGCGGACGGAGAGATCCTGATCGTCAAGGTGGAGGACCGGAGCCAGGTGGGATACTACAGCTATTTTACCCGCTACGATACCACGGTGGTCCGGGAGGACAGCCTGGCCGGCATGGACGTGGTCTGGCTGCGGGTGGAGAACCCCAGCTATGGCAGGCTTCACTGTCTGCTCTGCCGGAGCAGGGCCATGAACTGCACCCTGATGATCAGCTCCAACCGGGGCTTTGAAAAGCCGGAGGCGGTGGCCGAGGCCCTGACCCTGGTGGATTCCGGGGTCCCCATCTCCCAGAGCAGCACCCAGACCGTGTATTGCTTCCGGGCTCCCGAAGCGCCGGAGGGAGCGGTCACGGAGACCAGCTTCACCCTGGCGCACGAGATGAGAAACTGGACCCAGAAGGATCCGGAGGCGGAGCTTGCGGACTACGTGACCTTCGTGTATTACGCCTGGCGGTCGGAGCAGGCGCATCTGCTGATCCAGGTCCGGGAGGCGGGATACAGCTTTGAGGACAACGAGGCCTACGTGCCGGTGAAAAACGGCGCCGTCAACGGCCACGCCGCTATCTGGTATGAAAAGCCCGGTCCTGACGGAAAACCCAGCCGGAAGGCCCTGGTGCTCAGCTTTGGTCCGGAGGGCCGGACCCTGGTGCTGGAGGCCTCCGCCTCCTGCCTCGAGCGGCAGCCGGAGCTGTTGGAGGCCCTTGGGGAACTGATCGAGCTGACGGCGGTGGAGTTTGTGGACCCGCCGGCCCGGGAGTTCTCGGGGCTGGCGGCCTCCCCCCGGGAGGAGAAGCTGACAGAAAGAGGGTGCAGGCTGTGAGAAGAATGCAAAGATGGACCGCCCTTCTGCTGTGCCTGCTGCTCCTGACAGGGCTTGCAGCCTGCGGGGAGCAGACAGAGCCTGTGAAAGAGACGGAAGCGTTCCCAACGGAGGTGCCGATTCAGTGGCACGCCGAGACCCTGTCCTACGTGGTGGGGGAGCTCTATGACGTCTGCCCCAGGGGGAACGGGTATTATCTGGCCGCGGATTCCGGGATTTATGAGCTGGATGCGCAGTTCAATCTGAGCGGAGAGCATCTTCCCGATCAGACGACGCTGGTGGCAATGGAAAAGGACCGGCTGCTGTATCTGGGCAGCGACGAGGCGGGAAACTACGCCATTCTGGACGAGGCCGGCGGGGCAGCGCCCATTGAACTGGGCCACGGTTTTTTCTCGACCCAGCTTCTGCCTCTGGGGGAGACGCTGTGGCTCTGCGACGGCTTCAAGCTACTGCGGGACGGCAGGGAGTTGACCCTGCCCCGGGAGCCGGGAGTCCTCTGGCACGCCGCTGCCCTGGTGGAGACCGGGGATGGGCTTTCCCTGGTGCTCACCCGCACCGCCACGGACACCCTGAAGCCCACCGGGGCCTGGCTGGTGCCGGTGGACGATTCCACCGAAGCCCTGTCGGAGAAGGACGGAACGGAGCTGCCGGAGCCCCTTTGGACGGCAGCCACTTACTGCAATCCGGCCAGCCGCTGCGTCTGTGCCGACGGCGTTCTGTGGCGTCTGGAAAACGGAACGTTTTCTAAATTTGTGGAGCTGTCCAGCTTCGGCGTCAATCCTTCCAGACTTCGACGGGCCCTGATCACAGAGGACCGGGTCCTCTGTCTGGAGGAGGAACGGCTGACTGTGCTCTCTGAATCCTCCAATGATATCAGCACAACGGGTTCCACAGAGCGGGACGATCCTTCGGAGACGTCCGTTGTCCCCGCTGTCCCGCGGACTTTGACCGTCGGGGCCCTGTGGAATCAGGACTATCTGTGCAGTGAATGGATCGCCTACGTCAACCGCACCAAACCAGGCTGCCAACTGACCTGTCGGGTCTACGAGACCGTGGAGAAGCTGAATCTGGCAATTCTGAACCATGAGGTGGATCTTCTGGCGCTGAACGACGTATCCGTGCTGCAGAATTATGGGAATCAGGATTTGCTTTACCCCGTGGAGGATCTCTGTCCGGAGCTGCAAAGCGCAGACGCTCTCTACCAGAACATGATCGACGCGCTTCGGTACAAAGGCGACTGCTTGTATCTTCCGCTGGCAATGTCCCCCACCGTGAATATTCTGCCAAAGCGCTATGGTTTCTCCCCAGGAGAAGCCGCATCTCTCGCAGCCCTTGGCGCCGGGTTGGAGGAAGTTGATCCCGATACGTTTTCCCAATCCACCAAGGACGGTGTTCTGGAAACGCAGATGCTTCCCCAGACTCTGAGCAATTGGATTGATCCGGAAACCGGGCAGCTCAGCTTCGACAGTCCGGATTTTATCGAGCTGTTGGAATTCTGTGACCGATATGCTCTGACCTGGGAGGAGGTGGGAGCGGCCGGAAGCGGGTTAACGCCGGAGGACAATGCGCGCCACTTTACCATGGGCATCCCTCTACAGCTGAGCTGGTACGGTCTATTGACCCACAACGATCTCTATGCCCTGCCCGACAGCGGAGACGTCCGCCTGAATCTTTCCAGCCAGGTCTATCTGGCGGTGCTGAATCATACAGACCGGACTACAGCCGAGAAGCTGGTGAATAGCCTGCTATTTGACGAGGGCTGGTTTTCTCAACTCAGCAGAAGCCAGACCGCGTTCCAGATCTATCTGAACAGGGAATGGACAGAGGCCGTCTTGAAAAAAGAAACGGATCGCCTGGACCAACTGGAGCAGAGTTACCTGGAAAGCGGATTTACCGACGTTCCGTCCCTCACGGCACAGAGAAAACTGATTCAAAGCTACAGAGAGCTCTTTCAAGAAAAGGTTTGCTTCCTGGCCCCTGCGTCTGATTTGATTCGGGTGGTGCTGGAGGAGGCCCAGCCCTATTTCCAGGGGGAGATCACCGCCCAAGAGGCTGCACGTCGCATTCAGAACCGGGTGGAGATCTACTTGGCGGAGCGGAGCTGAGTACATGGCGCACAATGTGCGCCGCTACAGGACGCTGTAATGAAAAGAAAACTGCGTAAATCAAAATCTCATACGTTTTTATTCCTCCTCCCCAGTTTGCTGGGGGTTCTGCTGTTCTTTGTGCTGCCCTTTGGGATGGTGATATGGTACAGCCTGGTGAACCGGCCGGTCAACGGAGACTTCGTGGGGCTGGACAATTTCAAGGTGCTGCTGGGCAATAAGGCCTTTCTGTTGGGGGCAAAGAACACCGGCATTTTACTTGCGGTCTCGGTGCCGCTGGCGGTGTTGCTGCCCCTGAAGCTGGCCCTCTGGCTGGAGCGAGCGATCCCGATGAAGAGCCAGCTCCGCACGGCCTTTCTCAGCCCCATGCTGGTGCCGATCGCCTCGGTGATCCTGGTCTGGCGGGTGCTGTTCCACCAAAACGGGACCTTGAACGCCTATCTCGGCGCAAATACGGATTGGTTCCATTCGACCTGGAGCATTCTCATGGTGCTGCTGCTTTATCTCTGGAAGAACATCGGGTACCACACGATCCTCTTCACGGCGGCTCTGGCGGCCATCCCAAGAACCTACATTGACATGGCAAATCTGGACGGGGCCGGGCGGACCCGGCAGTTCTTCACGGTGAAGCTGCCCTTCCTGGCCCCGACGATCTTCTTTGTGGTGCTGATGAGCCTGATCGCCTCCATGAAGATCTTCCGGGAGGTCTGGCTGCTGACCGGCTCCTATCCCTACGAAAGCCTGTATCTGCTCCAGCACTTCATGAACAACACCTTCCGCACCATGGACTACCAGAAGCTCAGCGCGGCGGCCCTGATGCTGGCCGTGGTCATGGGCGCGTTGATCGCAGTGCTGCTGGCCATTGAGCGCCGCCTGGACCGGGACACGGAAAACGAGTAAAAGAAACTATGAAAAAACTGACACGTCAACGGTGGGGACTGTTCCTCGCTCTGCTGATCCTTGGGCTCTTATTTGTGCTGCCTACAATTCTGACCGTGGTGAACTCCTTCCTCTCCGCGTCAGAGATCCAGCGCAGCTACGGTGCGGCGCTGGGAAGCGGGGAATACATGAAGGAGCACGTGATCCTGAAGCTGGTGCCGGACATGGCCACCTTTGAGCAATACAAAACCTTTCTGCTCCAAAGCCCGGAATACCTGCAAAAGTTCTGGAACTCCGTGCTGTATACGGTTCCCATTACGATCCTGCAAACCGCCGTTTCCGCTTTGGCGGCCTACGGCTTTTGCCGAAAACCCTCACGGCTGCGGCGGGCGATCTTCTTCGGCTATCTGGTTCTGACCTTGATGCCTTATCAGGTTACGCTGGTGCCAAATTACCTGATCAGCAAGCAGCTTGGAACCTATGACACGATCTGGGCCATCCTGCTGCCGGGCATTTTCTCGCCCTTTGCGGTCTTCCTGTTGACCAAGTACATGCAGCGGATCCCCAAGGTGTATCTGGAGGCGGCGCAGTTGGACGGCGCCAACGAATGGCAGATCTTCCGCAGGATCTTTCTGCCTCAGTGCAGGAGTGCGCTCTTTGCAGTGGGCATGCTGATCTTTTTCGATTACTGGAACATGGTGGAGCAGCCCATGGTGCTGCTGGAACAGGAAGAACTGCAGCCCTTGTCCCTCTATCTCAGCCGCATCAATGAGGGCGAGCTGGGCCTTGCCTTCGCTGCGGCGGTGATTTACATGATCCCGTGTCTGCTGCTTTTCCTTGGTGGAGAACAGCATCTGGAGGAAGGAATCGTAACCGGAGGTATCAAATGAAGAAAAACAGAGCATGGGTCAAGTGGGTGGCAATCGGCTTTTTCGCCGTTATGGCGGTTCTGACCTTCTTTTCCGGGACAATCCGGAACCTGACTCTGCCCCAGATCACGACCCAACCGGTCACCTCGGGAACCATTACCCCGGTGGTGGCGGGCAGTGGCATGACAGAAGCCGCTGAAAGCACGGAGATCCTTGCCAGCCGCGCAGGCTCCGTCACAGATCTGCTGGTGCAGCCGGGCGATCGGGTCAAAGCGGGTGACGTTCTGATGCGGGTGGACTATCCGGATGACGGAACCCTGGCGGCCAAGCAGGCAGAGTTGGACCGGCAGCAAAAAGCGCTGGCGGAAGCCCGCCTCACGGCAACCATGTCCACAGATTCCTCCGCCTGGACCCAATATCAGATGCTGAAGAACAATCTGGAGGACGCGGAGCAGCGGCAAGCCCGGTGCCAGGAATACCTTGGGAAACGCAAATCCCTGGACAGCCAGCTCTCCGCCGCGAAGGAGGAGCTGTCCTCCGCGCAAAGCGCCTATCACGCAGGAGTAGACGCTGCGGCTCAGGAAGCGGAGGCGGCCCATCAGGCGCTGGATGCTGCCCGCCGGCAACAGGAGAATGCCCAGGCCAACGCAAGCTATTATCAGGAGAATCCAGAGTCGGAGGAATACTTGACGGCAAAGGCCGCGCTGGACGAGGCGAACGCTGCCGTTCTGGACTGCCAGAACCGCTGCTATGCGGCGGATACGGCGCTGGAAGCCCTTCAGGCGCAGTACCAGCCCAGTGTGGACGCGGCCCGGCAGAAGGCAGACGAGCTGACCGGCCAAATCACTTCCCTGGAGATGGAGTACGCTGGCTGCACCGACGAGAAAGCCTGTGAAAACGCGGTGCTTTCCGCAAAAGGGGCGCTGTCCTCCTATTACGAAAGCCAGAATAACGCAAAGGTCCAGGATGAGCTGGAAGCTGCCCGCCTGGCCGAGATGGAGAGTCAGATCGAACAACTGGAGCAGGAGATCACAGAGCTGGAAGCGAAGCTCGGAGCAGCGGAGGTCCCGGCAAGCTGCGACGGGATCGTGGAAA
>JAEEKA010000058.1 GCA_016282135.1 Oscillospiraceae bacterium
CGACTGCCAGACCGGAATCCCGTTCTTCATCGGCACAATGCTTGACCCGGCAGAATAAACGCACATGAGCATTCTCAAGCAAACGGCAGAGCGCATTGCGATATCCCATTCGCAATGCGCTCTGCCATTGCTGCGTGTTATACCGTCTCTGTCTGAACACCGTTTCTTCGGGCAAACAGCATCAGCAAAAGGCAATCAAACCAGACACCAGAATTACGAGAATACCCAAGAAAAAAGTGTTTTGATTACAGGTATCATACCAAAAAATTTTCCCAACGGCAAAAAACCCACCGGAGGCAAACTGACGATTTGCCTCCGATGGGTTTCCAGTGGTTTTTGTGTTATGTGCAGACCTCTGCTCTGCGATTTTTGAAAATCCTTGCTGCTGTAATGAGGAGCGTAAGCAGGACGATCCCGGCAACAAGCTCGCACGGATGCCCGGATGTGTGAAGAAATCCGGTAGAAAGCGCGCTATAGGCCAGATGATAGACCAGTAAGAGCAGGGCTAGGGGCAGGGTGCAGGCGATGGCCGTGACGGCGTTCTTGATCCGAAGAGACAGGATCGCCGCCAGCAGGTTCACCGAGAGGCCCAGCAGGAAGAGGAGCAGCAGTCTGAGCCCGTAAAACGCGCCGAAGCTCATACCATTCCAGGCGGCGGTCTGATAAAAACGATGATAGGAGGAAAAGTGAAGATAGGAGGTCTCATCCCAGCAAATATTCATTGCGTCGCCGATGTCGCAGCCGTAGTACCGGGAGACCTTCCATTGGGAAAAGGCCAGGATCGCCAGCAGGACCCCGAGACCGATCACAAGCCCGGACGCAAGGGCCGCGCCGGCGAGCTTCCTGCTGTAGTGGGCTCTGCCGGTTTTTGTGGAGGCGGACAGGCCCTCGGTGCGGCTCTTGGCCTCCAGGACGCCGTAGGGTACCGTCAGCAGCAGGGCACCGCAGGAGAAGACGATCACGATCAGGAAATTGTCCTCCAGCATCGCGATGAGATCGTAACTCATGACATGGTAGACGCCCTTCGCTTCGATCCAGTCGATCACAGTTTGGTATTGGGAGAGAAAGACAATGGGATGATCCGTTCCCTTCAGCCGCATTGTCCCTCCTTCGTAGGAACCGATATCGTCCCAATCCTCCTGCGACAGCTGTCCGATGAAAGCCTTGTCAATCGAGCTTGTGAATGTTCCTGTCTCCGGATGGAACTCCATTCCATATCGCAGAACAATGGGGTCCTGGGCGGCCGCGGCGGTGATCTGGCGCAGCAATTGCTCCCGCTCAGAAGCAAGTCCAGGAAGATCTGCTGCTGTGACGGTTTCCCCATAGCGCTCCAGCAGATGATCGTGAAACAGCAGATCGGGGCTGCGCCGTTTGGACAACCAATCACCGCTCGTGATCAGATCTGGATAGGAGGCTGTATCGGTCAGGGAAAGCGCCTTCCGCTGGCTTTCGGAGACGGCAAAGCAGAAACAGCAGAGCAGCGCAAGCACCAGCAACAGCCGCACGGGGTGGAACAGCTTTTTCAATTCCAAAAGCAAAATTGTCATACATTCTTCTCCTTCTCTATCCGGGAACGACATCCCTTCTGCGGCTTCGCCAAATCCTTACGCCTGTCAGGAGCAACGAGGTCAGACAAAGGCAGACGACGATCCCGCAGGGCTCCCAGCGCAGGCCGAAATGGACGGGCTTTTCCAGATAGGCCATATCGTAGCCAACGTGGAAGGCCAACAGCGCCAAGGGCAGAGGCAGGGCGCAGGCAATGGCGGTCACGCTGTTGGCGATCCGCAGGGAGAGCAAAGCGGCCAGGGTATTCACAGCCAGTCCCAGCAGAACGAGCTCCAGCAACCGAAGCAGGTAGAAGGCGCCGAAGGACAGGCCCTGGTATTCCGTTAAGCCCCAGCAGACGTCCATGGCGTCCCCGATGCCGCAACCGGAATAGCGCGATACGCCCCATTGGGCGATAGCCAGCGCCGCCAGAAGCGCCCCCAGGCCGATCACGAGCCCGGCCGCCAGCACAGCGGCGGCCAGTTTTTTGCGGCCGTGGGCCCTGCCCGCCTTCGAGGCGGCGGACAGACCCTCCGTGCGGCTCTTGGCCTCTCCGACCCCGTATGGGACTACCAACAGCAGCGCCGCGCAGGAGCAGGCAATCACGATCAGATAATTGCCGTTCAGAAGCGCGAACAGGTCATAGCTCATCACCTGATAAGCGCCGTTCTCACGGACCCGGTCCAGAACGGTTCGGTATTTCGAGAGAAATCCGATGGGATGGTCCGTTCCAGGCAGCCGTGCCTGACCGTTGGTAACGGACCAGAGGTAGATCTGATCCGCTTCACTGATATCGTCCTCGTTTTCCCCTTCGAGATAGGGGACCGAAAACTGCTCGCTGTCCGGGTCGAAGGACATTCTGTTTCGCAGCAGGATTGGGTCCTGCGCCGCGGCGGCGGTGATCTGATCCAGGAGCTGTTCCCGCTCCGCCGCGAGCTCGGGAAGATCCTCCTCTGAGATCGTTTTTCCATAGCGCCCCAGAAGATGATCGTGGAACAACAGGTCGATGCTGCAGCGGCCCTCCGTCACGTCGTAGACGGTGATCTGCATCGGATAGGCCGACGTATCCATCTGCGACAGGGCCTTCCGCTGGGATTTGACCGCACTGGGCAGGAAGCAGCAGAGCAGCCCCAACGCCAGCAGCAGCGGAACGGGCCGGAAAATCTTTTTCAGCTCCAGCAACAGGATCGTCATATCGTTACATCTCCTTTTTGCAAAAGCCGCGCCAGGCGGCACAGAACAGCCCCGCGCCGATCAGCGCCCAGGTGCCGACAGTCTCCGGCTCCAGGCTGGACAGACAGGCGCCGTCGTTTCTGAGCAACCAGGCGTCCAGCCGCAGGATCAGCTGTCCGTCCTCGAATCGGAACAGAATATTCGCCGGGTTCCAGACCAGGGGCCACTGCCAGGCCGCGGGCTCCCCCGGACAGAAGCGGACGGACAGGAGCCAGAGGGCGGCCAGCGCCGCCAGGCTCAAAAAAGCGGAAAAGGCGTTTCGAAACAGCAGTCCGGCAGCTCCGGCCAACAGGCCAAAGGCCAGCAGGATTCCCCAGAGCAGCATACCGCAGGCAGCCACGTGCCCCGGTAAGGAGCCGTACCAGGGGCGGCCGTCCGGCCATTCCACCACCGAAAAGGACAGATTCAGGGATTCCCGCGCCGGGCAGAGGGCCAGAAAGCAGGCGAGCGCAGCACCAAAAAGGACGATCCAGGCAAGGCTCGCGCAGATCAGCCCCGCCGCGATCCGGTTTTTCGCCATACCGCGGCCGACGCGGGTGCTGTAGCTGATCGGTACGGTTCTTGCGACCCGTTCCCGCTCCAGGCCCGCGAGCACCGTCCAAAAGCAGAGGAACAGGGACTCCGCCAGGACTGCGGGCAGCAGCTTGTGATACAGCAGACGCAGCGACAACGCCAGCAGCTCCGGCAGCAGCTCGTCCAGCTCCCAGCCCGCGTTCGCGCCGGGAAGGTTCAGATGGACCAGCAGCAGATTCAGCGCCAGAAAAGCCGCGAGGAAGCCCCAGAGCAGCTTTTCCCGCAGCAGGAGCCGCAGCTCCAGCAGGCAGTTCCGCATGGCGATCACCGGAAGAAGACCAGGAATGCGTCCTCCAGTGTCGGCTCTGCCGGGACCGCTTCCGCAGGGATATCTCCATCTGTAAATCGAAGATGGACCCAATTGTGTTCCTGCCGAATGGAGAGGACTCTGTGGCTCTGCTCGAAGCGCGGAAGCTCCGTGTCGGGCAGGCTGATCTCGAACACCTTTCCCCGCATCGTGAGGCAGATCTCCTCGGGAGCCGCCTCCAGCGCAACCTGATGATCCTTGAGAAAGACGATCCGGTTTGCCACGGATTCCACGTCCGAAACGATATGGGTCGAGAGGATCACGATCCGATCCTTGGACAAACCGGCAATGATGTTTCGGAAGCGAACCCGCTCGCTGGGGTCCAGTCCCGCAGTGGGCTCGTCCAGAATCAGGATCTTCGGATCGTTCAGCAGGGCCTGGGCAATGCCGACCCGCTGGATCATGCCGCCGGAGAAGGTCCGCATTTTCTTCCGCTTCACATCCAATAGCCCCACCAGCTCCAGCAGCCCCTCCACGCGGTCGGGAACGAGCTTTCGGTCCATCCCCTTCAGCGCGGCCAGGTAGCTCAAAAATTGGATCGGGCTCTGATTCGGATAGTAGCCCATCTGCTGGGGCAGGTAGCCCAGCAGCTCCCGATAGGCGGCGTTCATCGTACGGATCTCTACGCCGTCATACCGGATCTCGCCTTCCGTTGGAAACGCAAGCGTCGTCAGTAGCTTCATCAGCGTGGTCTTGCCCGCGCCGTTCGGCGCCAGCAGGCCGTAGACGCCCGGCGTGAATTCCAGATCGATGTGCTCCAATACCGTGAATTTTCCATAGCGTTTTGTGACGTCACAGACCTTCAGCATAACAAACCCTCCGAACATAGATTCCATAACGATTGCAGAACATTAGCGCCAGCAGAAGATCCACCAGGACCCAGGCCGCAGCCGGAACCGCCTGCAGAAGCTCCCAATAGATTTCCGGCCAGAGCTGAGAGCCGACGCAGTTGCCGAACACCCAGACCGCCAGGACACCGCAGACTGTCAGATTGGAACGGACCGACAAAACCGTCTGGATCTGCAGCAGCGAATAGAGAAAGAGCGACGACAAGGAAACGCAGAGCAGCGGCAGTCCCGGCAGCCCCAGAAACGCGGACAGAAACAAGGCGTAGAGCCCGACGACGGCAAAGCTGCAGCAGGTGATGCAAAACACGCGAAATGCGATCAGATGACGAGCGGTATAGAGACAGGTCATTTTGATCGGATAGCTTGTCCCCTCCACTTCCTTCCAGAGGGAAAGCGAAAACAGGAGAAACAGAAACACCGGAGAAAAGGCGAACAGGAATACCGAGGCCTTCTGCAGCTGGTGCACAGAATGGCGAAGGTCTAACGCGCCAATCACGGCCGCAAGCCCGAACAGCATGCAGGAAATCAGGATCACGTCCCAGGTGCCGGTAAAGATCTGCCGAAGGCCGAGATTGCGGGACATATCCCGCAGGAATGAAATCAGATTTGGACGCCTGGTAAGCGACGCCTTTTCGCAAATATTTTGAACGGACGCCTGGATCTGTTTGTCGCTTGGATAGATTACGCTCATTGCCGGTTCGCCTCCTCTCGCAGCATACGGATCGTCGTATAGTATTTGGTTTTGACGGTGCCCTCCGGCAGCGCCAGGATCTCCGCGATCTGACGGAAGCCGGCCTCGCCGTAGAAGCGCAGCCGCAGAATGCTCTGGATCTCGTCCGGCAGATCTGCGATCCGAAGCTGGATCTGCCTGAGCTGGTCCGCTTCCAGCCACTGCTCCTCCGGCGAACCGTCGTCCGGCAGCGATAATTCCTCTATGGGGATCGTACTCTGGCGGAGCCTGTATGCGGGAGACCTGAATAAATCCGTCAGCTTATGGGACGCGATCCGGTACAGCCAGGTACGGAAGCCCGCACGCTTTGGGTCATATCGTTGGATGGATTGGAGCGCCGCAAGGAAGATCTCCTGCGTCAGATCCATCGCAGCGTCCACATCACCGGTCTGACGGTACGCAAAGGCATAGATTTCCCGGTAGTAGGCTGATACCAGCTCTTCCGCTGCCTGCCGATCTCCCTGTCGCTGGATCCGTCTGATCAGAAACGCTTCTTTTTGGTCATTCATGTTACTCTCCAGAATTGACGCAAATGGTTCTTTCATACATATATTCGTTGAAACACGGCCGAAAGTTTTATTTTCTTGTACATTTTTCGGAATTATTTTATCATCATAGGAGCCAAAGCACAATGCCGTTATTGGAAAAGAAGGTGTCAGCCTTCTTTCGTTATGTGTCAGCGATTTTCCGTTGACATATGTGTCAGCGATTTTCCATTGCGTCAGTGATTTTCCATTGACGGCATAGCTTTTTCTGTGATTGTATGATATAATAAACTGAAATGGAGAGGAGGGCGCCTCAATGCTGAGCTTTTGGAGCTTAATTGAAAATGAGAAATACAAGATCGGCTGCACCGGGCAGACGGTCTATGTCTACGACAAGGCCGGGAAGGAGCTGGCGCGGTTCAAGGATTTGATATACGCCTATCTGCCGGTCCTCTCGCCCCGGGGCGACAGCTTCGTGGTGAAGACCACGGAGGGGCGGATGGCGGTCTATTCGCTGGAAACGCTTTCCCTTGTAAAGAAGTTCCGTTATTCCAAGGTGGACTGTGCTCAGGACGACGGCTGCTGCTTTTCCCCGGACGGCAGCGAGTTCTACAACATCGAGCGGCAGGGA
>JAEEKA010000059.1 GCA_016282135.1 Oscillospiraceae bacterium
ACACGCCGTTGTCGTCCCAGCCGTGCTCGTCGTCGCCGATCAGCAGACGCTTGGGGTCGGTGGAGAGGGTGGTCTTGCCGGTGCCGGACAGGCCGAAGAAGATGGCGGTGTTCTCGCCGTTCATGTCGGTGTTGGCCGAGCAGTGCATGGCGGCAATGCCCTTCAGGGGCAGGTAGTAGTTCATCATGGAGAACATGCCCTTCTTCATCTCGCCGCCGTACCAGGTGTTGATGATGCACTGCTCGCGGCTGGTGACGTTGAAGGCTACCACGGTGTCGGAGCGCAGGCCCAGCTCGGCGTAGTTCTCGCACTTGGCCAAGGAGGCGTTGTAGACCACAAAGTCGGGCTCAAAGTTTTTCAGCTCCTCCTCGGTGGGCTGGATGAACATGTTCTTGATGAAGTGGGCCTGCCAGGCCACCTCCATAATGAAGCGGATGGCCATGCGGGTGTCCTTGTTGGCGCCGCAGAAGCAGTCCATGACGTAGAGCTTCTTGCCGCAGAGCTCCTGCACGGCGATTTCCTTGACGGATTTCCAAACCTTCTCGGTCATGGGATGGTTGTCGTTCTTGTAGCCCTCGGTGGTCCACCAGACGGTGTCCTTGGAGGTCTCGTCCATGACGATATACTTGTCCTTGGGGGAACGGCCGGTGAAGATACCGGTCATAACGTTGACGGCGTCCAGCTCGGTAAGCACGCCCTTCTCATAGCCGGTGAGAGTGGGGTCCATCTCCGCCTCAAAGAGGTACTCATAGGAGGGGTTGTGAACGATCCCAGTGGTGCCGGTGATGCCGTATTTGGTTAGATCCAACTTTTTCATAAGTTTTGACTTCCTTTCCGTTGGGTTAATGAATTCCTGTGGTTTATTATATACGCTGCAGTGGGATATTTCAACCGATTTTTTCATTCTGACGTGTCTTTCTGCCAGGATGAATTTTGTCACGCGCGCAATGCAGCAATCGGACGATTATTCAGACCTTTTTTGCCTGCCGGAAAAGTCAACTGCTGCCCAGGCGGCGCATAAAGGTGGAGCGGAAGCTGCTGCTGTTTTGAAGGTAGCGGGAGCCTACCACGAAGTTTGCTGTTCCCGCCTCGATCGGACGCAGCAGCGCGTCCAGAGACAGAATGTCGTGCTGACCATCGCCGTCAAATTGGACAGCTGCGTCATAGCCAAACTGCTGGGCCAACAAATACCCTGTCTGAACCGCGCCGCCGATGCCGAGATTTTGAATCAGGTTCACCGTTTCAAAGCCCTCTGCACGGCAGATATCCTCGGTGCCGTCCACAGAGCCGTCGTTGATTACCACATAGTCGACCTGATGGCGGGAATAGGAGGCGGCAAAATCTATCACCGAGTGGACCACCCGGGAGATGTTGCTTTCTTCATTGAACGCCGGAATGATGATCAGAACTCGCATGGGCTCCCTCCCCGCTCTTTTTAAAAATATACAGCTTGCTAAACAGATAATTCAGCACCACAACCGCAAAGGAGAGTACGATTTTAGCAATCATGATGCCGTTGATTCCCAGAAGCTCCCAGCGTCCGACCCGGAGCAGATCCGTGCTGATCCAAAGCCCGGCCTCCTCCAGAAGGAAGGAAAAGACCCGGGCCCCGAAGAAGGACGGAAGCTCCCGGCGCAGGACCTTCCAGCGCCAGCTTTTGCTCTCAAAGACGAAGAGCTTGTTGGTCACATAGGCAAAGCTGGCGGCAGCGATAAAGCAAACGACATTAATCAGCAGGGTATATTCTTCGCCAAATAGGCGGATACCGAGCCAGAAAACAACATAATTGACGATAGTTGTCAGAACACCGAAAAGCAAATAAAGGGCGGTTTCCCGATTGAGAAGTTTTTTCATAAGGGTTCCATCTCCAGCGGCTCGGCCAGAAACCGGCCAAAAGCGCACAACGATAAAGTATTGCTCAAAATCAGTTGGATTATATCACAGCTTGATTTCGCGGTCAAGGAAATTTGCCGAAAAGACTCCGCCGGAAAGTGTTTTCCCAATATTGCGTTGGCGTGAGTTTCAAAGTGAGGACCCAGGGAATCTGTGGTTCAGGGCTCAGAGTTCAGGGTTCAGCGTTCTGTAGCGGCGCACAGCTCTGCATAAGCTCCGGCAGCTCAATATGCTCTGCTACGGCTTGCATATTTGGGCCGTCACATAACCGGTGCGCCACAGCTCAAAAATCAAGGTCCAGAGTGCGTAGGGACGGTACTTTGCCGTCCGCGTTCCCCATACGGACGCACGCATCTGTAGCGTCGGCTATTTGCCGGCCCAAAGCCTTCCCCTTGAGGGGAAGGTGGCGCAAAGCGCCGGATGAGGTGGTGCCCCGACAATGGACTGCTTTCCATCCTGCAACCTGTTCTGCCTCCGGCGGCCCCTTTCTTGCCCCGGCAAGAAAGGGAAAAATGAACCGGCCGGGACACAAGAACGACTCTTTTTCACGAGAACCTGAACAGCGAAAAAAGCGCGTGCGAGAATTGAATGCTGTGCATGTCCGCGCAATCATTATGCGGTGTTTGTTCAATTTTTATAAAAAATAAGGCTTGCTATTTTTTGATATAATTACGCTTGACTGTGCAACGCACAGAATATAAAATTGAAGGAGAATTGTTCGATGAAAGTAAAGAAAAAAGTAGCAGCCCTTTGTCTCGCAGCTGTCGTGGCAACCTCAGTCGGCGCCAGCGCCGGAGGTGTATATGGCCATTGGCAAACCAGAACCCCCAATAGCGCTGAAGGTGGAGCTGCCGCATGGAGTCACGGGCTTAAGGATGAGAAGAAGACTGTTTACTCCTATTATCGATCGGCTTGGAGCGAAATGTCTGCCGCCATGGTGTTTTACAACGTGAGTGGTGTGAGGGTAGATTCGAATATCAATGCGCGGGCAGAAGCAATATACAATTCAGAAAGTAAACTCTCCTCTCACGAAGAATTTTGAATGCCCGAATATGAGGGGTAATGGACGACACAAGTGCTGTGAAGAAGCAGAATTAACCTGGTCACCCCCTTGCGCATGGCTGTACCGGTAGAACGAGATCGGTGATTCTCAATTCTTCCGCAGCGAGTTAACACGCCGTGTGCTTCACCGCATTACCCTAACTTCAGCGCACCGGTGGGGCAAAGGCCTTGCCCTGCCGGTGTTTCCCGCTTACACTGTCAATTGAGGGATTACTATGAGTAAGAAAATCATTATGCTGGGATTATATGGAATTCTACTGGTTCTGCTTTTGTTTACCGAGACAATGCAATTTGCTGCATATCAGAGGGACACGATCTATAAAGACAAGTCGTTCGTATTTGCCAAGTGGCCTCAGGTCGGTGATCGAGACGAGGTGATCGATACGCTCTATACAGTTTCCGAGGAGATCTCTGCCGACTTGGCGCTCATGGTCATCGCTGAGGATGGCAATATCGACTTTTATCGCACCGAGCGCGACCCTTCCTTTATCCAATTGAAGGGACTTGATCCCAGCCGGAGCTACGCTACGGACCCCCAGGCTGGAGAGGAACAGCTCCGGGGATTTTTCTTCGTGTTTCAGGATCGCTTCAGGATTGCCCCCCTTCGGAACCTCAAGGGCAGCGACACGGAACGGCTTACAACTCGACTGCTGGTGAACAGCGAGAATGCCGAAGCGCTGGAAAGCGCCCTGACGCAGCATGGTGCAGAGCTGTTCATGGGAAGTACGCGTTTCGGCCCGTCGGAAAACGAAACGCTTTCCTTCCTCCTGCCGACACTCGCTTTCTTTCTTCTCGTTTCGGTCGTGTTCTATTCCTTCTCCCGGGTCAAGGATATGATTGTAAAAAAAACAATGGGCTATGGGGACTGGGACATTGTTCTTTCAGAGCTAAAACCCCTGGGCGCTTCTGTGCTGCTGATCACCGGCGGGCTGCTGCTGCTTGCCGCGCTCCTGTTTTCCGCCTTGGCGGGTGTTTCCTCTACCCTGCTTTTCTTTCAAAAAAGCGCCTCCGCTTTTTACCTGTTGTTTGCCCTGAGCTTGCTCGCGCTTGCCGTCTGCATTCGGATCGTCAGCGGGCAGTGCAGCGTCAGCCACAGCAAGGGCAAGCGCTTGGATCGACAGCTCTATGCTGTAACCGTGGCCTGCAGAACCCTGGTGATCCTGGTTCTTGCGGGAAATCTGACAGAGTTATATTCTACCATTCATGAGGTTCGATTTTTGGCCGAGCAAACAGAGGCTGCAGCGGCGCTGTCAGAGGGCTATGCCAGAATGACCACGAATATCAATCTTATGGGTTCCTCGTATCCTTCTCTGTACGAGTTTTACCAGAAAATGCATGACGACCACAATCTGATCATAGCAGATTTCATGGATATAACTTATGCCGAGTTTAACGCGGAAATATACGGGGAACCGGCAGCGGAGTACCGCATTGATATCAATGACAATTACCTGGATGCCTTTGACACCATCTGCGACACCGACGGTGCGCTAATCCACTCGGATCGATTGGCTGCAGGAAAAACGAATTACCTGGTTCCCTCCGACTATGACGTTGCGCCCATGCTGGAGCGGTTCGCGCGATTCCACCATTCCGCCGAGGAATATCACTTTATTCGCTATGATGCAGCAAAAAGCAAGTTTTTTTCCTTCTCCAACCGAATAGAGGAAGGCTTTGCCGTCAGTGGTGAGATTCCGATCGTTGCGTGGGTTGCTGACCCGGATAACCTTGCTCCGAAGACCGATGATCCGGCGGAGCTTCAAGACGCAGCTTTGGCGTTGGCCTCTTTTATCTGCGACGGAGTATTCGCCTACGACAGCAGCTCGGAATTGAGTCCCCGGGAACAGATCCTGCCCATTCTCCGGGAGACCCGGTTGGAGCAAACCATTCTGGAAACCCCCACCATCCGGCAAGAATTTATGGCTGATGTAAAGATTTACAGCGATACAATGATCGAGCAGTTTGCCGAATGCGCCGTGCTTGTGATGGCCCTTGTTGTGTTAGCAATCTATGCGGCAGAGCTGTACTACAAAATCTACGCCAAGGACATTGCCGCGAAGGCCCTGGCGGGATACTCCTTCTTAGACCTGTTCTCCCTCCGCATGGTGCTCAAGCTGGCGCTCCTGCCGGTCATGCTCCTTATGCCGGAGATCTATACACGGTACATCACTGTGCTTCATCCCAGTGTATTGGCTTCCATTCTCTGCCTGACTGTGGAATTGGGATTGTTTACCCTGTGTATGAAAAAGAATATGCGGCACAAGATCGCCGCTGTGATGAAGGGCGAATAGGTCCGGGATGCTTCCGTGAAGAAGCTATATTTCAGAACAAATGAGAGGAGCGGTCACAAAATGGACGCGATCATTACGTAAAAAAAGGTCTGCAAAAGCTTCGGCTCGCATGAGATATTCCACGACTTTGACCTGGAGGTTGAGCAGGGAGATTTCGTCTGCATCACCGGTGAGAGCGGCAAGGGCAAAACCACCCTGCTGAACATCATCGGCATGCTGGAGCAGCCGGATTCCGGCACCGTCGTCATCAACGGAGTGGAAAATCCAAAGCTGAACAAGCCCGCCGGGCGGAAGCTGCTGAAAAATGACATTTTCTACGTATTCCAGAACTACGGTCTGGTAGAGGACCAGACGGTGAAATACAATCTGAAAATCGCGGGCTACTTCACCAAGAAAACAAAAGACAGCGATTTGAAGGCCGCCCTGGCCAAGGTGGGTCTGGGACCCGAATTTCTGAAAAGCAAGATCTACACCCTCAGCGGCGGTGAGCAGCAGCGCTGCGCCCTGGCCAGGATGTACCTCAAGGATCACAGCATCATCCTGGCGGACGAGCCCACCGGCAGCCTGGACGATGCAAACCGGGAGAAGATCATGGAGATTCTGAAGCACATGAACGAGGCAGGGAAAACCGTGGTGGTGGTGACCCACGACCCGGAGGTGACAAAATGCGCAAAACGGGTCGTACAGCTGTAAAGAAGAAGGACCTGCTGATCAGCGCCCTGATTATTTTGGCAACTGCGCTGTTTCTCTGGAATTTCCTTCTTGTCCGGGTCAACGGAGAGTCTATGGCCCCCACGCTGTCAGACGGGCAGATCGTGCTGGCGTCCACCCACGTTACGGAGCTGCGGAAGGACGATATTGTTGTCTTTCAACAGGAAGGCCAACGCTGCGTGAAGCGAATCGTCGCCGCGAGCGGGGACAGCGTTCTGTTGAAAGACGGGGTAATCTATGTGAATGAGACCTTTCTGCCGCATTATGAGTATCAGGGCGAGGAAAAAGCCTATACGCTGAAAGATGGGGAATTCTTCGTGCTCGGCGACAATACAGGGAACAGCCTCGACAGCCGAACGTACGGCCCAATAAAACAGGAGCAGATTCAATTTAAATACCTGCTGGCCCTGTTTTGAGCCGCCGCCGGCGGGACGGCTGAAACCCGGGAACGACGATCATGTAAATCACCCTGCCGACGCTGCGTCGGCAAGGTGATTTACGTTCTGACGCATTGCGGCGCAGCCGGATTCTGAACGGCCTATGACGCCGAGACAAGGGACGCGGGAGAGGAAGCGGCGCAGGGCATGAGCCGTCCAAGCCGGGATTGTGCAGGAAGCTGGTCTTTGCGGCATTTTCTCTGAAAAAAACCGTCATTTTTTCCCTGAATTACTAGTAGATATTTGAAAACAGTTGTGTTATAATGATACGCAGGGAAATTTGGAGACGCGGCGGATCATCTCTCCGCCCGACCTTCCTAAAATATATCCGGAGGTAACTTCAATGGGTAAGAATATTCGCATCACCGAGACAGTCCTGCGCGACGCGAACCAGTCCCTCATGGCCACCCGCCTGCCCTATTCCGATTTCGAGGACATCCTCGAGACCATGGACAAGGCCGGGTATTATTCCGTGGAGTGCTGGGGCGGCGCCACCTTTGACTCCTGCCTGCGCTATCTGGGGGAGGATCCCTGGGAGCGGCTGCGCAAGATCCGCAAGCACATGCCCAACACCAAACTTCAGATGCTGCTTCGCGGCCAGAACCTGCTGGGTTACAAGCACTACCACGACGACGTGGTGGAGAAGTTCGTCGAACTGGCCATCAAGAACGGCATTGACATCATCCGTATCTTCGACGCCCTCAACGACTTCCGCAACATCGAGACCGCCCTCAAGGCGGTCAAGACCTACTCCAAGAAATACAACCGAAAGGTCATCGCCTCCGGCTGCATCTCCTACACCCAGAGCCCGGTTCACACCGTGGAGAAGTATGTGGAGATGTGCAAGGAGCTGGAGAAGATGGGCTTCGAGACCATCTGCCTGAAGGACATGGCCGGCACCATGAGTCCCTACGAGGCGGAGCACCTCATCAAGGGCATCAAGCAGGCCCTGCCCAAGATGCCCATCATCCTGCACACCCACTGCACCACCGGCATGGCCTATATGACCGTCACCAAGGCCATTGAAAGCGGCGTGGACGTCATCGACTGCGCCACCTCCTGCTTCTCCAACGGCACCTCTCAGCCCGCCACCGAGTCCATGTTCTACGCCCTGCAGCAGTACGGCATCGACTCCGGCCTGAACGAGAAGGTGATCAACCAGGTCAACGACTTCTTCAAGCCCATCAAGCAGAAGTACATCGACAAGGGCACCATTTCTCCCAAGTCCATGGGCACCGACGCCCAGGCCCTGGTCTACAAGGTCCCCGGCGGCATGCTCTCCAACATGATCGCCAATCTCACCGACATGGGCGCCATGGACAAGTTCGACGCCGCTCTGCTGGAGATTCCCGCGGTTCGCAAGGATCTGGGCTATCCGCCCCTGGTCACGCCGCTGTCCCAGATGGTGGGCAACCAGGCTGTCACAAACGTCCTGGTGGGGGAGCGCTACAAGAACATCTCCAACGAGGTTAAGAACTACTTCAAGGGCGAGTACGGCATCGCTCCCGCGCCCGTGAGCCAGGAGCTGCAGGACAAGATCCTGGGCGAGGGCAACCAGCCCGTGGACTGCCGGATCGAGGACGCCAAGCGCACCGGCGAGGACTTCAAGAAGGCCAAGCAGGAGCTGGGCGACCTGGCCCGCAGCGAAGAGGATGTCATGAGCTACATCTGCTATCCCAAGCAGGCCAAGGAGTTCCTTGAGAAGCGCAAGGCCAAGGAAGAGAACATCGCCACCTACACCATCGAGGCCATGTAAGGAGGGCGTATCATGATTGTTCATTTCGATCCCAACCAGCTTGGGCTCAGAGAACTGACCATCGGCGAACGGACACTGACCGCCCTGCTGGGCTACGCTGTGGTCTTTGCAGGTCTGCTGATCCTGATGGCTCTGGTCTACTGCATGGGCATTATCTTCAAGAAGATGGCCGCCCGGAAGAAGCCTCTTCCCGCCGCGCCGATTCCCCAGGTGGGGGAGACCGTTCGGGAGCCCGAGCCCATTGGCGAGCCGGCCAAGGGCACTGCTGGCGAGATCAAGCTCTACGACGTGTCCGATAAGGATGCCGCTATGATTATGGCGATCGTTGCCAGCCAGATGGGCAAGCCCCTGAACGAGCTGCGCTTCAAGTCCATTAAGGAGGTCAAATAAAATGAAATATAAAGTTACTCTGAACAAGCGTACCTACGAGGTGGAGGTCGAAGAAGGAAAGGCCATGCTGGTGGACGAGTACGAAGCCTATGCTCCCGCACCCGCCGCTCCTGCCGCTCCCGCGGCTGCGCCTGCCGCGGCTCCCGCTCCCACCGCCGCCCCCGCGGAGATCGCCGCCGGCGAGCGGGTCAACGCCCCCATGCCCGGCAACATCCTCAAGGTGGAGGTCAACAAGGGCGACAAGGTCAAAGCCGGTCAGATCCTGGTGATCCTGGAGGCTATGAAGATGGAAAACGAGATCGTGGCGCCCAAGGCCGGCACCGTGGCCCAGGTGGTCGTGAAGGTTGGCGAGAAGGTGGATACCGGCGCCACGCTGGTCGTCCTCGCATAAGGAGGGCGCAGCATGGATATCGGTGAAATTCTGAGAAAGCTGCTGGGAGAATCCGGCTATGCCCTGATTTTCCAGAACAACGGCTGGCAGAACCTGGTGATGATCATTCTTTCCTGCGTTCTGCTCTTCCTCGGCATCAAGAAAAAGTTTGAGCCCCTGCTGCTGGTAGGCATCGCCTTCGGCTGCCTGCTGGTCAACATCAGCTACTTCATGGGCGGTCCCACGGAGGATGCCCTCTACCATCCTGACCTGTGGACAAAGTTCCTGGGGGACGATCCCGAGTTCCACCACAACTACGGCATGATCCTCAAGGAGGGCGGCTTCCTGGACATCCTCTATATCGGTGTCAAGACGGGCCTCTATCCCTCTCTGATTTTCATGGGTGTTGGCGCGATGACGGACTTTGGCCCCCTGATCGCCCGGCCTTCTTCTCTGATTTTGGGCGCGGCCGCCCAGTTCGGCGTGTTCTTCGCCTTCTTCGGCGCCAACTTCCTGGGCTTCACGGGCGCGGAGGCCGCCTCCATCGGCATCATCGGCGGCGCGGACGGCCCTACGGCCATCTTCCTCACCACCAAGCTGGCTCCCCAGCTTCTGGGTGCCATCGCGGTGGCAGCCTACTCCTACATGGCCCTGATCCCCATGATCCAGCCTCCCATTATGAAGCTGATGACCAGCAAGAAGGAGCGGGAGGTCGTCATGACCCAGGCCCGTCCGGTCTCCAAGACCGAGAAGATCATCTTCCCCATCGTGGTCACCATCTTCTGCGTCCTGCTGCTGCCCTCCACCGCGCCTCTGATCGGCTGCCTGATGCTGGGCAACCTGTGGCGGGAGTGCGGCGTCACCGAGCGCCTGTCCGACACGGTCCAGAACGCCCTGATGAACATCGTCACCGTCTTCCTGGGTATTTCCGTGGGCGCTACCATGGCGGCGGATCAGTTCCTGAATCTGCAGACCATCTATATCGTCGTCCTTGGCCTGATTGCCTTCTGCTTCTCCACGGTGGGCGGCCTTACGGTGGGCAAAATCATGTACAAGGTCACCGGCGGCAAGATCAATCCGCTGATTGGCTCCGCAGGCGTGTCTGCCGTTCCCATGGCAGCACGTGTTTCCCAGCTTGAGGGCCAGAAGGCCAACCCCAAGAATTTCCTGCTGATGCACGCCATGGGCCCCAACGTGGCCGGCGTCATCGGCTCCGCCATCGCCGCAGGCTTCCTGCTCAGCGTCTTCGGCGGCTGATTCCTGCACAAAAACGCTGCACGGCTTTTTCGCCATGCAGCGTTTTTGTTTCTGTCTTTCAGTTTGCGTTCCTCGCTGCCTGCAGGGCCAAATGGAAGCATCCAAAGATTCCCGCGTCGTTGCCCAGGGTGGCCAGGGTAAATCGGGTGCCCTTGCAGGCGTGGAACATGTGGTGGCGGAACCGGGGCTCCACCCCATCCAGCAGGACCTGACCTGCCTTGGACATGCCGCCTCCCAGAACCACCAGCTCCGGGTCTACCATGCAGCAGCCCCCCGCGATGGTGAGGCCCAGCACGTCATAGATCCGCTCCAGCAGCTCCTTTGCCAGTCCGTCGCCCCGGGCGGCGCAGTCGAATACGGTTCTGGAGCTGAGCTCCGGTTCCTGCCGCAGCAGGGAGGGACGCTCCGGCTGGGATTTCAGGGCCCGCTCCGCCATCCGGCCCAGGGCCCGGGCGGAGGCATACTGCTCCGCGCAGCCCTGTTTGCCGCAGGTGCATGCCTCCGCCTCCGGGGAGGGATCCACGCAGAGGTGGCCGATCTCGCCGCCCACGCCGTGGGCCCCGTTCAGAATCTGGCCGTTCCAGACAAAGCCTCCGCCAATGCCGGTGCCGATGGTGATCATCAGCATGGACCGGCTGCCCTTGCCGCCGCCGTCGTGGTATTCTCCCAGGGCGGCCACGTTGGCGTCGTTTCCCGCCTTGACGGGCAGGTCGGTGAGGGTGCCCAGGGCTTCATGGAGATTGAAGACGCCCCAATTCAGATTGACGCAGCGGTTTACGTTGCCGTCGTCGTCCACAGGGCCGGGAACTCCGATGCCAATCCCTAAAACCTCTGACTTTGTCAGACCACGGCGGGCCAGGCAGTCGTCAATGGACCGGGCAATGTCGGGAAGAATGGCCGAGCCGCCGTTCTCCGGATGAGTAGGAATCTCCCACTTCTCCAGCAGGACGCCCGCTTCGGAGAAGAATCCAAGCTTGACGGTGGTGCCGCCTACGTCCACACCGAATGCGTATTTCATAACTGATTCATCCTTTCGGCGTTTTTCTCCGAATATTTTACCACATTTTGCGTTTTTGTGCAAGATATACGAAAAAACTTCACAAATCTAGCCGGGGGGCCTTTACGAACAAGAAAAAATCTGATACAATCAAGTTTGAGAGTAATTCTGGAACACACGCCGGGCGGGACAGTCCCGGCAGAGTCTCCAAAATAGAGGAGTATATTTACCATGCGAATGCGGAAACGTAATAACCTGGAGCCCCGGATGGAGGCTTGCGCCTCTGTCTGGATTCAGGACCCGGAGACCCGCCGGGGAAACTGGCGGCAGCTGCTGCCCGAGGCCCGGGCGCTGCACCTGGAGATCGGCTGCGGCAAGGGAAAATTCACGGTGGAAATGGCGGAGCAAAACCCGGATGTCCTGTTTATCGCCGTAGAGCGGGTCAAGGAGGCCTTGGTTCTGGCGATGGAGAAGGCGATTTCCATGGGGCTGAAAAACGTCTATTTCCTCTCGGTGGACGCGGCGGAGCTGGATCAGCTTTTCGCCCCCGGGGAAGCGGACAGAATCTACCTGAACTTCTGCGATCCCTGGCCCCGCAGCAAAAACGCTAAGCGGCGGCTGACCTATCACACCTTTCTGGAAAAATACCGTTCCGTGCTTCGGCGCGATGGAGAAATCCATTTTAAGACGGACAACGCCGGGCTTTTTGCCTGGTCCCTGGAGGAATTTGAACGTTACGGCTATCCGGTCCGCAATGTCACCGACGATCTGCATCGGGACGGCGTTGTGGGCGTGATGACCGGTTACGAAGAAAAATTTTATGCACTGGGGACGCCAATCCACCGCTGTGAGATCCTGATGCCCCAGGGAAAGGAGGAAACGCCATGCTGAACAAAATCATTCTTGCGGACGATGAAGAGCGCTGGCGCATGCTGGTCCACGACTACCTGGAACAGGAGGGCTACACCGTTTTGGAGGCGGCTGACGGCGGAGAGGCTGTGGCGCTGCTGCGGGAGAACCCGGACACAGCTCTGGTGATTCTGGACATCATGATGCCGCGGGTGAACGGCCTGGAGGCCTGCCAAATGATTCGGGGCTTTTCGCAGGTCCCGATCCTGATGGTTACCGCCCGGGAGGATGAGGAGACTGAAATTTCAGGCATCCACAACGGCGCGGATCAATTTATCTCCAAGCCTGTCCGGATGCGGGCCTTTATGGAGCGGGTCAAGTCCCTTCTGCGCCGCAGCGGCCAGAGCCAGGACCTGCTGCGCTTCGGGAGCCTGGAGATTGACCCTACCTCCGGCGAGGTTCGGGTGGACGGGGAAAACGTGGCGTTGACCCCCAAAGAATTCGACCTGCTGCTCTTCCTGGCCCGGACACCCAATGTAATTCGTTCCCGGGAGCAGATTCTTCAGGCGGTCTGGAATACAGATTATTACGGTGACGGCCGCACAGTGGACACCCATGTGAAAAACCTTCGGATGAAGCTTGGCCCCTGCGGGGACATGATCCGCACAGTACGCAGCCGGGGCTATCTCTTTCTTCGCTCCCTGTCATGAAGAGTCTGCTGCGCCGCCGACTTCGGCTCTGGGTGTTGATGAGCATCACCTTTTCCCTCATAATGATCATAGTAGTAACCGCCATTGTCATGACCTTTGATCTGCGGCTGGAGGCCAGTTACCAAAATGAGCTGTCCGGCTTGCTCAGCACCGCCCTGGAGCGGCTGGAGAAGGAGCAGTTCAACGCAGTTGCGTTGAGTTCCCTGGAGGATCAGGGCATCCGCATTCTGGTGTTGGACGAGCAGACCGGAGAGCTTTGTTACCGTCCCGAGGGAAGAACCCCGCTGTCAAGCCAGGGGCAATTTGACTCTCTGATCAGGCTTGTTCAAAATCGGTTGGGAAGCAGTGACGGCAGCTTCATGATTATGGACAGCGGATGGGCTGATGAGCAGCAAGAGGAGATACTGGAGAGCAAGGAGCTCTTCCTTTGCGGCAGAAGCGGCAGTCGGATTTTCTGCCTGAATGTTTCTATGGTATCCACCAATACTGCCGTCAAGCTGGCTACCCGCTTTACCAGAAGAGTCGGCTTGGGCGCGGGACTTCTCAGCGTGTTCCTGTTCTACTACCTGAGCAAGCTGATTTGTCGGCCTCACCGGCGCATTGCCGAAACGGCGGCTCAGATCGCCAAGCTGGACTTCTCCAAACGCTGTCCGGAAAACATCACCCGGGAAATGAACGATCTGCGGCAGAGCATCAACGCCATGGCGGATTCTCTGGAGGTCCACGTGAACGCTCTGCGGGAGGCAAACAGCCAACTCCAGACCGAACTGGCCGAGCGGATTCGGCAGCAGCAGATATCCGCGGATCTGATCGCCAACCTGGCCCATGACCTGAAAACCCCTATTGCCATTATTTCCGGTTATGCGGAGGGCTTGGAGGAGGGCCTTGCCCGGACCCCGGAGAAGCAGCAGAGCTACTATGAGGCAATCGAGCGGGAGGGCGAGCACATGCAGGCCATCGTTACCCGGATTTTGGCCTTGGGCCGCATGGAAAGCGGCGAAACCCCCATTACGCTGGAGCAATTTGACCTGGCGGACTTGCTGGACGAGATTTTGGACAGCTTCCAGCGGGAGATGGAGCGGCGGGAGTTGATACTGACCCGGGTTGGTACAAGGCCCTGCATGGTTTATTCGGACTATGGGTGCGCCAGACAGTCGCTGATTAATTACATTCAAAACGCTGTGTATCACATCAATAACGGCAACCGAATCGAAGTTCGGCTGGAGGACCTGGGAGACCGGATTCGGGTCCGGGTGCTCAATTCCTCCGCCCCCATCCCGGATGAGGTGAGCCGGAGGCTCTGGGAGAAGCTCTATCGGGGCGACCCCTCCCGGCAGCGGCAGCACGGCGAAATGGGCCTGGGCCTCTCCATTGTCAAGGGCAATATGGAGCGTCTTGGCCATGCCTACGGTTTTGAAAATGATCCCGATTTTCCCGGCGCGTGCTTCTGGCTGGAGCTGCCCAAGGCCGGGAACGGGGAATAGGAGCGTTGGGGCGCGGATTGCGCGCCTGCGGCTTCTGCCGGCTTATGTAAGAATGTCCACGGGAGGAAACAAGGTGAAACGACTGACGCAGCGGGTAATTATGCCGTTTTTGTTTGTATTCTGCCTGATGGCGGCCCTCTGCGCCTGTGACGTGCCGCCGGAGAGCGAAGCGCCCGTCTCGTCGGCCGCCGCGCCCACGACCCAGAAAACGCAGCCGGAGCAGACTGTGTCCCGCCTGGAGCTGGACGGCGCCGCGGAGCTTCCGGTGCGGGAGTTTACCGGTTTTTCCTATGTGGAGCTCCGATCTCTCTGCGAGGCATGGTCTCTGAAGTACAGCGAAGAAAACGGGACCCTGCGGCTGGAGCTGGAGGGCGGGATTCTGATCCTGGCGGACGGTTCCGACGAGGCCCGGACGGAGGAGGATGGCCGGATTGCGCTGGGCGCCCCCACCCTTTGGTTCTCTGAGGGTTGGTATCTGCCTGTCTCCGCCCTGGAGGCTGTCTGGTGCAGGACGCTCGTGGAGGATCAAAATGCGGAGCTGCTGCGCTGCCTCCGGGTGGAGGACGGGCCGGCGGTCTATTGGAACGGCGCAGAGGCCGGATCGGCCCGCCGCTGCAACGGAATCCCGGTGCTGACCGCCGGGTGGTTCACTGCTGTCAGCAGCGGCCGCGCGGAGACCGGCACGGACCCGGACGGAACTCCCACCCTGACGCTCTGGGCCTGGGGGCATACTGTCTCCTTTCGGCAGGGCTCTCTGCGGGCGGAGCTGGACGGGGTGCCGACGGTGCTTTCCGTTCCGGCGTGGCAGGCAGGGGAGGACTGGTATCTCCCTGCGGGGACCACTGCGGAAGCCCTGGGCTGTGTCGGCTTGGAGGGAAGCTCTGACCGGCTGGATCTGCTGAAGACCGAGAAGGGTCCGACCTGCTGTTTTTCCGGCCTGTGCCTGGGCGCTTCCCTGCGGGTGGACGATGCGCTGTACGGAGAGCTCCCCGCCCTGGCCAGGGCAATGGGTGGGACCCTTACGGAGCGGGACGGCAGGCTGACGCTCAAGACCGCAGAGCACAGGCTGGTCCTTTCGCCCGGCGAGACCCGGGTAGAGGCGGACGGAATTGAGAGGACGCTTCCGCTCCCGGTCATTCCTGCTGACGGTGCCTGGCTGGTGCCGCTGGATGCTATGGCGGAGCTTCTGGGCCTTCCCGGTCGGACTGAGGATGAAATCGGCGCCGTGTATTCTGCCCTGACGCCCTGTGAAACCGAGCTTTGGATTGACGGCGTGCGAACCCAGGCCTACACCGATCGTGGGAAAGGCCCCTATGTGCGCCTGGGGGACGTGTTGAAAATCACCGGCGGCAGCTTTGTGCCGATTGAGAACGAGGCAGTGCTCCAGGCCCGGAACCGGGAGATTGACCTTTGGGGCGGCGGGCTGGAGTATACCCTGGACGGCGAGACCCTGACCCTTTCCGCCCCGGCAGCGGCCAATGGAACAGACTGGTACGTGCCTGCGGCGGACCTGCTGCCCGCCCTGGGACTCCCGGAGCTGGTGGATCCGGAGCTGGACCGGCGCTACTACACCCGGATCGTGAAAAATGACGAGGTGCCGACGGGCTGTCGTGTGCCGATCTTTATGTACCACGCCGTCAGCGATCAGGTATGGGGTATCCGAGAGCTGTTTGTCTCTCCTTCTCAGTTGGAGGCACAGCTCCAGGCAATCCTGGAGGCGGGCTATACGCCTATTACCTTTGAGGACCTGGATCATGTGGATCAGATCGACAAGCCGGTGATGCTGACCTTTGACGACGGCTATGACGACAACTATACGGAACTATTCCCCCTGCTGAAAAAGTACAACGTCAAGGCGACAATCTTTGTCATTGTGAACGACATCGGGGCCAGACACAAGCTGACGGAGGAGCAGATTCGGGAAATGTCGGATTCCGGTCTGGTCTCCATCCAGAGCCATACCATGAGCCACAATTATCTGGACGGCATGTATGAAAAGCAGCTTCGTTACGAGCACTACGACTCCATGCTGGCGCTGACCAGGCTCACCTGCAAGCAGCCCTTTGTGCTTTGCTATCCCACCGGCAAGAATACTGCCTACTCCCGCAGCGTAACTGCGGAATACTATCAGTTTGGCCTAAACATGACCGGACCCTGTTACGTGACCGGGGACGAGCCCTACAAGATCTACCGCTACTATATAGCCCGCTCCACCAGCGTTGAGACCCTTTTGTCTTACCTGAAGGATTGATGACCTGCGGCGGGAACGAAGGACGGCTCTGTGATTGCACGCAATCACAGAGCCGTCCGGAATTTTTTTAGGCGTTGACGTAGAACCAAAAGCTCATGACGATCTGGGCAACCTCGGCACGGCTGGCGGTCTTTTTGGGCTTGAGCCAGACGGTTTCGCCTTCCTTTACGCCGCCAATGATCCCGGCGCTCACGGCCCAGGCCATGGCGTCCCTGGCCCAGGAGGAAACCTGGCTTCCGTCTGGGTAGGCGGAGAGATCCGCCCGCTCCGACGCGTCCCAGCCCTTCTGAATGAAGAAGTTGAAGAAGAAGACTGCCATGGTCTCCCGGGTAACGGGCGTGTTCGGCGAGAACTTGCCGTCGCCGGTGCCGGTGGCGTAGCCGTTCAGGTAGGCCCATTCCACAGCCTTGGCATACCACTTGCCGGGCTTGACGTCGGAGAAGTGGCTGCCGGTGCAGGAGTCCAGGTCTGCCCATTCAAAGGCAGCCAGAACCGTGACAAACATGGCCCGGGAAAAAGACTTCTTGGGGGAGAAAGTGATGCCGTCGCCGGTGCCGGCCATCAGATTGTTTTCAAAGCAGAAGCGTACAGCGTTGGCATACCAGGCGTCGGCCTTGACGTCGGTAAAGGGCGTTTCTACCGTGAAATCCGCGTGATAGAAGCCGCTGCCGCTTTCACTGTCGATGCCGTCCAGCACGGCGGTTTTCCCGTTGATGGTCAGCTTGGTGGAGTTGGTGAAGGTCCAGCCCGAGGCCGGGTCCAGCTGAATCCGGACCCGGATGCGCTGACCCCGCTCAAAGAGGTCGTCGTCCCAGAGCGGGGAGCCATAGCTGCCGTCGCTGTTCATGACGTTGTAATAGATTTCAAATACGCTGAACTGGTCGGGATTGCTGAGTATCCCATACCAGTCAGGGCCTCTGCCTTCCAGAGGCGCGGCGATGGTCACGGAGGCGCTGGGGATGGGCTTGGCCGCGGCAAGGGCAGTGGTGGGCAGCAGGCAGGCCAGAAGAACGAGGCTCAAAAGCAGAGCGATCGCACGTTTCATGCTCTTTCCGACTTAAAAGCTCCGGTCCTTTTCGGCAATCTGCTTCAGGCAGAGGGCCTGGAACTCGGCGGGGGTCATGGCGCCAAGGTCCGCACCGGTGCGGGTCCGGACGGAGACAGTGCCGTTCTCCATATCCCGGTCGCCGATGACCAGCATATAGGGAATCTTCTGCATCTGGGCCTCCCGGATCTTGTAGCCCAGCTTCTCGGAGCGGTAGTCGCCCTCGGCCTCAATGTCCAGCCCCCGGAGCTCTTCCACCAGCTTGGCGGCGTAGTCGTGAGCCCGGTCGGTGATGGGCAGGACCCGAACCTGCTCGGGGCACATCCACAGGGGCAGGGCGCCGGCGTAGCGTTCGATCAGATAGGCCAGGGTGCGCTCGTAGCAGCCCAGGGAGGTGCGGTGGATGATATAGGGCAGCTTCTTCTGGCCGTCGGTGTCGGTGTACTCCATGCCGAACTTCTCTGCCAGCAGCATGTCCACCTGGATGGTGACGATGGTGTCCTCCTTGCCGAAGACGTTCTTGTACTGGATGTCCAGCTTGGGGCCGTAGAAGGCGGCCTCGTCGATGCCCACGGTGTAGTTCACGTTCAGATCGTCCAGAATGGTCTTCATGGTGGATTGGGCAATCTCCCACTGTTCCGGGGTGCCCTCATACTTGGCGGTGTTGTTGGGATCCCACTGGGAGAAGCGGAAGGAGCAGTTTTCCAGCATGCCAACCGTGCCCAGCAGGTACTTTGCCAGCTCCAGGCAGCCCTTGAACTCCTCTTCCAACTGCTCGGGCCGGAGAATCAGATGGCCCTCGGAGATGGTGAACTGACGGACCCGGATCAGACCGTGCATCTCGCCGGAATCCTCGTTGCGGAAGAGGGTAGAGGTCTCGCCCAAGCGCATGGGCAGGTCCCGGTAGGAGCGGGCCCGGTTCAGGAAGACCTGATACTGGAAGGGGCAGGTCATGGGCCGCAGGGCAAAGCACTCCTTGGTTTCGTCGTCCGGGTCGCCCATGATGAACATGCCGTCCCGGTAGTGATCCCAGTGGCCGGAGATCTTGTACAGCTCGCGCTTGGCCATATAGGGGGTCTTGGTCAGCAGGTAGCCCCGCTTCTTCTCCGTGTCCTCCACCCAGCGCTGGAGCTTTTGGATAACCCGGGCGCCCTTGGGCAGCAGGATGGGCAGGCCCTGGCCGATCACGTCCACGGTGGTGAAGTATTCCAGCTCCCGGCCCAGCTTGTTGTGGTCTCGTTTCAGGGCTTCAGCCTGCTGTTCCAGATAGGCGTCCAGCTCGTCCTTGGAGGGGAAGGCCACGCCGTAGATGCGCTGGAGCATCTTGCGGTTGGAGTCACCCCGCCAGTAGGCGCCGCAGGCCTTGGTCAGCTTGAAGCCGTTGTGTTTGACCCGGCCGGTGGAATCCAGGTGGGGGCCGGCGCAGAGGTCGGTGAACTCGCCCTGGGTGTAGAAGGAAATGACGGCGTCCGCCGGCAGATCCTGAATCAGCTCCACCTTGTAGGGCTCGTTCCGGGACTCCATATAGGCGATGGCTTCTTCTCTGGGTTTCTCGGAGCGCTCCAGATGCAGCCGCTCCTTGCAGATCTTCTTCATCTCGGCCTCGATCTGCTCCAGATGCTCGTTGGTGAAGGAGAAGGGGGCGTCGAAGTCGTAGTACCAGCCAAGGTCAATGGAGGGGCCGATGGCCAACTGCACCTCCGGCCACAGGCGCTTGACGGCCTGGGCCATAATGTGAGAGCAGGTGTGCCAGTAGGTCTTGCGGTAGGCTTCGTTTTCAAACGTGTAGATGTTTTCTTCGGACATGGTTATATACCTCCTTGCGGTTAAGATACAAACAAAAAAACCTGACCGATCACTCGGTCAGGGATGAATAAATGACTTATCCACGGTTCCACCCTGCTTGCGGACAAAGTCCGCCGCTCTTGGACGCTGTAACGGGCGATTCCCGTCCCTCCATACTGATCTGCACCCGCGGCGGTGCGATACCGCGGCGGCTCCGTTACTGTTTGTAGGGACAAGCATTGCTTGTCCGCGGACGCGCAAACGGTGGCGAAAGCAGACGTTCCGGCGGGCGGCTCGGAAGCGGTGGGGCGATCCTTTCCCTGCAAGACCCTCGCAGCACAAGGGGTCTCTCTCTGGGCCGGGAAGTCTGGGCGCCCGTCTTCGTCGCAGCCTTTGACGTTTTCATCATTATACCACGTTTTTTCGGACTGTCAACCTCCAAAAATTTTTTCTTGGCAATCAGTGGAAATCAGCGGCCGTTTCTCAGATTGACGATCCGAAGGAAATATGTTACAATTCAGGTATTCGGGGAGAACCGTCTCCTGTGTTAATAGACGAAGGGTAACATGAAATGCGTGATTTGAATATTGATTATCTGGACTTATACAAGCGTGTAGACCGTTTTATCAAGGATGCTTATGCTTCTTCGGAAGGCATTTCAGAGTATTTGCGCCAGATGGAGCATAATGCCTTCAAAGGCCGGAGCCTTGTTTCAACATGGGCAATGGATTATAATCAACTGAAGCGTCTTCGTTGGATTCGGAATCAGCTCTCCCATGAGGTGGGATACGATGCCGATCTCTGCGAGGAGGCTGACTATCACTGGCTGGAGGAATTCAGAAGCCGTCTTTACGCCGCAGACGATCCCCTGGCTGTATTGCGTAGAGCCGAAAACGCGGAACGGCAGCGATACGCGGAGGAGCAGCGCTACCATCAAGAACAAAGTCGGGAGCAGCAAGTTCAGACAATCCCAAAACCACAGCCGCCGATCCCCCATAGGCGCAGCTTGCTTAGAGAGATACTCAAAAAATTATTTTCATGAGGACAGGGGACAGTTCCTTGCCTTTTTCGATCGAGACAAGGAACCGTCCCCTGTCCTCACATGCTTGCCGAGAAAACGCAAATTTTGTTTTTCTGAAATTGACAAGCGGCGACGGAGAGGCTATAATAGAGGCGTCAAATTTTGAACCTTTGGAGGTTATGACCATGTTCGACATTCTGGAAGCCAAGCTCCGGGAAACTCCCCGGAAGATCGTCTTCACCGAGGGCCACGACGCCCGCATCTTAGAGGCCGCTGCCAAGCTGAAACAGGGCGGCTTCCTCACCCCGATTCTGATCGGCAACGTGGAGGTCGTCAAGGCCAAGGCCGCGGAGTGCGGCTTTGACATCGAGGGCCTGGAGATCATTGATCCCGCCACCTATCCCGAGATGGAGAAGATGGTGGAGACCATGGTGGAGCTCCGCAAGGGCAAGATGAGCCCCGAGGACTGCCGTGCCAATCTGCTCAAGGGCAACTACTTCGGCACCATGCTGGTCAAGATGGGCTATGCCGACTCCCTGCTGGGCGGCGCCACCTACTCCACCGCCGACACCGTCCGTCCCGCCCTGCAGCTGGTCAAGACCAAGAAGGGCGCGCATCTGGTCTCCTCCTGCTTCATTATGGCCCGGGAGGGCGAGGACGGCAAGCAGGAGCTCCTGGCGATGGGCGACTGCGCCATCAACATCGACTATCAGGACACCGTGGACAAGGACGGCAACGTGACCTTTACCGCTGCGGAAAAGCTGGCTGAGGTTGCCATCGAGACCGCCAAGACGGCCAAGGTCTTCGGCATTGATCCCAAGGTTGCCATTCTGAGCTTCTCCACCAAGGGCTCCGGCAAGGGCGGCACCGTCGCTCTGTCCCAGGCTGCCACCGAGAAGGCCAAGGAGCTGGCTCCCGACCTGGCCATCGACGGCGAGATGCAGTTTGACGCCGCCGTGTCTCCCACGGTGGGTCAGCTGAAGTTCCCCGGCAGCAAGGTGGCGGGCTATGCCAACACCTTCATCTTCCCCAACATCGAGGCCGGCAACATCGGCTATAAGATTGCCCAGCGTCTGGGCGGCTTCGCCGCTTACGGCCCCATTCTCCAGGGCCTGAACGCTCCCATCAACGACCTGAGCCGCGGCTGCAACGCCGACGAGGTCTACAAGATGGCCCTGATCACCGCCGCTCTGGCGTAATGAAACGAAACAAAGAGGCCGACCCGCAGGGGTCGGCCTTTTTGGTTTCCTGGGCTGCATCAATGCCCCGTCCTGGCCACGCCTACAATCAGCTTTTCTCCGTCGCTTTCCTTGACCAGGCCTGCCCGCAGGCGGACCGGCTGGGGCTTGCCGTTAATCAGCAGGCGGTACTTGATGGTAAACAGGCCCCGCTCGCGAATATCCCGGAAGACGTTTTCCCGCCGCATCTGGGCCTGATAGGCTGGATAGTCCTCCGGCAGGACGTGGATGGAGCCGTTCAGCAGGGCGTCCACGAAGAAATCCGTACCGGTCTTGGACAGGCCCAGCCCCTGGTACTCGCTGCTGGCACTGTATTCCACGTACTGCCCGCTGATGGGATCCACGGTGTACAGGCAGATATAGTCGCCGGAGAGAGCACGGATCCTGGCATAGGTGAGTTCGTTGTCCCGGATACGGTCCAAACGCTCTTTTTCTTTCATCTGAGAATCAATGCTGCCTACGCCGATAATGATGTAGTTGTTGTTGGAGTCCATGTGCATGACCTTCATGGACATGTAGACAGGTCCGTTGTTTGTGGCGATCCGATAGGTCAGCGTAAAGGTTCCCTGCAGCTCCAGCTGCCGGAGGATGTTTTCCTTGGTAAAGGCCTTTACAAAGGCCGCCTGATCCTCGTGATAGAGAATGGTAAGCGCGTCCCTGCGGCTGGCGGCGAAGAAGTCCGTCCCGTGCCGCTCGACAGCCAGGTTATCCATGCCGACACTGGAGGAGTACTCGATAAAGTCCTCTGTCTGAAGGTTTACATAAAAAAGGTTGGAGTAATTCGCGGCCAGAGCCCGGGCAATATTGGCGTAGTTGGTCCCCAGATCCGGCGGGGAGACGGAAATAATCACCAGTGCTGCTGCAGCGTTTCCTGTGACCGGGTCGGCACTGATCCAGCGGACGGTGGAGTGAGCGGTGGAGCCATCCGGCAGCTTCACGTCAAAGAACGCCCTGCACCGGTTGGCGCAGCAGCTTCGGATATGCTCCATGAGGTCGGCGTTGCCGCCGAAAGGGGCCGGGTCGAATGCGTGTTCTGACTCGGAAAGGCTGGTGTGGTAGAAGCGGTTCAGATAGTCCCGGAAGGAGCGGTTGCTGCGGACAAAGCGCACTGCGCCTTCCCGGTACTCCAGGATCCCTATGGGCAGGGTGTTGAAATAATTCCGGAAGGATGCCGCGTCCTCGCCGGCCATCAGCGTCATGTCAAAGAGATTGACCCGGCCGATCGCCTCGAAGTATTCCGCCTCCGCAGGGTTCTCAAAGCCGATCTGGATGCCCTTCCGATTCCGTTCCAGAATCTCCTCCAAGGGGATGGGCTTGGTGAAATAGAAGCCCTGGAGCTTGGAGCAGCCGATTTCCTTGAGGAAGGCTGCTTGCTCTTCGGTTTCCACGCCCTCGCAGACGGTGTCAACGCCCAGGGCGGAGGCCATGCGGACCAGTTGGGTCAGGATGATCTTGCTGTTGTCTCCTTCGTCGAGCTTCCGCAGAAAGTGCATGTCAAACTTGATCATGTCGAAGGAGATGCTTTCCAGAAATTCCAGCGAGGAATAGCCGCTGCCGAAGTCGTCCATCCAAACGGAGAAGCCAAGCTGTTGGAACCGCCGGACCTGGGCCCGCATAAAATCCAAATCGCTGCTGATGACGCTTTCCGTGATTTCCACGCACACCAGCCGCCGAGGCAGCCCGGAGACGTCCACTCGCTTGCGGATCTCTTCCACCATGTCGCAGGCGTCAAAATCGGAACGGGAGAGGTTTACGGATTGGGGTACCAGATGCAGGCCTGCGGCTGCCTGGAGCTTGAGCTTTTCCAGCATCTGCTCCAGGATGCAGAGGTCCAGCTTGTAGACAAGACCCGCATCCTCCAGGCTGGGGATGATGTCTGCAGGGGGCAAAATCCCCTTTTCAGGGTCGATCCAGCGGGCCAGGGCTTCCTCATGGCAGACTTTCCCGCTGACTGCCCGGACAATGGGCTGGTAGAAGACCTGAATCCATTTTTCCCGGATGGCGGTGTCCAGATTGCTGATTACGTACTGCCGCAGGTCCTCGCTGTCCCGCATGCAGAGGCTGTAGTAGCTGAAGCAGGAGCTGTAGAGGCCCCGCATACCGTCGCAGGCGATTTTTGCACGGTCGCAGGCCACGCTGATGTCCACCTTCTCGGTCCGAAGCAGATAGATTCCCGCGTGGACTGGGAGCGTCAGTCCCTCCGGCAGCCTGGCACAGGCCTCGAAGACCTGATTCAGCGCGGTCTCCAGTCCCAGCTCGCCGGTAAGCACCGCAAAATGATCCTGGCCGAGGCGGCTGCAGTTTTCGTTGCCGAAACATCCCGCCAGGAGCCGGGCAAAGCGCTGCAAAAGCTTGTCTCCCGCAGCAAAGCCGTTCTTTTGGTTGAAGTATTTCATTCCGTACAGATCCAGAAAGACCAGCGCGGGGCTGCCGCCCTGCAGCTGGAACTGTTCCAGTCTGTGGGAACCGAGCTCAAAGAACCGGGTCATGCTGGGGAGCCCGGTAAGATAATCGTATTTATTTGCCCGCAGGGTGCTCTCCTCCCGCAGGGCCCGGTTCAGCGCCCGGCCCAGCTCCGTCTCGTTGACGTCCGTGCGGGGGCTGTAGATGCCCTCGTCCATGTACCAGACACAGGCCACCCGTTCGCCGGAATCTGTGAAAACGTGCTCACCCAAGGCGTGAATGATCCGATAATCCGGACTGTTTTTGATCCGGGTGCGGTAGACTACCTCGTATTTTCCGCCCTCTGTGGCAAAATGGTAGGCGGCCTCGGAGACGCGGGCAACGTCGTCCGGATGGGCCTCCCGGTACATGTCGCGGTCCATGTCGTAATAGGCTGCTGTCCGGTTCGTGTAGCCGAACAGCTCGCAGAATCCATCCGAAAGAATCAGCGTCATTACCCGGTGGTCTATAAACTGATAGACAGCCATCGGAATGCGGGCGGCCTCCAAGCGGGAGCGCTCCGCGTCGGAAAAGCGATATTTTTCCACCGAGTCTCCTCCTTCCCGCTGAGATTTGCTCGATATTTATACCATATTATATCAGATTGTTTATTCTAATGCAATCGCTTGTCAATATTTATTCTGTGAAATTCTGGAGATAACGAATTATTTCCACGAAACAGTTGACAATTCATGCAAGTTTTTATACAATTAACAGTGGATGGGCCGGCAAAAGGATCCTGTTAGGAGGTGCGAAATGGTCGGGAGAATTAAAACCAGCCGAACGAAGAGCCTGTTGTTGCTGCTGCTTACTGTGGCGATCGGCATAGGCCTGAACTTCCTGGGACGGCTTCTGAATTCGATTCTCGGGCTGCCTCTGTATCTGGATAATATTGGAACGATCCTGACCGCGTTGACGGGCGGCGTGGTTCCCTGCATCACGGTAGGCTTCTTTTCCAACCTTCTCAACGGCATCAACGACGCGACCTCGATGTATTATGCCGTCATCAGCATCCTGATCGCTGCCGCTGCGATGGAATGCGTCAAGAAGCGGCTGCTCACCCGCTTTCCCCACGTTCTGCTGTCCATTCTGCTCTTTGCCCTCATCGGCGGCGGGATCGGCGGCTTGCTGACCTGGCTGATCAACGGCAAAAGCTTCGGCGAGGGCTTCTCGGCGGACCTGGCGGCAAAAATCAGCGAGGGCCTGTCCCTGAGCTATTTTTCCTCCAATATGCTGTCCACCTTCCTGGTGGACATAGTGGATAAGGCGGCAACCACCCTTTCGAGCCTGCTGCTGTTCGCCCTGGTGCCCCAGAAACTGATGGACGTCCTGCAAAGCCAGAGCTGGTATCTGCGCAGAAGCCGAAGTCAAAGGAGCGGGACCACCCGCAAGCGCCTGTCCCTGAGCGTCAAGGCGTCCCTGGCGGTCTCCCTTCCCCTTACCATTGCTATTATCGGCGCCGTTGCCGTCAGCATTATCCAGTATCACAATTCCATTCTTCGGGAATACGAAGATAAGGGCGGCGTGGTTACCGCGATTTTGGAGGGAATGCTGGACCGGGAGCAGGTGGAGGACCTGCTGGACAACGGCAGGGAGGCGGAAGGCTATTGGGAAATGGTCAAGGAGCTGGACAACGTACTGGAAGCCTCCCCGGAGGTCAAATACATCTATGCATATCAGGTTTTGGAGGACGGCTGCCACGTGGTCTACGATATGGACGTTCCAAACATGGAGGCAGACTTCCCCGGGGATGTGATCGAGTACGACGACACCATCTCGAAATATGCGGAACGCTTCCTGTCGGGACAGGACATTCCGCCGGACGTTACCGTCGACGAATACGGCTGGCTGCTTTCGGTTTACCGTCCGGTTCGTGATCCGGAGGGAAGGCTGCTGTGCTACGCCATTGTGGATCTTTCCATGGATAATTTGCGCGCCGAGGAGATCGCCTTTCTGGCTAAGCTGATTTCTCTGTTTATCGGCTTCCTGTTTTTGATTATCGTGCACTCCATCTGGCTGACCCAGCTGTTTATCATCCAGCCGGTCAATACCATAGCGGACGCGGCCAACCGGTTCAGCTACGATACCCCGGAGGCCCGGGCCCAAAGCCGGAAGATGGTGGAGGCGCTGAAGATTACCTCCGGCGACGAGATCGAAAATCTCTATCGCGCCTATCAGCAGACTACCTCCGATATGATGGACTATATCGACGAGGTTCAGCATAAGAGCGACCAAATCTCCAATCTGCAAAACGGCCTGATCCTGGTGCTGGCAGACATAGTGGAAAGCCGGGATCAGAATACCGGCGACCACGTCAAAAAGACCTCCGCCTATGTAGCCATCATCCTGGAACAGATGAAGCGAGAGGGCATCTACGTCGATAAGCTGACTGATACCTACATTTACGATGTGGTCCACTCCGCGCCGCTGCACGACGTGGGAAAAATCACCATCTCTGATACCATTCTCAACAAGCCGGGCAAGCTGACCGACGAGGAGTTTGCCGTGATGAAAACCCACGCGGCCTCCGGAGAGGTCATTATCGATCGGGTCATCGATTCCATGGGCGAGGAGACCGACTACCTGAACGAGGCCAGGAACCTGGCCGCCTACCACCACGAAAAGTGGAACGGGCAGGGTTATCCCAAGGGCTTCAAGGGGGAGGAAATCCCGCTCTCCGCCCGGGTCATGGCTGTGGCCGACGTGTTTGACGCCCTGGTTTCCCGGCGCAGCTATAAGGGGCCGTATTCTTTGGAAAAATCCCTGGAAATCATTCGGGAAGGGGCAGGCAGTCACTTTGATCCCCAGGTGGTCAAGGCCTTCCTGGATGCGGAGCCGGACATCCGCCGGGTGGCTACCCTGAACCTGGAAAACGAGGACTACAAACAATACAACGTATAAGGCGCTGTGTTGCGCGAGGCAGCGGGCCGCAATTTCGAAATTGCGGCCCGCTGCCTGTCATTATGCGGTGCGATACGGATTATCGCTCCCGGTTCATGTAGTATCGCTTTTTGTCTTCGTACATGTTCTGATCCGCCTGGGCGAGGGCCCTGCGGATGTCCCTGCAATCCGCCTCGAAGCCCCAGCCGACGGAGAAGGAGAGCCCCGGATAGTGCTGCTCTGCCAGATAGATCGCTTTGGCCATTTTTTCCGTTCGGTCTTGGGTCACGCTCTCCAGAACGACGACGAATTCATCGCCGCCGGCGCGGAAAATGTTCCGCGTGTCAAACAGCTCGCTCAGAGCACTTGCCGCGTTTCGCAGCAGCCTGTCTCCGGCGCTGTGTCCGTGAATGTCATTTGTTCGTTTGAGTCCGTTCAGGTCGGTGAAAATGACACCGACGGATTTCTTTTGACTGGCGGGGAGATCGACGAGCCGATCTATATAAATGTTCATTTCATTTCGGTTCATTACGCCGGTCAGCATGTCCCTGGAGCTCAGGACCTTCAGCCGGTTTACCATCAGGTAGTTGTCAATTTCCGCACTGAGCACAAATGTGGTTAACTCCAGGATTTCCTTGATCTGCGCGGATCGGCTCTCCTCAAAATTGGTCGCCCACATATAGCCCAGATGTTCGTTTCTGGACTTGAGCGGGAACAGGGCGATGGTTTTTACACCGACGCTTTGCAGGGACTGGTACCAGAGTGGATTTCTTTGCCGCACTACCTGCATATCGTGCTCGTTTTTGGCAATCAGGCAATTGCTTCCCGAGATGGTGTCCCGCCAGGTCTGGACAATGGGGTAGAATTTTGTCTCCAGCAGCTTTTCCGCGGGACGGAGCAGGGAATCCTCGGAAAAGTCTTCCCCAAGCACGTCGCAGGTCTCGTTTTCGTTATCCACCAGCAGGATGCAGCAGTACTCCGCCTCGCACATTTTGCGAATGTCCCCCACCGCAGCCGTCATGGCGTTCTTGAAGTCCTTCGCGGCGCGAAGGGCGATGGCGGTCTCCAGTACGGAGGCGGCAATCTCGCCGGAAATGTTGGAGATCCGTTCCGAGTTGGGCTCAAAATTGATCTCCATGGTGTAGGTACAGTAGCAAAGGTTCCCGTCGTCCGGCCACAGGGGCAGGAAGGTCATGTTGAACCACACGTCGTATCGGTCCGGGTGGGCATAGGAATGGAGGCACTTTTTCTGCACGGCGGCGCGGTAGCAAGAGTCCTCAAAGTTCAGATCTCTGGTGAGATAAGCGGTGTACAGCGAGTTTGGAACAAACTTTTTTGTCAGCATCACCACGTTTTCCTGTGGCCGCTCAATGCTGTCAATATAGGCTTGGTTGCCGGTGACAATGCGAATCTCGCCGCAGCTTCCGTCAGCCCTTTTTTCCACAGAGACAACGCAGGTCATCGCGGCCATACTGTCCACGACCTTTTGAAAATCTGCATGCATTAAAATTCACCTCTTTGTGACAGCCGGTCCGGCAGACTCATCTGCCCGGATTGCTGCCGAGATTCCGCACCATCTCCTTGCATTGCCGCCTGTAAGGGCCGCGGACACAAGATACTTCTGAGGCTATTGTAGCAGATTCTGCAGTATATTTCTACTCTCAATCATGAAAAAAGTGTAGAATTTTGACTCTTTTTCCAGAAAAATGAAAAAACTTTCCTCGAAATTCGAGCGGAAACAGCTCCTGAGGGGGAGTTTTTTGAATAGATTTCGGATTTGTGGTCAAACTAACGCCAGCAAGACCCAAATCAAAATGGCGAAAGCCAAAAACAAAAAAGGAGATGTAACGAGATGAAGTCCAACAACAGCATCAACGTTCCCCAGGCCCGTCAGGCCATGGAGCAGTTCAAGCAGCAGGCCGCTTCCGAGGTTGGCGTCAACCTGAAGCAGGGCTACAACGGCGACCTGACCTCCCGTGAGGCCGGCTCCGTCGGCGGTCAGATGGTCAAGAACATGAAACCCGTGCGAACGATCCAAATCTCCCGTGTCAACCGAACCGCCGAAGGCCATTGCACGCTGCTTACATACAAAGCGAGCATCACGGCGTAAACAGAGGCGGCGCATGCAAACTGATATGCTCCCTCTATGAGCTTTACAAAGCGGCATAATAAATCCGCAGGTTTCGGCATGAGGCTGAAAGCCTCATACCGGAATCTGCGGTTGCCACAGCGCCGCAGCGCTGTGAACTTTTCGTTAATAATATCACTGTCCTCTTGACGGGAAGCGGTTCAGCCGCTGTCTCCTGCGGTTTTTTTGTGAGGCCGATCATGGTATCAATTCCCACAAGACTGGGAATAATCAAACGCAAAGGAGGCGGACGGGCTTGGGGAAGCAGTCAGTACGGTCTGACGAACAGAAAAAACAGGCAGCGGCAGAGAAAATATGGCTGAACTATTTCAACCAGTACCTGTATGAGCATGGCCTCATTACGGAGCTGGAACGAAACAGAATGAAGATTTGGATTGAATGCCGGAAGTCGTCCGCCGCGAGCTAACGGTACACCGGGGCTGAAAAACTGGCCCCGGTTTTTGCTGACCAATGAAGCGCGGCGCTGCGGGAGCGCCCTGCGGCCGCCTGCCAGATCGGCAGGGGAGGGCGGCTAATTTGAAAACTTGCGCAGGCCATGCCGGATGAGCTTAAGCAAATCATCCAGCTCCTTTACCCGGAGCAGCCGCACTGCCAGATAATAGATACCCGAGCCAAGGAGAAGCGAGGCAATAAGCGTCAGCAAATGATTTGCCGGGCACAACCAGAACAGAAGCCGCGGGACAAAACACGCGACGGCGGAAGCGGCGAAGACCTTGAGGAAGACCTGAAGCATCCGGCGATAGTCCAGCCGGATATATTTTCTGACGAAAAACAGTCTGCAAATGAAGGTGACCATCACGGCCAGGGACGTTGCCAGAGCCAGACCGTTGGCCCGGAAAAAATGGATCAGAACGACGTTCAAGACCACGTTGGCCGCCAGGCCGATCAGCCCGATGATTACCGGGGTCCGGGTATCGCCATAGCCGTAAAAGACATTGGAAATGACTGCGTTCGAAGCGTTGAAAAACAGAGCGAGGCTGTACAGAGCAAAGATGCCCGAAGTCAGCGCTGTGTTGTCCGCAGAGAAGGAGCCGCGCTGAAAGGCTGCGGTCACCAGTTCTGTGCGAAAGAGTATGCAGGCCATCGTGAGCGGAACCATCGTGACGAAAAATAACACAATGATTCTTGAGATCAATTTTCCGAGCTCCTCCGTTTTTTTCAGCGTGATCATTTCTATCGTCTGGGGATACAGCGCGGTTGCAACGGAACCGGAGAGCAGTCCGCTGAAGACGTTCATCAGCTTATGACCATAGTTCAGCGCAGAGATCGTTCCCTCCGGCAGCGTGGAGGCCATTGCCTTATCGATCAGCGCATTCAATTGAGAGATTCCCTCCGACGTCAGCGCGGAGGGCAGACGCTTGCACATCAAGCGGAAATCCGGCGAACGAAATCGAAAATCCGGATGGAAACGATAGCCCCAATTCACAAAGGGCAGCTCAATCAGCAAACGGAGCAGCCCGCCCACAGCCAGGGCAATCGCCAAAGCCTCAGTTCCCCATTTTTGATAGCAAAGCAGCGCCGCAAGGATAGTAGGAATATGGGAGGCCACTTCCCGGATCTGACTGCCGAAAAAACGATTGTTTGCCTGCAGCATCGCCGCAAAGACGGCAGCGATGACAATAAACAGGTACATCGGCGCGGAGAGTCGAACCAGCTTCACGCACAGGGTCTTGGCCTGCGCGGAAAAGCCGGGCGCGATCAGGGAAACCAGCGGTTCGGCGAAAAGAATCAGCAGAACCACCGCTGCGCTGGCTGCAATGAAAAAAAAGCTGATTGTCTGGTTTGTAATGGCGTTTGCCTCGTCCAGCCGACCTTGTGCGCGTTTCCCCTTGTAAAGCGGAAGAAACACCTTCCAAACGCCGGCGCTGAAGCTGGGATAAATCACCATCTGGATATTGGCAACCATGTAATAAGCGTCACCCTGGTAATTGGAACCCAGGCAGGCGGCTAAGATGATCTCTGAAATAAAAGACGTCAGCTTGGCGCAGATACTGACAAAGGCAATGATCAGTGTGACGCGAAACAGCTTTTTTTTGTTTGAACTATCCATTATTCCTCCTTCCGCAGTGTGGTCAATGCTTCCGGATTCTGTTCAGGCAGGTAACACAGTGGGGAAACAACAGTACAGCCATGCTGGCGGCCTTTTGTGCCTTGCTTTCGCACAGATTCCTATCCTTCCAATAAGCGGCGATTTCACGCGGGCGGAAGCGGAGGGTCTTTCTGATTGCGCGAAAATACGGACCAAAGCCGGTTGGCTTCGGGATCTTCGTGAGCGTCGTCTTGGCGGCAATAAAGCACCGGGACATACCGACGGTCGGAATCGAATCGCGCAAGCCGTCAAAAACACCGCGGCTTACGCTCAAATAGTCCATGACGTTATCATTCAGCTTCCATGATATGTTACCGGCCCGCTGGCAGTAATAGTGATAGATCGGTATAGAAAACACCATGGCCGTTTGGCACTTCCAGACGACACGAAATACAAAGTCCACGTCTTCCCCATGCCGCAGACTCTCTGTAAACCGAAACTCTTCAATCAGATCTTTTTTAAAAATCTTGTTCCACACGAATGCCGGTCCGGACAGGAATCGGTAGAACACGTCCTTTCCCTGCACCGTGATGCTGCTTTCTGAGCCGGAATACAGCACCCGCTTTTCCTGGGTTCCGTCGTCGTAAATTCTGGTAAAGCCGAAGCAAGCCATCTGAACCGTGGGATTCTCCACCAGTACGTCCATGACAGACTGCAGGCCCTGGGGTTCAATGCTGTCGTCGGAGTCCATGAAGTAAATATATTCACCGGAGGCCTGGGCAAAACCGGAATTTCTGGCGCCGGGCAGCCCTCGGTTCTCCTGATGAATGGCTTTGATAAACGAATGGCTGGCCGCGTAGTCGTCACAGATGGCGCCAGTTCCGTCCTTGGAACCGTCGTCCACCAAAATAATCTCGTAGTCCCGCAGATCCGACGTCAGGACGCTGTCCACACAGCGCTGAAGATAGCGCTCGGTGTTGTAGGCGGGAATGATGACAGACAAATGGATGCTCATAATTACGCTCTTTCTTTCCTCCAGGCTTCGGCTGTTTTTTGCAGACCTTCCAGAATCACCTTGCCCACAGCTTCGCAAGCCCGTCCGCTTTCAAATGAGTCGTAGAAGTCTAAAATTTTCTTACAGTTTGCGCGTATCGATTCCTCTGTGGCAGAGCGAATGAGTGCCAGGGCCTCATCCATGTTTGTCGCTGTGAAATAGGGGGAGGCTTCCCGGGAGAAATACAGCTTTCTTCCCGCAGCGGTATAGCGGTCGATGTCGTCCTGATACAAAAGAACCAGCTTCCCCGTAAGGGCAAAATCCGCTCCGCAGGAGGAATAGTCGCTCACAAGGGCGTCCGAAATCATCAGCAGATCGGCCATATCCGGATAAGTCGTCACATCCCGGAATCGCAGGTCCTGAATGGGGTCTCGGTTGATTGTCAGGGATTTTCCATCATGCGCCCGCATCAGGCAGATCCAGCTGCGGCCATCTTTTTCCGCAAGCGCGTCCAGGATGCGGGTAAGGTCAATGTCTGAGCGCACGGTATCGTGGCTCTTCTCATAGTCACGGAAGGTGGGGGCATAGATCAAAACCCCGGTTCCCGGGTCGATCTCGAGGCTTTTTCTGATTGCCAGGCACCTTGCCTCGTCCAGCCGAACAAGACAGTCGTTGCGCGGCATGCCGCAGCGCAGGAAATTGCCGCGGTAGCCAAAGGCGGAGGCTGCAATCGGGACGAACCACTCACAGCCAGTCAAAAATAAATCGCACAGCGCGGGCTCGCAGAATTTCCGCGAAGCCATTCCCCGCTGATAGGCTTTCATATCGACCAGGGCATCGTTGGCGATTTTCTTCAGAAATTTGTCTCCGTGCCAGGTCTGAATATACAGCTGGTCTTCCCGTTTTACCGTTCCGTATGGCAGCGTCGTACTGGCGACCCAAGCGCCGGCGGTCGCCATCTCCCGGAAGCATTCGTCTGTTTCGAATACAACCGGCTTGATTCCGGCGGGAATGCCGGAGAAAAAGCGCTTTCCTGCGCAGGCCCAGACCAGCTCAAGCTCTGGGTTGCTGCGCCGCAGATAATCTGCAATGGCCCGGGGGTTATCCCCATAGCCGCCGTCAGGCCGGTAAAACAGAATCTTGTTTGGATCGAGGGGAAGCCTTTGATATTTGCGAAGCATCCGTCCGCAGCGATGTTCCCGGAGCGTATACGCGAGCCGGGCCGCAAGCCGGTTTTTCTTGATCAGTGTTTTAAGCTTCATACGCCTGTCCTTCCGAGTTTGTTCGATCCGCGGCCGGGTCAAGGGCGTTGCACTGTATTACGGCTGCCAGGAGAAGCCAAAGCAGGGTGTTGCGAATCCCGTTATGGGTAAACGAGTACAAGACCACACCTGACACACACGCCAGATTTTGCAGCCGGGCGCCGCAGCGGAGCAGCGGCCGACCTATCAGCCACAAATAGGCCAGGGAGCCCACCGCCCCGTAGGAAACGAGTATATTGATGAGGGTGGAGTGAACCTCCTTACCGCTCAGCACTTGAAAGCGCTCATACGCGCCCTCTCCCATTCCCCACAGGAAATGCATGCCCAACTCCTGCACCCGATTGTAACCCCGACCGATTCCCAGCGCGCTGTCTTTTTCCGAACCCATGTTGCGAATGCGAATCCGGATGGAATTCAGTGTCTGGTTTCCCTGGATGATGGAGCTGTCTGAAAACAAGAGCCAGTAAACTGCGGTGAAAAAGAGAAGCAGAATTGCAGCCCGTATCACCATCTGACGGCGGGTTCTCTTCTGGGACCCCCAGATGAAATAGCACACCGTCAACCCGGCCAGACCGACGATGGCAGCCTTGGAAAGGGAAAAAGCAATCGCCAAAACGGAAATGGTGAGTGTTACCGCTTTTTTCCATTTGGGCAATTGATCCGGGAAGAAGGCTATGACTGTGGCAACCAGCAGGGCATAATAGCCCAACTGGTTCGGGTTATTGAAAAAGCCTTTCATGCGGGCGCCGGTGCCCCAGTTGACAAGCAGCCCCAAAGCAGTGACCAGAATCGACCAAAAGCAGCCATTGCAGAGCACTAGCTTCAAGCGTTCCGTCCCAATGCGGTTGCCAACGCAGAGGCACAAAAGCGCCGCAATGAAATTAAAGATATAATAGGTGGGCATCAGCAGCAGTTCTCTCTCATCGGTTTCCAGCCACCAGACGAGCTGGATCGCGCATTGAAAAACCAGCGTAAAAACGAAAACAGTGACCCAACCGAGAATGCTTTTCTGAATGCGAATTTTTCCTCGCACATGAAAGAGCAAATACACGGTGGCAAGGAGCAAAAACATATCGCTGATCTGGGGGAGTCCAGACGAGAAAAAATAAAGCGGCTTCAGGGCCAGATAGACTGTCAGGATTCTTCCGTACACTTCAGATTCAGTTTTGTTGATATTGGGATTGTTTACAAGGGAATTTGGCATAGTCTGTTTCCTTCGAAGGAGAATTTATGGCCTGTTTTGGGCCAGGTTTATTTCTTCGGCGTAGGCCCGGACGACGATCTGGCGGTCAAACTCGCGTTCCACCTTTGCTCTTCCGGCCAGGCCCATCTCCCGTCTTTGCTCCGGGGACAGCGCAAGAAAGCGTTCCAACGCATCCACCAGCGCGTCTTCATTTCGGATCGGAATGAGGAAGCCGCTTTTTCCGTCTTCGACTGTTTCGCGGCAGCCGGAACGGTCCGTGGCAATGATCGGCCTGCAATGCGCCGCGGCTTCGAGCAAAACGTTGCTCATGCCCTCCGGGTAATAGGAGGGGTGGACAACGCAGTGCGCCGATTCAAAAAACGGAAGCATGTTCTTCTGTTCCCCGTGATAGATGATATATCCGTCCCGTTCCGCATCCCGCAGCAGGCCCACGTATTTCTTATCGTCGCATTTTCCGCAGATATGAAACACCGTATTCGGGTGGGCCGCATGGATTCGTCTGGCGGCGGCCAAATACAGATCGATGCCCTTCTCCGCCATTACGCGGGCAACAAAGAGGAAATGAATCTGCCCGTCATCTTTCGGATAGTCCATTGGTTTATGCAGCCTGAGGCTGACTCCGGAGCCGGGAAGCAGCCGCGTTCTGGAATCCTTCCGGAGCATCCGATGCTCCCGGAAAAAGCGCAGGTTTTCCTCATTCTGAAAAAACACGCAGGCCGCGCCGGCAACGCCGGATCTGTACAGTCTGATTGTGAGCTTTTGCAGCAGTCCGGGCTGCTCCACAGCGGTTCCAAGGCCTGTGATGTTTGCAAGGTAGGGGGTCCTGGTCATCCGGCAGGCAAGTCCGCCGTAAGCATTCGGCTTGATGTTGTAGGTGAGCACCACGTCCGGGCGCTCTGCTTGAATCGTGCGGCGGAAGCGCACAAGCAGGCCCAGGTCCGCAAGCGGGTTCTTTCCGTGCCGGTTCGTTTCAAAGGGGATCAAGCTTGCGCCGAGGGACGCCAATTCCTCCTGCAGCAGCAGGGGCTGACAAGCCACAGAGACCTGGTACCCATCTGCGACAAGGCGCTCGATGATCTCATTTCGCAGGTTGTATGTGTAGGTGGTATCATTTGCTAAAATCAGTACTTTTTTTTGTTTCACGGTGATCGCGCTCCAGGTTGATAAATAATCTATTATCTCCGCCCAAACAGCTTCTTCAGGCCCAACGCTGACAGCTCGTACACCGCAGCGTATAAGGGCACAAAGCGGAATACCAGCCTTGCTTTTTTGAGAAAGCCTGTTTGGGGTTGCTGCAGGATGGTACGAAGCATGATGTGATGTACGTATCTGTTAAACCTTCTGCAATTGTAGATTCGCTTTTGGCGGTTTGCCGCAATCAGCCTTCGATACCAATCCCCAACTGTGTCGGTCATTGGCTGACCGGGATAATACCCGGTGGAGTATCGGTAATGGAGCTCCTGCTCGGCCGGCGTCACATGGTCAAGCAGCCGGAGCAGGAGCTTTTGCTGCGTGAGCATATCACATTGAATTTGTTCGCTGCGGTGCGCGACCGAAATCGAATCCTCGTGTCTGCGAAAATAGAGCAGCTTATCCGGAAGCGTATAAATCCGCCCGATCTGACTGAGCGTTTCCCACATTCCATAGTCCTGCCCGTATTTCAGCCGCTCGTCATATTCGATCTGATGCTGCGTCAGTGTCTCCCGCCGGAAAACGGCGGTCGGATGGAACGGCCCGGGGTTGCAGAACAGCATTCGAATCCGGTAGCCCTCCATATCCATTGGTTTTTTTCGATCCGGAAGTGTATCATTACGGTCAAAGGACACCTTGGAGCCGCAGACAATGACCTCCGGATGGGACTCCATAAACAAAAATTGCTTTTCCAGTCGATCCGGAACGGAAACATCGTCGCCGTCCATGCGTGCGATATACTTCCCGCGGGACGCACGGAAGCCGCGGTTCAGCGATTTGGTGATTCCCAGATTCCGCTCGTTTCGAATCAGCCGGATTCTCGGATCTGTCAGGCTGTCCAGATAGGCCGGAGCTTCATTGGTGGAGCCGTCATCGATCACAATCAATTCAAAATCCTGAAAGGTCTGGGCCAGAATGCTGTCGACTGCTTCCCGCAAAAAGGAGACCGAGGTGTTGTAGGTTGGCAAAACAACGCTGATTAACGGCATATTGTTCGTCCTCCAGTTCGCTGCTGCTTCGGTTCAGGCGCCATGCGCGACTTTCTCCAGAAAGTCGCAAAGACGCGAGAAGAAAACTTCCTCGCCAAAGATTTGGGCAACGTCGTGGGCCGGAGGACAGACAATTTTTCCCGCCAATACGTCCCGCAGACCGTCGCGGATTGCCTGAGAATTGTGTTCAATCAGTACGCCGCCGCCCACGGCCGATATTATTTCCTCCGTGCCGAGGGAGCGGGTACTGAGGACCTTGGTTCCCAGCGCGATTGCTTCCAATACGCTGAGTCCGAAGCTCTCAAATTCAGAGGCCGACACAAGCCAATCTGACGAAGCAATGTATGGGAAAGGGTTCTCGCAATATCCCAGCATCTGTACCTGAGATTCCATATTGTTTTCCGCAATGATTTGCCTGCACGCGGCTTCCAGGGATCCGTCTCCGCAAATCAGCATTTCAAACCGGCAGCCCTCGTGCTTCAGTTCTGCCAGCGCTTGAAGCAGGCAGAGGATTCCTTTTTCCGGTTCCAGTCTTCCGGAAAAGCACAGCCGGACAAGATCCGGTGCTTTTTCGGGCACGGGAAAGGCTGCCGCATGTTCCTGAAGCTCCGACACAGACACGCAGTTATAGACGACGGCATGCCGTGCGGCAGATACCCCATAGCGTTTGATGAAGGATTGTCTGGAGCTCTCCGAAACGAAGACGAAGGAATCGATTGATTGCAGCGCTCTTCGGTACAGCCTTTCCACAAAACGGGAGCGTATGGAACGCGGCGGAGCTTCGCGGATGATGTTGTGAACATAGACAAGCGTAGGAACGCCGAGCCCGGGCAGCAGCAGAACGGAACCCGGACCTTCTTTGAAGCTTATGACCAAATCTGGCCCATTCTCGGTAATCAGGCGTTTCAACTTTCCGCGGAAAAACTTGGTTTCCAGGTGGTAGGCAAGCTTTTGACCGGGCGAAGACAAGCCATTCTGGAATGCAAAGCAAAGTGAAACTCCCTCCGGGAGATCGTCGTAAATGGGACTTCGCAGGTGCTGAAGAACAATCAACCTAACTGTGTGCCCGCGCTCGACCAGGCCGCGAACGGTGCGCAGCAGCTGCACCTCAACACCGCCAAAGCGTAAGAGCTTTGTAATTACGAAGTTAATCTTCATTTTGCATTTCCTCTCGCAAATCTCACTGGGATTGCCGGAATGCTGCCATGTTCAGCGCTCCGCAGGCTCACTCGGCTCGGGCACATCCTCTGTCTCGTCTGCTGCCTCCATGTGCAGCGCATTTGTCTGCCCCGACTGGATGCCTTCGGTGCTTTCCGGGCTGAAGAGGACTGAAACCGTAGCAAACAGGAGCCGAATATCCGTGAGCACACTCATGTTCTTGATATACAGCAGGTCAAATTCAAGCTTCTCATAGGGGCCGGTGTTGTACTTGCCGTAAACCTGCGCATAACCGGTCAGACCGGCTTTCACCTGAAGACGGAGCGGGAACGCAGAAATCGTCTCGCTGTATATTGCGGCGATTTCCGGCCGCTCCGGCCTTGGCCCGACAAAGCTCATATCGCCGCGTAAGATGTTCCAAAGCTGCGGCAGCTCGTCCAGTCTGCATTTACGAAGAAAGCGGCCAACCGGTGTGATGCGGTCGTCATTGTCTGTGCTGAGTCTTGCGCTGCCGTCCTTTTCCGCATCCACTCGCATGGAGCGGAACTTGAGGATTTGGAACTCCTTCCCGTCTTTTGTCAGTCTGGTCTGACGGTAGAACACGGGGCCGCCGTCGCACAGCTTGATTGCCACGATCGTGAGCAGCAGCAGCGGACTCAGAATGACGAGCCCAAGCAGCGAGGCCAGCATGTCAAACGCCCGCTTGATGATGGCGTATTCCGGGTTCAAGGTCTTTCTCCGAACCGTCATCACCGGAGAGTCAAACGCCTGGATATGCCGCGCCTGCTGCACGATCAGATCTCCGAGATGGGGCACAAATAAGCTGAGGACGTCATTTTCCTGGCAGTATTTCAAAATTCCGTTTCTGCAGGAGGAATTGACGCCGGTTACAATGACCGCGTCAAAGCCCTCCAATTGGGGCATGAGCTCGGGAAAGCTCCCGTCAAAGGCGAGCTTCTGTTCGATCCGATAAAGCCGATTGTCCGGTTGACGGAGTACGGAGCTGACTTTTTGCAGATCCTGCGGACTGCGGTAAATCAGGATTGCCCGCTTGGGGTGGTTTAGCCGGAAAAACAGCTTATTTGCAATCATCGACCAGAGCGCGTCCCACAAGAATTGCAAAACCAGCAGCGCCAAAAAGACCGCGGGATTACGAAAGCGATTCCAGGCGATGGACACGACAAAATAGGTGATTGCCAGGCTGAACAACTGCGTGAATGCTTGGGCGAGCGTGAGCGCTCGGACGCGGTTGTACCCCAACAGATAGGCATTGTAGATTCGCCCCAAAAAGAACACACAGACTCCATATCCCAGGATGACGAACAGGTTGTACCGAAAGCCTGTTTCAATCTCTGCGGGAAAACCCCCGTATCGAAACAGAATCCAGGCATATGAAAACAGGACGAGACCAACGAGGAAATGAATCAACTTCAGCAAATAGAGCGGCAAGACCTTGTTAATCGCCCCATCGAAACGATTATTTTTCATAACGTGATACCTACCATAATGTTTCCGCATACATTGCGATTGCTTGCCCTTGCAGGAATCACCATATTATATAACAATTGATCGCTAAATGCAATGTTTTTCGGCAAATTTCAGCGTTTTGAAAGATGTATTATTTGTGATGAGAGCTGTTATTTGGCGGCAGTTTTCGCGGCAATCCACGTGGAGATTCCGGGTTTATAGTCCTGCGGAGCGCTCAAATCTGGAATTCTGCGAATTCTCTTGACTTTTTCTTTGCTTCTTGATATGATGTTAATGAAAATGAATAAACGAACATTTTAATGGAGGCATCCCCATGGATATCCATGAAGCACGCCGGAAGATGCGTCAGAAATCGATCTATGAAATCCCCCTGCGGGTGACCTATTATGCCCGCGTTTCCTCCGACAGTGACGAGCAGCTCAATTCGCTGGGGAATCAGATTTCATATTACGAGGACCTGATCAAAAAAAACTCCGCCTGGACCTTCGTTCCGGGCTACATCGACGAGGGCCTGTCCGGTATCTCCACCAGGAAGCGGGAGAACTTCAACCGCATGATCGATGATGCGGCGGCGGATCTCTTCGACCTGGTCATCACGAAGGAAATCTCCCGCTTTGCCAGAAATACCCTGGACTCGATCCAATATACCCGTCAGCTTCTGGGCTGCGGTGTCGGCGTATTCTTCCAGAACGACAATATCAACACCCTGGACGAAGACTCAGAGCTGCGCCTGTCCATCATGTCTTCCATCGCCCAGGATGAGCTGCGGAAGCTTTCCTCCCGTGTGAAGTTCGGCCATCAGCAGGCTATCAAGTCCAGCGTCGTGCTGGGCAACAGCCGCATTTTCGGCTACACCAAAAACAACGGCAAGCTGGTGCTCGATGAGCGGGAGGCAGAAATGGTGCGGGAGCTCTTCGAGCTCTATGCCACCGACGAATACAGCATGAAGCAGATTGAGGAGTTCTTTTGGAACAAGGGCTATCGCAACCTCAAGGGCAACAAAATCTCCCACACCACCATGTCCAATATGATCTCCAATCCCAAATATAAGGGCTACTACGTGGGCAATAAGGTCCGGGTTGTCGATATGTTCACCAGGAAACAAAAATTCCTCCCGCCGGAGGAATGGGTGATGTTCAAGGACGAGACAGGCGATATCGTCCCGGCCATCGTGTCGGAGGAACTGTGGGACAAGGCCAATGGCATTCTCGCTCGACGCAGCGAGGATGTGAAAGCCCGGCAGGGCATCTGCAACCATGCCAATCTGCTGACCGGGAAGCTGTTCTGCACCTGCTGCGGGGAGCCCTACTACCGCCGCGAGTCCAAAGACAAGCAGGGCAATGTCAACAGCCGCTGGGTCTGCTCCGGAAAAATTAAAAACGGCAGGGACAGCTGCCCCTCCTTCGCTCTGTATGAAAATGAACTGAAGCCCGTGCTGTATCAGGTCTTCCGGGACACCCAGGCGGACGCTGACGCTCTGGTGGAGGAATACCTGCAAAAGTATCGGGAGATGACCGGGGACGGGAAGCTTCACGAAAAAGTCAAGGCACAGCAGGCTGTCATCGACACGGAAAACCGGAAAAAGGATCAGCTTCTGCTTCTGAACATGGACGGCAATATCACAGGCCGCGACTTCAAGCGGATGTGCGACGAATGCAATGCGGCGATTGATCGGGCGGAGGCAGCGATCCGCGAGTTGGAAGAGAGCATATCTTCCGCCGAGGAGTTTCACAAGCGGATCCAGAGCATCCGCGACGCGCTTGGCAGGGCGAAGCAGGCGGCGACAAACGGAATCATCAACAACGACTTCGTCAACAGCTATATCGACAAAATCATGGTGACGCCGGAGGACGGAAGCACCGTCCGGCTGGACATCAAGATCTTTACCGGCGAGCGAACCGAGAAATACCTGCAAAAGCTGAAAAGATATGCCGGAAAGGGCGAAAATCCGACGGAAAACGTGGAAAAAGAAAGCTGCAAGGCCGCGGGCCAAAATGGCTCTGCGGGTGTCATGTTCAAGAAGATGATCGAGTCCTATGAGCAGAGCATGAAGTAAGTCCTTCTGTGCTTGCCGGATACGATCCGGGGGCGCCTTCCGGCAGGAAGGCGCCCCCTTTCTCTGAGCAGACATGCGGGAATAACGCCAACAGTATGCGCAAAAACCAGAAAAAAAGCACAGGAATCAGCCGTGATAACGTTGAAAACTGTGCCGCTTCTGTGTCAATACAGCGAAATTTCTTCATAGGAACTACATGGATTTTTGGCAGGTTTTTCACATTCTCGGAAGCATTATAGTGCTTGACAAATATGAATAAACCATGTAAAATTGGAAGTGATAGGATGAGGGGGCATGCGCCTGCGAGGGCGTCCCGGTTCGCGGCTTTTCTGCCGAAAATGCCGTCGAATGGGGCCGGGGGAAGCCCGGAATAATCCCCGTCGGAAGAAGGAGAACACCCATGGACGACAGGATGAAAACAACCAGGCCGGAGGAAGTGGAAATCGACCTGTTAGAGCTTGCGACAGTTATTTTGCACAAATTTTGGTTGGTTATCATTGGCTTGGTTGTGGGGGCCGCGGCAGCCTTTGCCGTGGTTAACTACGCCATGACCCCGAAGTACAAGTCAACCGCTACCATCTACATTTTCTCAAAGACCACCAGCATCACTTCGCTGGCAGATTTACAGATCGGCAGCCAGCTGACCGAAGATTTCCAGATTATCGCCAAGACCAGAGACGTTGTGGAAAAGGTTATTTACAAGCTGGATCTGGACACGAGCTATGAGGCGCTTGTGAATCACATTACGGTTACCAATCCCGCTTCCTCTCACATGCTTCAGGTTACGGTGGAAGATACCGACCCCGAGCAGGCCGCGAAAATCAGCAACGCCCTCTCCGACGAGCTCCGGGATCAGATCTCCGAAATCATGAATACGGATAAGCCTTCCGTTGTCCAGCGGGCGTCGGTTCCCAAGGCCCAGAGCAGTCCCAGCGTCCGCCGGGATACCGTTATCGGCGCCATACTCGGCGCGCTTCTGGTGATGGTTGCGCTGGTGATCCGGCATCTGTCAGACGATACCATCAAGATCAGCGACGACGTGCACAAGTACCTTGGCCTGGATGTTCTCGCGGAGTTCCCCTATATTCGGGAGCGCGGCGAGGCCAAGGGCAAAGGCGGGAGATATGACAGACACGCCGCCGCCGGACGATAAAGGGCAGGAATATCATGTCAAAAAAACGGAAGACTCTTCTGGTTTTCGGGCTTCTGCTGATTGCGCTGGGCGTGGGATACCTCAGCTATACCGTGGTATCCGGCATTCGGGCGAGACAAGATGCAGAAACCCTGCATTCCATCGCGTTCCAGGATACCACCGCGACGGCGACAGAGGCGTCTTCGACTGCGCCGTCTCCACCCACCGTCTCCGTGGAAACGGTTCCGGTGACAGAATCGGAGACAGAAGCGGCTGCCACGACTGAGACAAAAGAGCCCTATGTCTCGCCCATTGACTTTGAGGCGCTTTGGGAGCTCAATCCCGATATCTATGCCTGGATTGAGATTGTTGATACCGACATTACCTATCCGTTACTCCAGCACCCCACGAATAACGACTATTACCTGAACCATACGCCGGAGCATAAAAGCGGCTTCCCGGGCAGCATCTATACGTTCAACGTAAACGCAAAGGATTTTTCCGATTTTAATACACTGATCTACGGGCACCGGATGAACGACGGCACCATGTTCAGCAATCTGCATTACTACCGAGATGAGACCTACCTGAAAGAGCATCAGACGATCAAAATCTATCTGCCGGACCGGGAGTTGTGCTATACGATCTTCGCCGCGGTAGTCTATGATGATCGCTTGATTACCTCCTACTTTGATTTTTCCGATCCGGAATCCTGCCAGGCTTATCTGGATTCCATCTACAATAACCGCGACTTGAACAGCCATGTCCTGTCAGAGCCGCAGGTGACGGCAGAGGACCGGATCATCACCCTCAGCACGTGCATCAAGGGGCAGGAGCGTAACCGATATCTGGTTGTGGCGGTATTGACCGATGAAATCCAATAAAAGCATTTTGCTTCTCGCTGCGGCAGTTGTGCTGCTGGCGATTTTGGCCGGTGTTTCCGCCGCGCTCCTGAGCAGGGAAGACGCCCCCCTGCGAAACACATCCGGCGAAAGCTCAAGTGAAATCCCTGTCCCGGGCAGCACCGCGGTCCCGACGACAGAACCGGATGAGGACTGGGGCAATACCGTAGAGATTGACGGCGTAATGTACCGGCTGAACCCGGATCTGGAAACGGTCCTGTTTCTCGGCGCGGACGACGGCGGCACTGCCGCGCCGGGGCTTGCACCGGGCGAGGGCAGGAGAGCGGACACGATTCTGGTTTTGCTGCTGAACAAACGGGAGAAGGAAATCCGGCTGCTTGCTGTCTCCCGGGATACTATTGCGGATGTGGACGTCTACGCAGCCAACGGGGATTATGCCTATACAGCCCCGACCCACATCAATATGCAGTATTTCTATGGCGACAGCCCGAGCCGCAGCTGCTTTCTGATGAAACGGGCGGTCTCCCGTCTGCTCTACGGGATTCGGATGGACGGCTGCCTTGCCCTGAACGCCCAGGGGATTGTCACGATTGTGGACTTTCTGGGCGGTCTGGCAGTCACCATGCCGGAGGATTACACCCAAATTGATCCCCGCTACCAGGCGGGAGCCTCCCTCACTTTGACGGGGGAAGAGACGGAGCGGCTGCTGCGCTTCCGTGACACCTCTGTTCACGGAAGCAACGAGGACCGGGTCCAGCGGCAGGTCCGTCTGATCAAGGCTCTGGTGGAAAAGCTCCAGAAAAACACCGGCGCAAGCCGGCTGAAGGAGCTGCTGGACGCCGCCGACGGGGACGTCTGCTCCGACCTTGATGCGGAAACCCTGAAAAAGCTTGTATCTTATCGGCTGAACCCGGAGCCCCTGACACTTCCCGGAATCCCGGTGGAAGGCACGAATCACGACGAGTTTCACGTGGACGAAGCGGCGCTCCGAAAGCTGGTGATCGAGCTGTTCTATCAGCCGGTCGAATAGTACGACAATGTATTTATCGATGTGAGCAACATCCTTAAATAAAAAATTTAAAGGAAGGAGGAATGTAATTATGAAATTGCTCAAATACGTGTCGCTCTTTGCTGTTGTTTGCATTCTGATGGCCTGCGTTGCCGGCACCGCTTTTGCCGCCGGCAGCAAAACTGATCCGGTTGAAATCACCCCGACTGACGGGTTGACCATTACGGAAAAGCAGGATGGTGACCCCATTCTTACCATGAAAGAGGCTGCCCGCCTGGCCGGTGAGAAGGAGCCCGAAGGCAAGGTTGTCTATCAGTGGAATTTGCACTCTGAGACCCTGCCGGCAGAGCTGACCTTCCATGTGGAACTGACTGGCACCCAGAAAGGTTACGTTTACCACTGGGACGGCAGCAAGTGGGAGCTGATGGGTAAGGTCAATACCCCCATCACCTTCACGGATCTGTCTCCTGTCGGCGTTGCAATCTTTGAGCCCGCCGGAAACGGCGGCGGTGAAGGCGGTTCTCCCAAGACTGGCGAGAAGGGACTGATGTCTCTGGCTTTTGCTGCAATCGCACTGGGCGGCGCTGCAGTCTTCTTCTCCAAGAAGAAGGACTAAGCTGTTCGCAAAGTATTCTTTCGGGGGGAACATCCCCCCGAAAGAATATCTTTACACAACGGAGGCGCCTATGACCAGGTTCGTAGATCTTCATTGCCACATTCTGCCCTATGTGGATGACGGAGCCCTGCGCACGGAGGAGTCTGAGGAGCTCTTGGACATGCTCTATCAGCAGGGCGTCCGCGTTGTCTGCGCTACCCCGCATCTGCGGCATAGAATGTTTGAAACTCCGGATGATGAGATCCGGCTTCAGTTTGCCGAGCTGCAGGCCTATGCAGACCGGCGGGCCTATTCCATGCGTCTTTTTTTGTCGCGGGAGTATCACTGCGACAAGCTCCTGCAGGAGCGCCTGCAGGCCGGAACAATCCTCTGCCTTGGGGCGGGGAGCACTGTTTTGGTTGAATTTTCCCATTTGCACGACTATGCATCTATTCTTGGCTGGGTCACCGATCTTCGAGGACAGGGCTATCAGCCCCTGATTGCCCATGTGGAGCGTTACCCTGCCCTGGAGGGAAGTTTGGACAAGGTTTCCAGCCTGATCCAAAAGGGAGCCATGGTTCAAATGAATGCCTGCAGCGTCCTCGGCCATGAGGGCATGCGCCAGGCGAGATGGAGCAGGAAGCTTTTGAGAGAGTCCCTGGTCCATGTGATTGCGTCCGATTCTCACGATCCTGTGGATCGCCCCCCGGAGTTGGATGCCTGTCAGCGTTACTTGCGAAAAAAAGTCGGGGACGCCTACGCCGAAGCGTTAATGCGCGACAACCCGATGCAAATATTATCGATGATAGAGAAGGAGAACATTCCTCATGCAAACAATCAGGCTGAAGCGAGAGAAGCGACCCTATGAGGTCAATGAGGAGTTGAAGCTTCTGCGAACCAATCTTCTGTTTTGCGGTGCCGATAAGCACGTGTTCCTGATGACCAGCGCTTTTGCCGGAGAGGGAAAATCAACGGTCACTTTGGATCTCTGCCTGAGCCTGGCGGAGCTGGGGAAAAACGTCATTCTGATTGACGCGGACATGCGAAAATCTATGCTGAAGCACAGAATCGTGGGCCCGCAGCCGGAAAACGGCCTGTCGCACTATCTTTCCGGCCAGTGCCAGTTGGACGACGTTGTGTGCCAGACCGACGTGGAGCAGCTCTACGCGGTGCTGGCCGGCGCGGTCCCGCCCAATCCGACGGAGCTTCTTTCTTCCGAACAAATGAAGCGGCTGATCAGCTTCTGCCGGGAACATTTTGACTATGTAGTGATTGACTGTCCGCCCATCGGCCTGGTGGTAGACCCTGCGGTTATCGCGCCGCTGTGCGATGGAACCATGCTCCTGATTGAGGCCAACCAGGTGAAATACCGACTGGCTCAGGAGTCCACCGCCAAGATGAAAGCGACCGGCTGCCCGATCTTGGGCGTGATTCTGAACAAGGTCAGCGAGAAGAAATTCGGCAGATACTATACAAAGTACTACGGGAAACGGTATTATAAGGCGTATTACGCCCACAGCGAGAATAAGTCATAGGTTTCCAGACCCAATTCTCCATACGGGTCCCGGAGAAAGATTCAAGGGACGGCGTTCTGTGTCAGGCCGTCCCTTTTTTCGCGGATATGCTGCCCCTGACGCGGGAGCGCATGGCATTTTCTCATACGGTTCTCCCGTAAATCGATTTATTGGATTTGTTGAATTGGAGTAACAGATAAGAAAGAAGAGAAGCTGTCAAATGAAAAAGCTGAATCAAGGACATGCAAAGGGATGGAACGTGCGTCTGGATTCCTTCGGATTGATCGTGAGCGACTTTCTGATGATCCATTTGGCGTATTTTCTGGCACTTTGGGTTCGGTTCGACTGTACGTTTTCCTTGATCCCCAGGGGCTTTTTGGGCGCGTACGCCACCCTTATCACCGGAATGGCGATTGTTTCCATCATTTTGTTCCGGCTGCTCCGAATGTACCAAAGCCTCTGGAGGTATGCCAGCTATATTGAACTGATCCGGACCATCGTGGGCTCGTCCGTATCGTCGCTGCTGCACAGTGCCTTGATTACGGTCCTGATCACCAAGATGCCGGTTTCCTACCATATGCTTGGCGGCTTTTTCCAGGTGACGCTCCTGCTGATTCCGCGGTTTTCCTTCCGGGCAATCCGCATGGTCTCTTCGGTGCGGCATAAGGCTGAAGCCGGCGTGGGCCGCGTCATGATTATCGGCGCCGGGCAAGCCGGCCGGATGATCCTTCGGGACATCATGGGTACGATGGCGGTTAAGGACCGGGTTGTCTGCTTCATCGACGACAATCCGGACAAATGGGGGAGGTTCATCGACGGAGTGCCTATTGTGGGCGGAAGATACGATATCCTGGCCAGCGTGGAGAAATACCAGATTACCAAGATCTACGTGGTAATCCCAAGCGCCGGCGCGAATGATAAAAAGGAAATCATCAATATCTGCAACGAGGCCAAGTGCGAGTTGAAGCAGCTGCCCGGCATGTATCAGCTGATGCTTGGGCAGATATCCGTGAGCGCCATGAAGGACGTATCCGTGGAGGATCTTTTGGGCAGAGAGCCCATTCGGGCGGATCTGAACGAGGTATTTTCCTTTATCAACGGGAAGAGCGTCTTGATTACGGGCGGCGGCGGCTCCATCGGCTCGGAGTTGTGTCGGCAGGTGGCGGCCCACAACCCGAAGCAGCTGATTATCTTCGACATCTACGAGAACAACGCCTATGAGATTCAGTTGGAGCTCAGGCATAAGTTCCCGGATCTGGACCTGGCGGTTCTGATCGGCTCTGTCCGTGACAGCCGGAAGATGCATGAGGTCTTTTCCAAATATCATCCACAGATCGTCTACCACGCGGCGGCCCATAAGCACGTTCCCTTGATGGAGGACAGCCCCTGTGAGGCCATCAAAAACAACGCCATCGGGACCTATAAGACTGCCTATGCGGCCATGGTTCACGGCTGTGAGCGCTTCGTGCTGATCAGCACGGATAAGGCGGTGAATCCCACCAATATTATGGGCGCCAGTAAGCGGCTGTGCGAGATGATTATCCAGTCCTTTGACTGCATGATCAAGGCGGGGAGAGCCGGGGAGCTCCCGCAGCTGTACACCCATGCGGAATCCACGGGAAACGGCTGTTTCGGCAATTACGACGGCGCCCTGACTCATGCGAAGACGGAATATGTTGCGGTCCGGTTCGGCAACGTCCTGGGCAGCAACGGTTCCGTGATCCCTCTGTTCAAGCACCAGATTGCCGAGGGCGGTCCGGTTACCGTGACCCACCCGGATATCATCCGGTATTTTATGACGATACCGGAGGCGGTATCTCTGGTTATGCTGGCGGGCACCTATGCCCATGGCGGAGAGATCTTCGTTCTGGATATGGGCAGTCCGGTGAAAATTGATACTCTGGCCAGAAACCTGATTAAGCTCAGCGGGTTTACGCCGGATGAGGACATCAAGATCGTCTATACCGGTCTCCGTCCCGGCGAGAAGCTGTATGAGGAAAAGCTCATGGCCGAGGAGGGCCTGAAGAAGACCGACAACGACCTGATTCACATCGGCTGTCCGGTCCACTTTGACGTCAACACATTCCTGGGTCAGCTGGAAAACCTCATGCAGCAGGCCTACCGCAACGACGAGCATATCGGGGAAACGGTGGAGAAAATGGTCAGTACCTACCGCCCGCATCGGTAATTGACCTTCCGGCACAGCGGAATCTGAAGCAGGAAGTGCCGGAAAACAGATGAAAGCGCCCCGCCCCCAATCTGATATGCTCCCTCTATGAGAGACAGTGAAATAAGAAAACACTGTCATCATAGGGGGAGCATTACTATGCCAAATAAGAAAAAGTTAAGCACAGAGGAACGAGTACAAATAGCACAGGACTGTATAGCAGGGCGAATC
>JAEEKA010000060.1 GCA_016282135.1 Oscillospiraceae bacterium
GCGGACCTGCACCCGCAGTGAGATTCTGCAGTTCCTGTATGCCGCCATGGGAAGTCCGGAATACACCATTGAAAATCCCTACAGCGACGTCAAGGACAAGCACTGGTACAAGGACGGCGCCATCTGGGCCTACGAGAAGGGTCTGGAGCGGGGCGAGAACGGCAAGTTCAAGGCCAAGACCCCCTGCACCCGCGGCTACGTGGTGACCTACCTCTACCGCTACTTTACCGGCAACGAGCTGGCGGAATAAATCGAGAAAGCAAAATAGTCAAAAGGAGGACTATCCATGAAAAGACTGCTCGCACTTCTCTTAACCCTCGCGCTGATGCTGTCCCTTTTGCCCTCGGCAATTGCCGCTGCGCCCAAGGCGCAGGAGCGCGACATCTGGGATGTAATCTCAGAGATCGAAGCGCACGCGGCGACAAGGGCCAATGCGGCCGACGCTGATTCCCTGACTGCCGCCTACAGCGGCACGGTCGATGAGATCATCGAGGCTGTCACTTCCTCTTCCAGCTATGTTCCCGGTACGCTGGAGCGCCACGGAGACTTTTTCTTCTGGGTTGACGCCAAGGGCGATCCCAACGGCTATTCTCCCAGACTTCGCGCAGAGCTTCGGGCGAACGCGATTCCCGGAGCCAATCCGGACGCCCTGGGAGCCACCAAGACCGTCTCTTTTGAGGAAAAGGGCGGCTGGGCCGGTTCCGTTGACGTGGCTGCCATTCAGCCTTACATCGGCATTGACAGCTCTTTCACCGCCCAGTATGAGAACGAGTGCTATTCCATCGCCCAGGCCACCGGCGGCACGGGCACTGCCTACCAGGCGTCCAACGCCACCATCACCGCAATCGGCGATTCTATCTCCACCTGCGGCGTCGTCATTTTCGACTCCCACGGCACCACCGACTACAGCGGCTATGACGGCTATACCTCCCATGCAAACAGCTCCTACCTCTGCCTGACCTCCGGCACCGGCATTACCACCGAAGACAAAGCTTCCGCCCAGGGCCAGTTCGGCACCTACTACCACGCCTTCAACAGCGGCGGCACCTGGTGTGTGGACGGCACTGCCATTGCCAACCACGTTTCTACGGATTCCCCCAACGGCCTGCTCTGGATGGCGATCTGCCTTGGCATGGCCACCGACGGTCTGCAGGCGCCTCTGCGGGCCAAGGGCGTGGAGGTTGTTTACGGCTATTCCCAGTCCGTCTCCTTCACCGGCGACTATGCTTACGAGAGATACTTCTTTGACTACATGAAGGACGGCAGAACCGTTGCGGAGGCTGCTGCCTACATGAAGCAGAGAGTTGGCAACAAGGACCCCTATACCAATCCTCCCGCATATCCCATTTTTGCCGATTCCGAGGACGTCTATCCCGGCCACGGCAACGTGGACGCCGTGCAGCCTGTCTATTCCACCTGGACTCTGTACAGCCAGTTCACCATCAACGCGGTCTCCAATAACACGGAATGGGGCACCGTGCAGCTCAGCGGCAGAAACATCACCGCCACCCCGAACACCGGCTACTATGTGAAGGATTATACTGTCCTGGAAGGCACCGCCACGGTTACCCGGAACGGAAACGTCTTCACGGTGGACGCCCAGACCGACTGCACCGTTCAGATCAACTTTGCGCCCAGAGACCCTGCCGTTGTGCACTTCTCCGTGCCGGAGGGCGTGTCCTGCGCGGAAATCAACGCCTACGTGGGCGATGAAGTCACGCTGCCCATGCCCCAGGGCGATCCCGCCATCGAGAGCCGGAACTTCCACTTCCTGGGCTGGGTCGCCGCGCCCACGGAAGAAGACACCCAGGATCTTCCCGCGTTCCTGAACGCCGGCAAGAAGATTTCCCTGACGGAAGCAGACGTTACCTACTACGCCCTGTACAGCTACTACGTTATGACCGACAGCACGGCCGTGGACGATCAGTTCCACGTTGTGGACAAGGCTCCCGGCTCCTGGGTGGGCGAGTACGTCATCACCTGTGACGGCGCTTTTGCCCTGGGCGCCACCGCGGACTGCCTGGGCTCCAACGTCAACAACAGACTTGGTATCGAGAAGGCTGTTAAGGATCTGGCTGAGATGGGAATTACCCGGGAGGGCGATTTCCTCAACAACGTGACTGACGATGTGACCTATGTGGTTGAGCCCGCTGAAAACGGAACTTACAGCATCAAGATGAAGAATGAGAACCAGTATCTGGCCATGGCGGCGGATTCTGACTCTCTGACTACCTACAGCTCCTCCAACAGCGCCAAGACCCGCTGGACCATCAGCTTCGGCTCCAACGGACCGGTCCTGACCAATGCCCAGTTCCCCAGCCGTGTTCTGCAATACGATACCGAAAAGGGCGTCTTCAAGTGCTTCACCGGCGGGAAGAAGGGCCTGACCCTCTTCACCAAGGCGGAAGGGGAGTACTGGTACACCACCAACCCCGCTGAAGTGGTTGTGTGCGAGGTCCACAGCTTCGGCGATTGGGTGACGGACACCGAGCCCAGCTGCCTGGAGACCGGCAGCAAGCATCACAGCTGCACCGTCTGCGGCTTCACCGAGACGGAAGAGATCGAGGCCCTGGGCCATGATTACGCCGCCGTCGTCACCGAGCCCACCTGCACCGAGGCCGGCTTCACCACCTATACCTGCTCCCGCTGCAACGACAGCTACACCGGCGACGAGGCCGAGGCCCTGGGCCACGACTGGGGCGAAGGCGCTGTCACTGTGGAGCCCAGCTATCAGGCTTCCGGCGTAAAGACCTTCACCTGCGCCCGCTGCGGCGAGACCAGGACCGAGGAGATCGAAAAGCTGGCGAACCCCTTCGAGGACGTGCACGACGAGGACTTCTTCTTCAATCCCGTCATGTGGGCCCTGGACGAGACCGTCACCGGCGGCATCGACGAGACCCACTTCGCGCCGGAGAAGACCGTCATGCGTGCCGACGCCATGGTGTTCTTCTGGGCCGCCAACGGCCGTCCGGAGTTTACCGCCACTGACAAGACCTTCAAGGACGTGAAGAAGAAACACTGGGCCTACAGTGCTGTCATGTGGGCTGTGGAGAACAACATCACCGCCGGCACCGATGAGGCACGCACCTATTTCAGC
>JAEEKA010000061.1 GCA_016282135.1 Oscillospiraceae bacterium
ACTGGTACTACGAGGGGGCCATCTGGGCCTATGAAAAGGGCCTGGAAAAGGGCGAGGACGGCAAGTTCCAAGCCAAGACGCCCTGCACCCGCGGCTACGTGGTGACCTACCTCTACCGCTACTTCACCGGCAACGAGCTGGACGAATAAAACAGCAATCCCATACAAAAAGGGCCTGCCAATCGGCAGGCCCTTTTTGTGGGCCGGAAAAATCACATGCTCTACACAATTGTTGTGTCTTTCTGACAAAAAACCGAGAAAAAATGTTAATTTTCTATTGCAAAATATTAATGTTTTGTGATATAATACCGGAAGCATAAAGAAGGAGGTTTTCCCATGAAAAGATGGATCGCATTTTTCCTGACCCTTGCAATGGCGCTTTCCGTTCTCGCCGTTCCTGCTTCGGCACGGGCTGCGGAGCCGACGGAGGAGCCGGTTTACGTGTTCACCGAGGAAGACAATGCCCGCATTGAACAGGACGTTTTTGCCGGTATTGAAAACGTGAAGACGAATGCCGCCAAAACCTGCGGCGGCATCGGCAGAATGACGGAGCAGGATTATGTCGCTCTGATTCCCCAGGTGATTGAGGTCATTGAGAACTCTGAAACCTACGTCCCCGGGACCTTGCAGCAGAACGGCAATTTTTTGGTCTGGCAGACCACGGTTGGCCTTCCCTGCTGCTATGATCCCCGCATGGAGGCGAAGCTCCACAATACCGAGGACGACCCCACCCCGGAGGAAATCGCTCAGGCCGAAGCCAGAGCGGAGGCTCTGCTGGAAGAACTCTCTGCGCTTAAGGGCGGCTACCCCTCTTCCACGAAGATTGGTCTGATTCAGCCCTATTGGGATTCCCCCAGCAACTATTCAGACGCAAGCTTTAACGACTATTCCCCCAGCTATAAGGCTGCCTGGCAGGCCCTGAGCGAAGCGACCGGCGGAGAAGGTATTCGCTATACCATGTCCAATGCCACCGTTGACAATGTCGCCTATACCCTGTCTCAGTGCGGCTTGGTCATGTTCGATTCCCACGGTGCGACGGACTGGTCCTCCGGCGATGACGCCGCTTCCAGAGCCAATACCTCCTATCTGTGCCTGACCACCAATGCCGGCGTGACCTCCCAGGACACCCAGCCGGCCCAGGGCCTCTACGACACCTATTATCACTGCCTGTCCGGCAGCGGCTACGCCTTTGTGGACGGCACCTGCATCGGCAACCACATGCCCAATAACGCGCCGCACAGTTTCCTCTATATGGGCATCTGCCTGGGCATGGCTACCGACGGCATGGAGAGCGGCCTGCGGGCCAAGGGCGTGGAAGCCGTCTGGGGTTACTCCCGTTCCGTCACCTTCTACGGTGATGAAAAATACGTGTCTTCCCTGATGCGCTGCATCAAGGAGGGAGACGAGCTGGGAGAGGCAGCCGCGGCGATCAAAGAAGAGTATGGCTACTGGGATCCCGCTTACCCCAGCTACACCTGCGAGCAGGCGGTTGAAAACTATGTCGCCTTCCCCGTGGTCGCCTCCTCTGAGGACCCCTATCCCGAGCGCGGCACCGCGGACTCCATCCAGACTGTCAATTCCACCTGGACCCTGTTTACCCAGTACGACATCAACGCTGTGGCCAATCACGAGGGCTGGGGCACCGTGACTGTTTCCGGCCATCGGATTACGGCGACTCCCAATACCGGCTATGAGCTTGCCGGGTATGAGATTCTGGAGGGCGACTGCACCGTAACCCAGAACGGAAACGTCTTCCGGGTGGACGCCGAGAGTGACTGCACCATCCAGATCAACTTCTCCGCCAGAACGCCCGCCACCGTCATCTACAACGTTCCGGATGGCGTGAGCTGTGAAAACTTCAACGGCTACATCGACGACACCACCGTTCTGCCTGTGCCCACCGGCGCGCCGTTGGCCAACGCCCATAACTATCACTTCCTGGGTTGGACCACAGCTCCGGTTGAGGACGACGTTACGACCATTCCCGGCTTCGTAAAGGCTGGCACGGAACTGACCATCACGGAGCCCAGCGTTACCTACTATGCCCTCTATTCCTACTTCATTGCCGAGGATGGATACAACGAAGGAGAGTTTACCTTGGTGACCGCTCCCCGGGCGAACTGGTGCGGCGAGTACGTCGTTACCTACCAGGGCGAGAAGGTCTTGGATGCCTCCGGCAGCAACAGCGGTTCCGCTATTTCTTCCGCTGTGGTGGAAATGAGCGAAATCGGCGGCGTCTTGAACGGGAATATTCTTTCCAATATTGACGACGATTTCATCTATGTGGTGGAAGAAGTCAGCAGCGGCGTCTACTCCATCAAGATGAAGGAGCCCGACGTTTGGCTTGCGCTGATTACCAACAGCAACAGCCTTAACACTGCGGATTCCGACGACGAAAATACCGCCCGCTGGACCTTTGCCATGGGCGAGGACGGCGTGAAAATCTCCAACGTGGAGTACCCGGAGAGAAGCCTGCGCTTCAACCCCCAGGCCAATGCCTTCCGCTGCTACAAGCAGGGCCAGCAGCCCGTTGCGCTGTACGCCTCCGCACCCGGCGTCAAGTACTATACCACCGTCCCCAAGAACGCGGAAATCTGTGACGTTCACAGCTTCGGTGACTGGACCGTTGCCACCGCCCCCACCTGCACGGAAGCCGGTGAGGAGAAGCGGGTATGCGCCGTCTGCGGCTACACGGAGACCCGTCCTGTGGACGCCCTGGGCCATGAGTACGGCGACTGGACCGTAACCACCGAGCCTACCTGCACCGAGGCCGGTGAGGAGACCCGCACCTGCATCCGCTGCGACGCCTTTGAGACCCGTCCCGTGGAGGCTCTGGGCCACGATTACGCCGCCGTCGTCACCGAGCCCACCTGCACCGAGGCCGGCTTCACCACCTATACCTGCTCCCGCTGCAACGACAGCTACACCGGCGACGAGACCGAGGCCCTGGGCCACGACTGGGGCGAAGGCACTGTCACTGTAGAGCACAGCTATCAGGCTGCCGGCCAGAAGAGCTTCACCTGCGCCCGCTGCGGCGAGACCAAGACCGAAGAGATCGAAAAGCTGGCGAACCCCTTCGAGGACGTGCACGACGAAGACTTCTTCTTCAATCCCGTCATGTGGGCCCTGGATGAGTCCGTCACCGGCGGCATCGACGAGACCCACTTTGCCCCCGAACGGACCGTCATGCGTGCGGACGCCATGGTGTTCTTCTGGGCTGCCAACGGCCGTCCGGAGTTTACCGCCACTGACAAGACCTTCAAGGACGTGAAGAAGAAACACTGGGCCTACAGTGCTGTCATGTGGGCTGTGGAGAACAACATCACCGCCGGCACCGATGAGGCACGCACCTATTTCAGC
>JAEEKA010000062.1 GCA_016282135.1 Oscillospiraceae bacterium
GCGGACCTGCACCCGCAGTGAGATTCTGCAGTTCCTGTATGCCGCCATGGGAAGTCCGGAATACACCATTGAAAATCCCTACAGCGACGTCAAGGACAAGCACTGGTACAAGGACGGCGCCATCTGGGCCTACGAGAAGGGCCTGGAGCGGGGCGAGAACGGCAAGTTCCAAGCCAAGACTCCCTGCACCCGCGGCTACGTGGTGACCTACCTCTACCGCTACTTCACCGGCAACGAGCTGGCGGAGTAGAATAAAAAAATTAGAAGTTAGAATTGAGAATTGTGGTATTCTCAAATTCACCGGAAAATCATTGAAAAACGGGCCTGCCGGAAATCCGGCAGGCCCGTTTGTTAAGGAAAAAATTATTCCATCTCATCTGCCCGGATGAGCGTCACCCCCTGATAATACCACTTGAGTATGGACTCAAAGTCATTTCCGGCCCGGGCCATGGCTTCTGCTCCGTATTGACTCATGCCAACCCGGTGGCCGTTGCCTCGGGTGGTGAAGATCGCCTCTGCCTGGTTCAAAGTCAGGTCAAAGGCGGTGGAGCGCAGAGAAAAAGCTTTGCGGAGCTCAGTGCCCCGGAAGGATCGGCCGCCCAAACGGATTTGCCCCACGCCGCCTCCGGCGGTATATTGCACGGCTTCCACCCAGGATCCTGGGTCACCGGAAAACTGAACCTCGCCGTTCTGCCTTTCCAGGGTGGCCCGGAACTCTGCCAGAGGAATCCGCGCCTCGTCGGTAAAATGGGCGGCGCTCTCCTCGCCCGGACTCTCCACTGCCTGAAGATAGGGCAGCTCTCCGCCCCAGACTGCCGAGGCGTCCTCCGTGCGGCCCCCCGAGCAGGAAAAGAAGGTGGCATCAATCAGTTTTCCCTGATACAGAAGCACAAGCCCGTCCGTTTCACGGACGGCAGCCTCGGCCTTCTCCCGGGCGTCAGCATCGGCCTTCGCCGGATTTCGCCAGCTCTGACAGCAGCGGGAATCGGTGCAGACCGCCGCACCGGTGTGCCGCGGATGCTGACAGCGGCTGAGGGCGTAGGTCCGGCAGGCAACCGCTTGAGCCTTCTGGGCTTCCGCATCGAAAGAAGCAGGCATTTCCGCCAGCAGCACGCCGGTCAGATAGCTTTGCAAATCCATGCTTTGAATCCCATCCTCTTTCTGTACCCTCAGGGTGAATTCCGGGTCAAAGGCGGCCTGGGGAAGGGGAGCGGCAGCAGCTCCGGTTTCCGGGGCAGTCTCGGGTATGGGAAGAGTGGGCCGGGGCGGCGCAGCCCCGGCGGCGGAGGAATCCGCGGGAATTACCAGCAGCGCGAGGACCGCCCAGAGCAGGATCGCGGTCAGCGCAGCAAAGACAGAATGACGCATTTTACCTCCTGTTTCGGGAAAACCATTGACGAACGGCTAATTATGTGATAAAATGAATGCTGGAAAGGGAGACTTATCGGTCTCCCCAGAATCTATGCCGGGCTCGTCCTGCGTAGAACCACCCTGCGTTTCGGAGAGAAAAACCAGCTGAATGGAGTGGTAATGATATGAAATCAAGAAAGCCTGATATTTTCCTCGGTATCACGATGTGCATGCTCGTTCTTGCGGCGGTGCTCTGTATTGTGATCCTGTTCGTCCAGAAGAACAACGAAAGCAAGGAAACCACCGAAGCCACCCAGATCACTACGGAGGCCCCCAAACCCTCCGGCAATGAAACCCTCCCGCCCATCACCACCGAAGAGATTCCCACCACCGAAAAGCCGCAGACCCCTGTGGAGCTGGCCCCCATCAATGATGCCGGCCTGAAGGCGGAACTGGATGAATCCCTGCGGGGCCTCACCAGCGAATGGCAGGTCATGGTCATTGATCCCGCGCTGGGAACCAAGGTCGGCTCTGCTGTGAACTGTGGCGTGGACAACTGGATGACGGCCAACCGTATGGCTCAGGTCTTCATCATGGGTGCGGTCTTCCAGCAGGCCAAGGACGGCACCCTGGTTCTGGAGGATGTCATTGAGGACGTCAAATCCATGATCACCAACAACGATACCTACGCGGCGGACCGTCTGACCGAGCGTCTGGGCGCGGGTGACTCCTCTAAGGGCCGCGAGGCTGTCAAGTCCTTTGCGGTGTCCTACGGTTTGAAGCTGGGCTTCAACCGGTCCCTCAGCGGTACCGGCGGCAGCCAGAAGAACTACGTCACCGCCCAGCAGACCGCAGAGCTTCTCGGCATGATCTGCAGCGGCCTGCTGGTCAGCGAAGACGCCTCCCAGCAGATGCTGGACATCCTTCTGACTCCTGCGGAAGAGCTGGAGATCGATGCCGGCCTTGCCGATGACGTGCAGTATGGCTTTGTCACGGATATTGAATCCGGCACCTGCATCTGCGCCATGGGCGTGGTCCGGATGCCCAACCGCAGCTTTGTTATCAGTATTGTCTGCAACAAGCCCGTGACCACTGAAGGCGCCAAGAAGAAGCTCACCGAGCTGATTACCCTGGTTGCGCCGTATTTTAAAGAGTAAAACCGAACATAACAAAAACGAGCTCCGGTCGGAGCTCGTTTTTGTTTGTCAATCTTCCGTCTCTCGCTGCCAGTGCCGCCGCCGGGGCCGCTCAACCCGCAGACGCTGAAAGAAGTCGGAGAGCAGTCCGGCGCATTCCGCCTCCAGAATGCCGCCCTCCAGCGTGGGCCGGTGGTTGAAGGGCAGGGAAAAGAGGTTTACCACAGAGCCGCAGCAGCCGTTTTTGGGGTCCGGCGCCCCGTAGACCACTCGGGGGATCCGGGCATTGACAATGGCTCCGGCGCACATGGGGCAAGGCTCCAGGGTGACATAGAGAGTGCATTCCCACAGCCGCCAGCCGCCCAACGTCCGGCAGGCGGCGTCAATGGCCTCCAGCTCCGCGTGGCAGAGGGCGTTCTTTGCTGTTTCCCGCCGGTTGCGGCCTTCGCCCACAATCCGGTCTCCCAGCGTCACCACGCAGCCCACGGGGACCTCGCCTTCTTCTGCCGCCATCCGGCCCAGTGCCAGGGCCCGGGCCATAAAGTCTGTGTCGTGCATTTAAGTAGCCTCCCGGTTCTTCCTGCTTTTTCCTTATCCTAACCCAAGGCGCTCTTTTTTACAAGAGGAAAAACAAAGATTTTGTAAAAAATGCGGAAAAGGACTTGCCAAGCCGGGAAGATTGTAATATAATGAATTGAATTTCCCGGGGGTCCCGTTTTGCGGCGTTTCCAAAACGGGTACCCTTTTGAATGATACAAAGGAAGTGTGTTATGTCTACCGCAAAAAAGAATTCCAATCCCGCGATGGAAGCCCTGGCCGGTCAGATTACCGCGCTGGTGGCCAAGGGCAAGAAGGAAGGTATTCTCCAGGCCAGCGAGCTGAACAATGAATTGTCCAAGATTCCCTGCACGGTCGAGCAGATCGAGATGGTCTATGAGACCCTGGAGGGCATGGGCATTCAGATCATCGGCGCCGAGCTGGAGCTGGACGATGACAGCCCTCTGGACCTGACCGGCATGGAGGGGGATGAAGAGATTATCGACCCTGTGGAGCTTGCAGCGGAGTACAATCTCGATGATCCCGTCCGCATGTACTTAAAGGAAATCGGCCAGGTCCCGCTGCTGACCCCGGAGGAGGAGATGGAGCTGGCCCAGAAGGTCTCCACCGGCGATAAGGAAGCCAAGAAGAAGCTGACAGAAGCCAACCTTCGTCTGGTGGTCTCCATTGCCAAGAAGTATTCCGGCCGCGGCCTGCATATCCTGGACCTGATCCAGGAGGGCAACACCGGTCTGATCCGGGCTGTGGATAAGTTTGACTACACCAAGGGCAACAAGTTCTCCACCTATGCGACCTGGTGGATCCGCCAGGCCATCACCCGCGCCATCGCGGATCAGGCCCGGACCATCCGGGTCCCCGTCCACATGGTGGAGGTCATCAACAAGGCCACCCGCTGCAACCGCAAGCTGGTGCAGGAGCTGGGCCGGGAGCCCACCCTGGAGGAAATTGCCGACGAGCTGGGTCTGCCCATTGAGAAAATCATCGAGGCCAACCGCACCGCCGCCGATACCCTCTCCCTGGATACCCCCGTGGGCGACGAGGAGGACACCACCATCGGCTCTTTCGTGGAGGATGACAACACCCCCGGCCCCGCCGAGTCCACCTCCAACACCATGCTGGCCGAGGCTCTGGCTGAGATTCTCGGCACCCTCACCCAGCGGGAGGCTGACGTGCTGAAGATGCGCTTCGGTATGTACGACGGCCGCAACCACACCCTGGAGGAAGTGGGCCAGAAGTTCGGCGTCACCCGGGAGCGGATCCGCCAGATTGAGAACAAAGCGATCCGCAAGCTCCGCCACCCCAGCCGCGCCAAGAAGATCAAGGATTTCTACTGTTGATACCAAACGCCCGGGCCGCGGCCCGGGCGTTTTTGCGCCCACGCCGCCGCTGCTGGGGTGCGGGCCGATAGGTTGCGCTGCTTCCCGCGCAAAAAACCGCCCTCGGCTTTGAGCCGGGGGCGGTTGGCAATCTTTGAGATCAGTCTTCCACGTAGGGGAGCAGAGCGATCTGACGGGCGCGCTTGATGGCCACGGTGAGCTGACGCTGATGAGCAGCGCAGGTGCCGGTGGTACGGCGGGGCAGAATCTTGCCGCGCTCGGAAGTAAAGCGCTTCAGCTTCGCGGTGTCCTTATAGTCAATGCTGGTCACCTTGTCCACACAGAACAGGCAAACCTTCTTACGCTTGTGGGGTCTGACTCTGGTATCGTTCGCCATGAGAGGATCCTCCTTCTTTCAGTATTTCAGTCTTGTAGAAAAATTCGGCTTAGAATGGCAGCTCGCTGTCGTCGTCCTCCAGCATCGCGAAATCGGACGGGGCGGGGGCGGCGGGAGCCGCGGGGGCTGCGTAGTTGTCGTTGTAGGAGCGGTTGTTGTTGTAACCGCCGGCATAGCTGCCGTTGTTCCCACCGGCGTAGCTGCTGCCGTTGTAGGAGCCGGAGCTGTCGCCGTCTCGCTTGGAGTCACCGAAGTAGACGTTGTCTGCCACGACCTCGGCGGCCCGGCGCTTGTTGCCGGTGTTGTCCGTCCAACTGCGGATCTGGAGCCGACCGGACACAACCGCCATACGGCCCTTGGAGAAGTACTTGTTGACGAACTCCGCGGTCTGCCGCCAGGCAACGATGTCGATGAAGTCCACGCCGCGCTCGCCGGTCTCCTTGTTGGGGATGTCATGGTCCACCGCCAGAGAGAAGGACACAACGGGGACGCCGGACTGGGTGCGCCGAAGCTCCGGATCACGGGTCAGACGACCCATGAGAACGATGTGATTGAGCATGGGATCTCTTACTCCTCCACAACAGTGATCAGAGAACGCATGATGCCTTCCGTGATCTTGAACACGCGGTCGAGCTCAGCGGGAAGCTCGGGCTTGCTCTCAATGTTCATGAGAACGTAGTAGCCTTCGGGCTTGTCGTTGATGAGGTAGGCCAGCCGACGCTTGCCCCACTCCTCGATGTTGGTCAGAGTACCCTCTGCCTCAACCAGAGCCTTGAATTTTTCCACGAGGGCTGCAATACCTTCTTCTCCCAGATCGGGATCGATGATGTAAAGAACCTCGTACTTCGCGGAAATCTTTGCCATGTGTTTGCACCTCCTTTTGGTCTTTCGGCCGCTGAATCCCTCAGCGGCAAGGGGATTTTGCCTGCATACCCGCAGGCTGATATATACTACACGATAATCTAACGCTTGTCAAGTATTTTCTTCGATTATCGGGTGGAATTCTCAAAATGCCGGTCCAGCTGCTGGCTCAGTTCCAGGGCGGCGTTGTAGCCCAGTCGTTTTTGACGGTTGTTCATGGCGGCCACCTCCAAAATCACGGCCAGGTTTCGTCCGGGACTGACGGGAATGGTGACGCTGGGAAGTTTTACCCCAAGAATATCTACAGACTGGTCCTCCAGTCCCATTCGGTCGTAGTGCTTGCCGGCCTCCCAGGGGACGATGTTCACCACCAGATTGACGGCGGCTTCCTCCTTGACGGCGCCCATGCCGAAGAGATTCGCCACGTTGATGACGCCGATGCCCCGCAGCTCGATGTAGTTTCGGATCAGGCTGGGGGCGCTGCCGGTGAGCTGAGAAGAGGAGGTCCGCTTCAGCACCACGGCGTCGTCGGCAATCAGCCGGTGGCCGCGCTTGAGCAGCTCCACGGCGGTTTCGGACTTGCCGATGCCGCTTTCGCCGGTGATGAGGATGCCCTCGCCGTAGACCTCCATCAGCACGCCGTGCCGGGTGATACGGGGTGCCAGAGCGCTTTTCAGGTAGGAGATCAGGTTGGAAATGATGTAAGACGTAGTTTCCTGGGCCAGCAGAATGGTGATATTGTGCTTCTTGGCCATTTCGATGCACTCGGGGTGGGGCTGCTGGCCCCGGGAGATTACCAAGGCGGGAATCTTGTAGGTGAAGAGCCGGTCAAAGATTTCCAGCCGCTTTTCCGGGGTCTGATCCTCCAGAAAGGTCATTTCCACGTAGCCCAGGACTTCCACCCGCAGGGCCTCGAAGTGCTCAAAGAAGCCGGTCAGCGGCAGGCCGGGACGGGAAACCTCGTCCACCTCCACCTGGATTGTTTCGTAGTCTGTGGCCTGATAGGCGATGGAGAGCTTGAATTCCTCCACTAACTGCTTAAGCGGAACGCTGTAATTGTTCATGGCCTGCCTCCGTCATGAATAGTTGCGCGGCGCGGTGCGCGCCTCACCTTGCATTATACCTGTTTTCCGGCCGCATTTCAACGCAAATAAAAATTTTTGAAAAAATTGTAATTTCCTCTTGCTTTTTTCGCTTTAATCTGCTATCATATAGCCCGATGCGTTGAGCGCAACCCGATTGCGTAATTTCACCGATGGATTGGAGGTGCAGCTGATGGCTAAGTGCGATATTTGCGGCAAGGGCGTGACTTTCGGTATCAAGGTCTCCCACTCCCACAGACGTTCCAACAGAATGTGGAAGCCCAATGTCAAGCGCGTCAAGGCGATCGTCGACGGTACTCCCCGCCATGTATACGTTTGTAC
>JAEEKA010000063.1 GCA_016282135.1 Oscillospiraceae bacterium
AAAACTACATTGTTTACTACAATCACCAGCGCCTGCAGCGGAACCTCGGCGTCCTGACGCCGATCCAGAAGCACGAACTGTACAAAGCAGCATAAGAAAACCGCAAATTTCGGTTGAAGGCCGAAGCATTCAACCGAAATCCGCGGTTGCCACAGCGCCGCTGCGCTGTGAACTTTTCGTTAATTATTTCACTGTCCTCTTGACGGGAAGCGGTTCACTTGAGCCGGGGCCTTCCGTTGCAATGGAGAATTGAGGATTGACAATTTCTTTCATTGGCTTTTCCGATTAGGGCACGCGTCCCCTGCGGAACGGCCGCTGACGAAAGCCGACAGCCGATATTACTGATCAACTGTCCGGCTGATCCACCAGGTAAACAGGGATCCGGCGAAGTTGCCCAGCACGGCGACGGGCAGGGACCAATCGAAGGTCACAGCCACGCCCAGGGTGATGACGTTGGCGATGCAGTGCTGGAAGCCGCAGAAGATAAACAGGGGAATGCCGAAGATGATTCCCAGAGGCGTGCCCTTCCGGTACAGCAGGACAGCCACGTACATGACCACGCCGCAGAGGCAGGCCTTAATAAAGAAGGGAAGCGAGACCTCCCAGCTGTTCACCTTCTCCAGGGCAGCCGCGGTCAGGCCCGGGTCCGCCACTGAGAAGATCCAGCCAAAGACCCAGCCTGCCGCCAGGTTGCCCGCCAGGATCAACAGCAGGTCCAGGGGAGGGATTCGGTCCGCGATCATAAACCCGCATTTTCCGGTGAAGAGGTTCTGCCCCATGTAGCAGACTCCCACCAGACCCAGGGCGAACAGGAATGGGCCGATGGGCTGCCCCAGCTTCAGGAGCACATAGTCTCCCAGGGCGATCAGCAGGGCCGCGCCCACGCTTTTCCGCAAGAGTTCCGTTTTGTTTTTCATAAATCCCCCTGTTTTGTTTTTGTTGTGACGGCGCTCCGCCGCAGAAGCCGACCGGGCGCCGTCCTTTCCCGGCAGAGCCGGAAACCGTCGCTATTATAGCAAAGGCAGGGAAACGTGTCAATGCCAAAGACTCGCTTCCCGCGGAATCGCTTTGGCCGCGCTCCTTCCTCCCGCGACGCTCCGCCTGCGGCTAACGGTAGCCCCGCTGCCGCGCAACCGCGCAGAGGAAATCCACGTTTTTGCACTCGTAGATCGGATCAAATTCCGCCGCAGCCGCTTCCATATCCTTGGTCCCGCAATACCCGTAAGACCTGTAGAAATCCACGTATTTCTGCTCCCGGAACCGATAGCCGTGTCTGGCGTAGATTTCGTTGATCGCAAAGCACAGCAGCTCCCGGTCGGAGTACGCCCCGCAGGAATCCAGGGCCGCGACGTCGTCCCAGGTCAGGAGCCTGTTGCTGCTGTCGGGGAACACCATACCGGTGGCGTGAAACGTCCGGAGGAAGTCCTCTTCCGCCGACGCAGCCGCCGCGCTGCCGGAATCGCATGCCCCGTCGAAGCTGTTCGGGATTTGATCCTCCCCGGTTTGGGCCGCCGCGTAGGCGCTGACCGAGAGGATGAACGAGAGCATCATAAAAAAAACCGACAGCCGCAATTTGAAAAAACCGAAGTGCAGGTAACTCGGACCGGTTTTGACTGCTCGCTGCGTGGAATAATCCACCTGGTACGTCTCTCCCTTGTAGTGTACGATTTTTCTCATGTTGCCACCCCTTTCCGTCGTTTTCCGGTGAAATGACTGCTTCCGATTCTCCGGCTCCCCGTTCCGAATGCCGGGACGCTTCCCCTGCGGGCAGGCGCGTCCTCCGGGCAGGTTCGCTTGGGGAAGGGCTACAGTTTCTTGATCGAAATGGTGTCCCGCTCGTACACCATCTTACCCCCTCGCTCCCCGCCGATAAAAAACCCGTTCCAGGACAGGCCCGCCTTGCGGGCCTCTTCCTCCCAGTAGCTCCGTTCCCGTGTGAAATCCACAGAGGTTCCCTTGGGCATCGCGCTGACTTCCTCGAGCATTCGGCTCAGAGACATTTCGTTTGCTCCGATCAGTTCATACTTCTCTTTGTTCATTTCATTCCGCTCCTCTCTTTCATTCGTTTCGGTGAATTTGGCATAAAAAGAGCGCACAAAGCAGGCAAACCCTGCTTCGCACGCATCGTCACAAATAAATGGTCAAAGCACTTATTCGCTTATGTGAGACGTGTTGATCCAGGCCATTGCCGTCTGTCAATATAATTCTTGGTGGTGAAATGCTTCATTTCCGGTTCCGCTTTCTGTTGATTTGCGTTGTGGAGTAATCGTCTCCGTAGTAATTATACAATTTCTTCCAAATATTGTCAAGCCTTATACAGTTTCTTTTAAAAATCGTCAAAATATACAAAATATTGCTTGTAATCATAAGCATTTCTGTCATGCAAATATTTGATCGAAGGGTACAAAGCGTTTCGAATGGGAATTGTGCCGGACAAGGCGGAGGACGCAGGCGGGCTTGACGCCCGGCAAAGACGACAACGATTTATGGCGCAATTCCCGCCGGAATGAATCGAACATTTAGTCAAATATTCGTATCAAGCATGCCGAGCAGGGAACCGGAACAGATTTCTGTCCGATTCCCTGCTCAAGATTGTCAATCAGAAAAAACCACCGGGGCAGCGGATACGGGGATCCGCCCCGGAAACGATCAAAAGAACCGCCAGCGGGACAGCAGCAGGCCCGGGAGCACCACGATGAGGAAGAAGGCCCAGCTCACCAGGGTGAAGGTCTTGATAAACTTGCCGCCCCGGCCCGGGTACTCCCGGACATAGATGCGGTAATTGATCACCGAGGCCAGAGAGCCGATCAGCGAGCAGAGGCCCGCGGTGTCAGCGCCGTAGATGAGGCCCGCGAAGTTCTCCGTGAAGGGGTAGAGCACGATGGAGGCGGGAACGTTGGAGATAATCTGGCTCAGGCCGATAGACCACCAGTATTCGTTGCCCGCCACAGCCTTCCGCAGCACCCCGGCAATCTTCTCATTGGCGGTGATGGAGGAGGAAAAGACGAAGAAGCAGAGGAAGGTCACCAGAAGGACATAGTCCACCTTGGTCAGCAGCAGCCGGTCCACGATCAAAATCGTGCCCAGCACCAGGCCCACTGCCACATACCAGTATTCCGTCCGGGTGACGATGACGGCGAGGATCAGCAGAAAGAGCAGGGCATAGGTGAGGCGCTGCTTTTTCCGGGCCGGGTCCCAGGGCGTCTCGGCCCCGGCGGCGGTAATTTCCTCCCGGGGATTCTTCCGGTAGAGGAAGAAGACGAAGCCCACCAGCAGCACCGCCGACATGGCGCACAGGGGCAGCATGTGGAGCATAAAGTGCCCGGCGCTGACCCCGGACTGACCGTAGAGGAAGAGGTTCTGGGGACTGCCGAAGGGCATCAGCAGGCTGCCCCGTATGGCGGCGATGTTCTCCATGGAGATCACGGGCAGGATGTACTTCTCCTTGCCGCCGCTGCGGAAAAGGAGAATCGTCAGGGGCACGAAGATGATCAGCGACACGTCGTTGGTCACAAACATGGAGGTAAAAAACACCCCGAAGATCAAAAACAGGGAAAGGGCGGTCATGCGCCGAAGTCCCCCCGCCAGCCGAACCAGGGGCCGCAGGACGTTCTCCTGCTTAAAGCCCTCCAGGACGCAGAGCATCATCAGCAGGGTCCCCAGGGTATGCCAGTCAATGTCCTGCAGCAGCCGCTTGGTGGGCGGCGTGATAATCAATGCTGCCGCTGCCGCCAGCAGCGACAACGTCAGCATCAGTTCCTTTTTGAAATAGTGAAGAATTCGCTTTGCCATGGGCATACTTGGTTCCTTTCGGTCTTGTCGGGCTGGGGGATCACCGGCCGCAGATTTGCAAATCATCCGGATATACGCTTTCGGCTGCAGGGCGGTCACGCCTCATCCCGGGCGGTTTTCCGCTGCAGCTTCTGCTTCAGCTTGATGGCCGCTTTGTCCGCGTACATGGCCTGATCTGCCGTCACCATAGCCTGGTCAATGCTCTGCCCCGGACCCATCATGGCGTAGCCGAAGGCGCAGGTATAGAGCGTCTCGCTCAGCTTCTCCCGCATGGCGGAGATGGCGCCGCGAATCTCGATCTCCCCGGTATGGGAATAGAGGATGATAAACTCGTCGCCGCCCACCCGGTAGACGGTGCCGCCCTGGCCGCAGTGTTCCCGCAGGATGGCCGCAACGGTTTTCAGCGCTTCGTCCCCGGCCTGGTGGCCCTCGTTGTCATTGAAGTATTTCAGGTCGTTCATATCCACAGAGGCAACCGCCGTAATGGATTTGGCTCTGGATTGCAGATCCTCATAGCAGCATTTTCGGTTGAAGAGGGAAGTCAGCGGGTCGATTTTCGCCATGTGGATGTAGACAAACGCGTAGTAAAGCAGAATGGACGCGGTCAGCAGGGCGCTGTAATCCCCGCCGCCCTGGAACACCTGCAGCAGAACCATGCCGGCCAGGGGGGCAACAACGGTGTAGGCGGCTGTTCGCCGGTCCTTATCGTTGAAGACCTTGAAATAATTGTAATTCTTGTAGAGAATCAAAAGCGCGTCATAAACCACGACAAAATAAGGCAGGTATGACAGGGGCCCTCCGAAGTAATGGTTACCCTCCGAAAACCAGCAGACCAGGTGCGTCCACTGGGAGGTGAAGTACAGGGGAACGCTGATCAGCTCCGGAACCAGGAACAGGAGCATCGTGCGGCGGGAGGGCTTTTCCTCCAGGATGATCCGCATGAGAAAAAACAGGATCATCGGATAGAGGGAATAGACGCAGGCCGTCAGGAACGGGCGGGCAGGGCTCAGCGTATCAAAGCTCTGGGTCCACTGCTCCAGGTTAAAGCAGATAGATTCCAACAGCAGCAGGAGCAGAGCGCAGCGGGTCATTTTCCGCATCTGTTCCGGAATATAGGTGCTGATATTGAGCAAGAGCATCAGCCCGACCATTTCCAGCAGCATCGGGTAATTGTCCAATATCACGTCTACCATTGCCGGTCCTCCCTTCACGCGCTTCTCCGCAGAGCCTTCTTCGGCGGAGCGGGTCTGCCGATCCCACGAAGCAGCGTGGAACTGGCAGGCCTCTCCCGACTACGAGTTGGGTGTATCGGTTTTGTAGTGTTCTTCTCCCTCGGCGGCATAGTAAGCCTCCAGCTTGGGTCTGGCCTTTTCATAGTACCACTGGAGCTCTTCGTCAAACTGCGTTCCCATGCCCTCCAGAATGATGCGGTTTGCCTTTTCGAAGGAATAGGCTTCCTTATAGCCCCGCTTGCTCACCAGGGCGTCGTAGGAGTCGGCGATAGCCATGATCCTGGCCTCCAGCGGAATTTCACTTCCCTTAAGGCCGTCGGGATAGCCCTTGCCGTCCACCCGCTCATGGTGATAGTGGGCCACATTTTCTGCAATCCGGCGGAACTCCTCGTCGTCCGTCTCCTTCAAGATCTCATGGACGATCCGGGCGCCCTCGGCGGAGTGGCGCTTCATCTTCTCCCGTTCCTCCGGCGTCAGCGGTCCTGCCTTTCGCAGGATGGCGTCGTCAACGGCGATCTTGCCCAGGTCGTGCATGGGGGCAGCCTTGATGAGGTTCTTGCAGAAGGAATCGGAGAGGTTCATGGAGTCGTAGATCTTCATCTCCTTCAGCAGCAGGCGCACGCCCTCGCTGGTGCGGCGAATATGGCCGCCGGTGGAGTTGTCACGACTTTCAACCATGGTAGCCATACCCATGATCAGGCTGTCATGCATGTCAACGATGCGCTGGGTCTTGTTTTCCACCTCTTTCTGCAGGTCGGTGTTAAAAGTGCCAAGCAGTTGGATGTATTTCTGGTTTTTGGTGTCGTCCCGCAGCAGAATCTGGAAGCCGTAGTTGCGGATGCCGTCGGTAAGGTAGTCCACGGTGACGGCGTAGAGCTTTTCGTCCGCCTCACGCCTGGCAGGCTTTCGGTAGGTAAAGTGCCGGGCTGTCTCCCGGTTCAGCAGGAAGTCGTCGATCCATTCGCCGATGGTGCTCTGCAGCTCCTCTGATTTATTGATGCTGCCGTCCACCGGAATGGTGGTCAGGGCGGGAAGGATGGCTCTGGCCGTCTCGTTGCTGCCCAGGTACCGGTCCTTGAAATCCACCGTCACAAAGCCCGTCTCGCTGGAGTCCACCATGGACTCCACCAGCATATCGCTCTTGTTGTAGACTGCCATCCGGTGGGCAATGCTGAGATACACCGCCTGGCCGATCAGGTAGGTCAGGGGAACGGCCTCAAAGCCGAATTGGGCGGTAATGCGGTTGAGAGAATAGCCCAGGATGGAGATGGGAATGGGTACGTACAGCAAAACCAGCATCCGGCGGGAAACTTGCCGCTGCCTGTTGTAGGAGCGCAGGATCAAGGCCAGATCCGCGAACAGATAGAGAAACAGCGACACGTAGTATGCGGTGTGGGTCGGCCCATAGATTTTGCTCAGAATGATCCGCCCGCCGCTCTTACTGACAGACAGTCCCTTGTAGAACAGCTCTGAATTCCCCATGGTCAGCACCAGAAGATAGAATACGGTGCTCACCAGGAATGTCGCGATTCGGGTCAGGCCGCTCACCCGGAAATTGCACAGCCCCGCCACGCACATGGTCAGCACCCAGGGCAGGAAGCATCCGCCCAGATAGCTGAGCTTCAGGCAGGTCATCACCGCTTCCGGGTCCGCGCTGCTGTACATCAGCCAATAGGACAGATTGATCGCGGGAATCAGCGCAAAGATCACTGTCATGTGGGCGTCGAGGTGCTTATGCCACCGGAATAGATAGATCACCAGCAGCACATAGGATAGAATCGAAATCGATCCGTAATAAATCGTCTGTTCTGACATTGTTACGCCTCATCTTCCGCAAATTTCGGGCCGGATTGTCCGGGTCGGCAGAAACCGTTCGCATGGGGAAAACACACAAAGCACACATAGAATCCCATATTGTATATTATATCACAGGAATCTTCGATTTTCCATAGGAAAAATGCGAAAACTTACCAAATTGTTAAAAAAATGTGACCGCTCGTTCCGCGGTTGGCCCGTAAACGAACGGTCACATGTCTGTATTGCCGACACCGGCTCCGAATTTCGGAGAAAAATCCGCCTAAGTGAGCCTGTTTCCGCGAACCGCGTCGTCCACGTCCTTGAAGCCGGCCACAATGTTGATTTCTCCGTTTTCCAGATACATTCTGGTAAATTCTATCCGGTAGTGCCGGATTCCGTTTTCAAATACCCGGCGGAAGGGGACGGAATAGAGCAGCTTTTCCCGGGTGCTGCGATCAATGGCCTCCGGCGTGGTCGCCGCCAGGAAGGCCTCCCGGTCCTCCTTCAAAATCAGCCGGGAATAGAAGGCCAGGGCATCGGTAAAGCGAATAAGCTTTGCCGCCTCCTGGGCCGGCATCATGTGAACCAGGGTCTTATCCACCCGGAAGAGCTCAAAGCGCTGGGTTGTCAGATCCTTGATGATCCACACCGAGTCGTAAACCTGGGTCAGGGCCTCAATAACGGCGGAGCGGAGCTTGAGAGACTGCTGAATCTCCTGTTCCCTGCGGACCTCCTCATCGACGTCCTTAATCCCGGCCACGATGGTGTTCTCTCCGTTTTTCAGATCCAGTCTGGAAAACTCCAGCTGATAGTACCGGAATCCGCCCTCCTCCAGGTTCCTGCGGAAGGGAACGGAATAAACCCGTCCATCCCGGGTGTTCTTTTCCACGTTCTCCGGCTTGACCGCCTCCAGGAAGGACGCCCGATCCTCCTCCACGATCATCCCGGAGAAGAACACCAGGCCGTCGTAATAGCGCTCCACCCTGGCGTCCTTCAGCACCTGCTCCATGTAGGCCAGCCTTTCGTCGGACCGGAACAGCTCCAGGCGCTGGGATTCCAGGTCGTGAATAATCCACACGGAAGCGTAAACCCGGGTCAGGGCCTCAATCACAGAGGCGCGCAGGACTCTTTCGGCCTCCGCCCGCTGGCGGGCCTCGGTGGTATCCGAGAGAAACACATAGTACACGTCCTCGTGCAGCTCGGAGTGGACAAAATAGTTGTACTCGTCTACCCAGCGAACCTCGCCGTCCTTGCGGATGATCCGGTATTCCAGATAGTCCGTCTCCTGCAGGTAGCCCTTGGCGCGCTTCTCCACCGTAGAGAAGATTGCCGCCTGATCCTCCGGATGGACCATGCCCCGGAGATTCAGGCCGGAAAAGGCCGAAAAATCCGCCAGACTGTCGCAGCCGTAGAGCTTCCAGAGGCTTCGGTTGGCATAGAGCAGCTCTCCGCTGTTATCCGCCCTGCAGATAAAGAACGCGCCGGGCATGTGGTCGCCAAACTGCTCAATCACGGCAAGGCTGTGTTCGCTTTCGTCAAACCACTTCCGACTCAGCTGCTCCCGCTCATCCGGCGTCTCAAAGGATTCCGGCCCTGCGTCGGCCCGGAGCCTGACCAGGGTTTTCTCCAGGGGCTCCGGCCTGTGATACAGATAGCCCTGGGCCAGCTCGCAGCCGATCTCCTGCAAAAAGGCCCGCTGCCGCTCCGTTTCCAGGCCCTCCGCCAGAGTGTGAATGCCCAGCTCCCTGGCCACCTGGACCATGGCATTCATAATGCGGCGATTGGCCCCGTTGTGGCCGTCCAGATTCTGCAGAAGCTCCATGTCAAATTTGATCAAATCCACCTCGAAGCGGCTGAAGGCGTTCAGCGAGGAATAGCCGCTGCCAAAGTCGTCCAGCCAGACCCGGAAGCCCAACTCACGCAGACGGCGGAGCTGTTCGTGGAAGCGCTCCTTGCCCTTGGCCATGTCCTGTTCCGTAATCTCCACAATGAGATATTTTTTCTCCGGGTGCAGTTCGGGGCAGAATAGGTTATAAATCTGATTCAGCCGGGCGGGAATGTCCTCATAATCGAAATCCTGGGCGGAAAAATTGACCGTGACGGGAAGCACGGGCAGGCCCTGCTTCTCCCGCAGGGGCATATCCCGGCACACCTGCTCGGCCATAAACAGGTCCAGCCGGTGCAGCAGATGGTACTTCTCCAGGGCCGGGATAAACGCGCCGGGGGAGAGGACGCCCCGGACGGGATCCACCCACCGGGCCAGGGCTTCAAAGGCGGTGCTTTTTCCGGTCTTGGTCCGGCTGATGCCCTGATAGTAAACCTTGATCCAACCTTCCTTCAGGGCCCGGTCAAAGGAGTCGATGATATAACGCTGGTTCCACTCGTGGTCCTCCGCCACCTGTGTGTAGAAGTGACAGACCCGGTTCAGGTCGTTGCCCAGCCACTTGATGGCGTCCCGGGCGTGGTCCATGGCCACGGTGGTGGTCATGTGCTCCCGGAACACGCAGGCACCGGCCTTGATGCCGCTGGTATTGCCCTCCGCGCATTTCTGAATGTCCTCGTCGGCAGCGCAAAGGGCCTCCTCAATCTGCCTTTCGCTTTCAAAGGCGTCAATCAGAACAAAGTGATCGTCCGCGCCGCGAATCAAAAGAGCCTTGGGGAAGGCGGCCTTCAGCTTCTCGGCCACCTGACACAGCAGCTTATTGCCCTCCTCAAAGCCGTACTGACTGTTGTAAAACTGCATGGAAATCACGTCTGTATAGATCAAAACCGGCGTTTTCCCCTGCCTGCGGAGGGCATTGGTCCGCTCGTCGGCAAACTGGACAAGATAGTTCAGATTCGGAGCGCCGGTGAGGGTATCCGTATAGAACAGATCCTTCCGGAACAGCTTTCCGTCCTCTGACAGTCGGTTTGTTTCGTCCATGCAGCGGGCCATATCCAAATACAGGATGCAGGCCAGCTCCGTGCCGTCCTGCATTCTCTGCCAGGTGCCGTAGGAATGGACATAATGATAGATTTCCCCATGGGCATAACGGGTGCGACAGATCTGATCGTAGACGCTCTGCTTCCGCAGGAAGGCCTGCAGCGCGTCCACGGTTTTCCCTGCGTCCTCCGGGTGGAGCAATTCCAGTCTGCCGTGAGATAGAAGCTCCAAAAGCTTACCCCGCTCCAGACCCACCATCTCACAAAGGCCGTCAGAAACCAACAGGGGAACCATGCGTCCGTCCCGGAGCGCGTAGTACGCCAGAGGCGTCAGCATGGATTCATAATGCTTCCGCAAATCTTCTGAAAACTGGTACATGTCGGGACCTCTCTGTTTCTTCCGGCCTTGCCGAATCCGCCGACATCCGGTCAAACGGATCCTGGCGCGGAATTACACTGCTTCCTGTCTGCTTACCCGTCAAAGCACCGCGCAAAAAAGCGCACTCCACCCTTATGCTAACATATCATAATTCCCGTTGGGTGTCAATCTCTCGTGAATAAAAATACACAAAACTATCATAAACAGCAGCAGGCCCCGGTAAATCACAGCTCCTTCCGCCTGGCAATTTCCAAAATTATCCGGGGGATCCTCTGCATACGGCATTGGTTGTATGCATCCCTTTGGGCTTCGCTTCGGACAAGCAGGGAATTGCCGGTAGAGGTATTGTCCGAAACGGCCATCAGGGCAATGGCGGGTTTCTCCATCAGATCCGCCAGTCGGTAAAAGGAGCTGGTTTCCATTTCGATGAGCCGGGCGCCGAAGCGCAGGATGAAATCCATGTGGGCGTACTCGCAGTAAATGGAGTCCGTGCAGAACACCGGCTCCTGCCGCATTGCAAATCCCATCTCCCGGACCAGCTCCGCCACCTGCGCCACAAAGGCCGGGTCGTTGGGGAAGACCTTGCCAAAGGGCTTGTAGCTGAGAATATCCTCCTCCAGATAGCCGTTGGCCAGATTGCCCTCCACGCACCAGGAGGGCGTGCAGAGCTCTCCCAGGGAAATATCCGGAACCAGGGCCCCCACGGCCCCCACAAAGACCAGCTTGTCAAAATCCAGCACCGCGCACAGGGAGAGCTCGTCAATCAGGCTGCTGGCCCCCGGACTGCACTGGATCCAGGCAATCAGCCTGTCTGCGTACTTCACCTCGTAGCCGGACAGATAGGCATGCTCCGCCGTGCAGCTGATCTCCACATCATAGCCTTCCATGATCCTGGTGGGCTTCCAGGCGGGAGCCACCACCAGCAGGTCGTAATGCTTGTCCACAGACAGGCCAAACTCCCCGAACACCGCGCCGGCGTAATCCTCCGTGGCCTTGTCCGCCCGGAGCAAATCAATCATTCGCTGCTTCATAGTTTCCTCCAAAGGACGTCTCACGCGCATCCGAGGCGAAACGCTCCACCTGCTCCGCCATCGTCCCCTCGTAATCCTCCGCGATCAGCGTCACCGGTTCTCCCAGGCTGCGGAAGCCCTCGATCACAGCTCGATTTTCCTGCTTCAGCCATTCCGCCGTCAGGCCGCTGTCGTCCAGCCGGGCCTCGATATCCGAAGCATGGGCGCGGATGCTGTCAAAGCAGGCGTCGACGTAGGCCTCCGTCATGGCCATGCAGAGGAAGCGAATGGAGGGCAGATAGCTTTCATCAAAGTCCTGCCGCCAGCGGAAGGGGATATAACAGCCCTCCACAACCAGATTCTGCCGGTTTTCCACGGCGGTTTTGACAATCTCCCGGAGGATGGGCCAGAGATAGTCCGTCAGGGCCTCGTCGTCCAGGGGCGTCAGGGCCGTCTGCCCGCTCCGGATCAGCCCCATCTTTAGGTGATCCGCAGACAGATAGGGCCAGCCGTACCGCTCCAGCAGCCGCTGGGCCAGCAGGGTCTTCCCGGTGTGGGACGCCCCGGTAATCAGAATGACCACGGCTGTTTCCCTCCGTTTCCGCTGTGTTCACAGGGCTTACTCTCCCGTTTCTCCGTACTCCTTGCGCTCCGACAGGCTGATGTTTTTGATCCGCTCCTTGTCCTCGTAGAGCTTTTGATCCGCCCGGACGATGCACTTCTGCATGGTGTCGTACGACTCCAGCAGCTCGTCGTAACCCGCGCTGACCGACAGGGGATAGGGGCCTTCCTCCCGGTCAACCTCCTCCCGGATCTTCCCAATGAGCTGATCGGCTTCCTTTACTTCTACAGGGTGGATTACCAGCAGAAACTCATCCCCGCCGTAGCGGCAGGCGAAGGAGGGGAAATTGCTCTGATCCACCGCCCGCCGGAGGGCCCGGGAAACGATTATCAGCGCCTTGTCGCCCTCGGCGTGGCCGTAGGTATCGTTGATGGATTTGAACCGGTCGATGTCCAGCATGATTACCACCGTCCGCCTGCCCTCCATGAAGAGGTTGGAGCGCTGGCCGCAGTATCTGGTCAGCTGCCCCCGATTGTTGAGACCGGTCAACGGGTCCACAGAGATCCGCTTTTCGATGGAGTCGATGTAGAACACCAGCATGAGAATCAGGCAAGTGAAGCAGTAGATGGTAGAGTAGGGCAGGTACGCGGACTGGATAAAGCCGCCCACCGCCACCATCATGGGAAAGAACGCGATGAAGAGCAGCTTCTTCCGCTCCGTGGTATTCTCTTCTGTCCTCCGTTTCCGGAGGGTGTAGAAGAAAATGACGATCATGATGAAATCCGGTACAATCGTCAGATAGGCGTTATACAGGGGCAGAGTCTCCAGCCTCTCGTTAATCAAAGTCTGTGGCGCGGCGGCAAAATGCACCGCCAGCGCAAGGGCGGAGATCAGAAACACAAGAAAGACCACGTGGCGGCGGCGGCGGTTTGACCTGCTGGGCGCCTGAATATATGCCATGACGAATTCATACCAGCAGTAGACGGTAGCCGCCATGAGAATATAGATCAGGTAGGCGACCAAAATAATCAGGCCGCTGGGAAGTGTCCCGTCCACCACGGCCGCCCAAACACAGTCTGTCAGGAAGTACAGAATAAACGCCACCAGAACCTTGTCGTACTTGACCTGCTTGTCCTGCCTGTCGATGTTAAAGTGATTGTGAAGCAGGATAATCCCGAACACGATCACACATAAAAGGTTCCCCTCAATATAGTAAAATGAAAAGCCCTCCAACTGTTTTCGCCCCCTGTCGAACACGCCCGCGGCGTCATGCGAATATTTTTTCACTAATTATATCATACTCTTTCCATTGTCGTTCGTCAAGGCAAACTTTTCCCCCACACAGGACCCACAGCCCGGCTGCCGATCCGCCGTACCGCAAAAAAACAGCCGCCGCGGCCAGCGGCAACTGTTTTACCCTATGACGCGCCTGGGTGCTTGCACCCGCTCGTTGCGCCGGCCCGCTCCGTAGGGGACGCTCTTCCCCCGCAGGGGGGAGCGTCCCGACGTTCGGCACGAACGCAATTTGCCGAAAGCAAATCAAGCCTTCCCCTTGAGGGGAAGGTGGCCCGAATGGCCGGATGAGGCGGTGCCCCGATTATCACAACCGGCCTTGAACGATGCACCCGGTTATATACCGGCACTTCGCCGGATCGCCCTGCCGGGCGATTGTTTCCTTCGGAAACCGGCAGCACCTCTCCACCGGCTTCGCCGGTCCCCCTCCCCTGCTTGCAGGGGAGGTTTGGCCGCCCCTGCGGGCTGTATATGCCGTTCACCTGCGGGCGGATGTGGGCATCCGCCCCTACGGACTCTGGCCCCTGAATCTGCCATCAATTTTGCAGTCGTCAAATTCATTCCGTTTTGCAGATGGCAATCTGCAAAACACCGACAATTCTCAATTCTCAACTCTCAATTGTCAATTCAAATCGCCCTGGCGACTGAGGCCCCGACCCTTGCGCCGTCAATACCGGTTATGCACCTTCTCCGCGAAGCACATCACGTCCCGCACGTTGATCTCCGTTCCGTCGTCCAGGATGGCCTTGCCGGACATGCGCCCGAACACTTGGTGCTGGTCTGAGACAATCAGCTTGTAATCCAGGCAGGCGGCCCGATCCAGCACCGGTTGGAAACGCATCTCGAACCTGCCGTCGGAGGAGGAAAAGGTCCAGGGGTCCGTATAGCCGCTTTCGGGAATGTGGAAGACCACGTCCTCCAGCTTGTGGGCCTTCCCGTCCCAGAAGAGGATGTTTTCCGAGGCCGCAGAGGTGTCCCCGAAGCCGTATCCGATGTTCCAGCCGAAGGCGTGGCCGTCAATCTCCGCGTTGCCGGAGCCCCAGAACCAGGTGTTGTCATAGGTCCACACCCCCCGGCCCCAGTCCAGGGTGCCGAAATCCCTTTTGGGGTCGAAGCGGTAGGTCTTGCCGTCAAAGCGAATCTCCCCCGCCGCCCGCATGCAGTTGATCTTCTGGTTGTAATAGAAGGCGTGCTTTTTCGGCCAGGGGGTGGCAATCACCATGCTGTCCATGGGGGGCTGTTCCAGAACGATCACCGCGTCCAAGGGCTTCCCGTCCATGAAATTCTCAAAGTGACAGCTGATGTTTCGCCTTCCGTTCTTCGGCTCAAAGCGCATTTGCAGCCGTTTGTTTTTGAATTCCGTCACCCCGGCGGAGGAGTCCTCCGGCAGATGCAGCTTCCCCATGGGGAAGGGGTTCAGCACGGTCTCCGTGTGCTCCCAGGGCTGCTCCCCGAACACCAGCAGAGACACCGACTGCAGGCCGATATAGCCGTCGTCGGAGATGGTGAAGGCCGCGGCAAATCCGTCGTTCACCACCAGGTAATAGTCCCATTCCTTGATCCGGAATTTGGGCGCCTGGATCATGGATCGGCGGTAGCGCTGCACCAGACTTCTGGACCAGCCCGGCTCCCGGAGCTCGCCCCGCTCGTCCAGCAGCATCCCCGGTTCGGTAACTTCATGGTTTCTCATGGTTTTCATCCTTTCTCCCGCGGCAGCGGGGCGTCTTTTCGGGCCCGGAGGCAGCTCCCGGCAGATTCCTCCTTCCGGCTGCTGCTTCCCGATTGTCAGCCCAGCAGGCCGATGATCGAATCCGCGTAGTTTTCCGTGATAAGCGCAACCTGTTCTCCCGCGGTCCGGAAGCCTTCGATCATCCGGCGATTGTCCTTTTTCAACTGCTCCGCCGTACACCAGGAATCCTCAAGTCTTGCTTCGATCTCGGAGCCGTGGGCCTTTATCTCCTCAAAATGCGAATCTATGTATTCATCCGTCATTGCCAGGCAGATAAAGCGGATCGACGTCAGATACCGCTCGTCAAACTCCTGCCTCCAGCGAAAGGGAATATAGCAGCCCTCCACAATCAGATTTTGCCGGTTCTCGACGGCAGTTTTCACAATCTCCCGTAAGATCGGCCACAGATACTCCGTGAGCGCCTCGTCGTCCTCCGGCGTCAATCCTGTATAGCCGCTGCGAATCAGCCCCATCTTCAGATGGTCTATTGACAGGTAGGGATACTTGTATTTTTCAAGCATCTTCTGTGCCAGCAGCGTTTTCCCCGTGTGAGATGCACCGGTTATCAGTATGATCATCGTCTCGCCTCCGCCTTTATAAGCCTCGATTCCGGTGATTTGCTTTCTTTATCACGGCTTTTTCATTTCCTGCTCAATAAATCAATTACTTTGTGTCCTGCTTTTCAAGCTTTTTCACAACCAGCTTTTCATGATTTGGCCTTTTGTATCGCGTTTTTCGCGCCGGAGAACCTGCCGCCGCGTTTTTGCGTTCACAGGAACGCGGCAAGAACCCGGAAGCCGCGCATCCTCTATACCGAATATCCCAAATTAATATCAAATGGGGCAATCAGCAGTTTTTGCAAATCTTTATTATAGTTCTGAAAAAAGGCTTTTATGGCCCTCCCATAGTTTTCTTTTGTGTCAAATTCCCAGTATGAATAGTACTTTACGCACTTTACAACTTTCGTCAATTCTCTCGGAGGGTCGCCCAATTCGATTCCGTCTATGGTATAGAATCTCTTAAAATACCTCAGGGAAATACAGCCATCCCATTTTGCCTGATCTGTCGACATTCTTTCGGCCATCGCTTCAAATTGTTCCGTTTGATCGGGTTTTACCTGAAACAGTTTTATTTCAACAAAGCTTTTGTCCATTCTGTCCTTCTCCCCCCAGTATTATGGTTGTTTGTTCCGTCTGTTTCGAGGGTCAAATTGTTTCGCCGGCTCCCGGAGCTCGCCCCGCTCATCCAACAGCATCCCCGGCGCGGTAACTTCATGGTTTCTCATGGTTCTCGTCCTTTCTCCCGCGGCAGCGGGACGTCTTTCCGGGCCCGGGGGCAATCCTCGGCTTTTTCCCGGTTCTGTCAGTTGCCTCCCCCGGCTGATTCCACAGTTCGATTTCTTCGAAGGGGTAAAAATTCGTTTGTTTCCTCTTTTTTTCGCAATCCTTTGAACCCGTCACGGCTCGATTTCCGTCCGGAAGGCCGCCCCAGCCTCCCCGGTAATCTGCACCCGTACCGGAGGACGGTTCTTCCCGCCGGAGCTTATAAAGCCAGCGATAAATTGAAATATGCTTCTTCGCTTTCCCCAACCGGCTGCATTTCCTCGCCGTCAACGATAAAGCCGAGCCTTCGGTAAAAGGACAACGCGGTTTTATTCCTTTTCTGAACGTCAAGATTGATCCTTTTGATATTCGGGTTGGCGGCGATCAGCGCGGCAAAAATCTTCTTTCCATATCCCATATACCTTTTTTGCGGATGAAGAACGATAGCGTGAATAATAACGCTGTTATCTACACTGATTACTCGCGCGTCCTCGTGGCTTAGTTTCCACTTTCTGAAAAGGTTGAGGCAACGGGGTAGATATTGCTTCAATCTCGAATCACATAAGAACAATCTAGCTTAATGGACAATTCTTTCGGCATACGCTTTTAATAATTCATCAATCAGCTCCTCATTCTCAAAAAAAGCCTCGTCACATTTTTCAAGAATAATATCAGCCGATTGGTCAATGCCTTTTTCACTTGATTCAAGATACTACCGATGATGGAAGTGTGGGAGCCTTCGTCTATCTTTATTACTTTTGTTTAATCGGGTGGCGAATTACGGTTTTCAATTTCTCCGGAGCAACCTTTCTGGCATCGCTCAGATATATTTCGTGATGTAGGCGCTGATCGGTGATGTCCAGCGTATAGCCCTGCTGCTCCATAAACTCATGCATCAACGCTACCGTTGCAGGCTCATTGTCATAAGAACCGATGTGCATGCACTGAACGCATAATCCCTCATCATAGGTCAGAAATTCGACCTTTGAGAAATCTGTCTTTTTCTTTTTAGCAGCCTCCTCGACCGCCCATTCGAAATCAGCCTTTGTGACGAAATCGGGCAAACGAATGACCGAAATCCACTCGAAGTTTTCTTTGTGTGCATAGTCGATCCCGGCGACATCAACCTGCCACCAGAAGCCTTCAAGCGGAGGGACTACATAATCGAAATATCCCTCAATCTGGTGATCGCCCTTTTTGCTCATCTTGATCGTAAAAGCAATGCCGTACAACAGTCCAATCGCCTGCTTATATTCACTGTCCTCCGGATTCGGATCGCCATGACCTCGAACCGCGATATAGTTCATGCTTGGCACTGTCACGATGGACGGAGTGTTCTTCGGCATGTAAAATTCCTTGTATTCTCTTTTATAATCAAAAGCCATATCTTTTCCTCATACTACATCGGTGTTCCCACTTCAATTAAGTTGCCTTCCGGATCATAGAAGCGAATGACCTTCTGTCCCCAGCTGTGCGTCATCAGTCGATTCACATATTTCACATCCGGATACTATTTCTCAAGTTCCACCCTTGACATCAAACATACCGTCTCCACATGCCTTGGGACAATAGCGTGAATGAAAAGGTCATTATCAATGATGACCATTCATCCGTCCTTGTGGCTTAGTTACCATTTTCTGAAACGGTAGAGGCAACAGCGTAGATATTACCTTAAGCACCGGCATTCAAAAGCCAACATTCTAAGCTATACAAGGTGTTTTCTTTAAAATCAGCTAGAAACGTCGGCAAATCAGTGTCACTAAGTTTCAATTTGATTTCTTTTTTATTTTGTTTTCCCGTCCATGTTTTACAGATATTGATTTGTTTCGCACCGGGAAGAGCAGAAAGTTCCGTAATCAGATTACTTAACTCTATAATCATGGGATCTGTGGGATCGTGCTTGCCAACCGGGCTGTCACAATCGCAAATCCAATCAGTAACGCGAAAGTTATCTCGGACAAATTCTGCAGCGGCTTTTACCGCACTCTTTACATCATGCTTTGTGCCAAGCGAGATTTTCAAGCCGTATTTATTCTTGACGTCGATATATTCCGATTCAGAAACGTCTCCCCAAAGTGCTCCATACAGAAAGTAACACATACTTTTTCCTCCGATCCTCTGACGGCATCTCAAAAAAACAATACGCTCCTTATCGAATCCTCATAGTTTTCCGTAATCAGAGTAATCTGTTCTCCTGCAGTCCGA